>JAYVNE010000219.1:0-9701 GCA_043758615.1 Akkermansiaceae bacterium
CAGCGCACCGGTGGCAATACCCTTCATCATTTCGGCGAAATTCTCTTTATCGCCTTCGCCGCCGTGCTCTGCGGCGTGAGATCTTACGAACTCATGGAAGAGTTCTGCGAACTTCGCGAGAGCTGGCTACGCAAATGGATCAAGCTGCCCAACGACATCCCGTGCGGATCAGGCGTTCGGGGCCGCCAGGACGAGTTGCGGGCTTGGTGGCCTTGGCCTGAACGACGGGGAGACGCCTGCGGAAATTATCTAGCAGCTTCCAACAGGAGAGCTTTTCCTCATCAATGAGAGGTTTGGAATCCGCCACGGGCCGATGAAATCACGGATAAATGACTTCCTTGAGAAAAAGCCCATCTGCGGGAGCACAGAGCGGAGACTTTCCTAACGGGAGCCCGGGTGATTGATCAAGCAAAGCGGCGAAGTCATCTAACCGGATGCGACCCTGCGCGGCGTGGACGGCGCCACCGGTGAGGAGACGGACCATTTTATAGAGGAAGCCATCGCCATTGTAGCTGATCTGATAGCCGTCTTGGAGAGTCGTGAGCTCCACGGATTCAATCGTTCTATACCAGTTGATGTCCGGCGTCTCGTTGCCCCGATAGGCGGCGAAGGCATGGAAATCATGGCGGCCAATAAAAAGTGCGAGCGCGTCCCAAAGAACATCTGCATCAAGCTGGCGCGGAATGTGCCATGCAAGCCCTGCCTTGAGCGGAGGCAAGATAGGGTCCGTGCAGAGATCGAAATGATAGATTTTCCCGCTAGCGGAAAAGCGGCTGTGGAAATCCGCAGGCACTTCTTCGCAGGCCATCACCCGGATGGTGGCGGGAAGTTTGCAATTGAGGGCGGGCACCCAGTTGAAGGGATTCATAGTGATTTCCGGCGGCGCGTCGAAATGGGCGATCTGCGCGAGCGCATGCACGCCGGTGTCCGTCCGCCCGGAGCCGTGAAGTCGAATCGGCTGTTTCGCGACCTCCGCCATCGCCACCTCGAGGATGTCCTGCACGGTGTTTCCGCCAACCTGCGTTTGCCATCCGTTATAGGGGCGGCCATCGTAGGCGATTGTTAGTTTAAGGCGCATGAAGATGTTGATCGTTCGGAGTTGATAGTTGATAGAAAGAGGTGAGCGTCCATTCTTCACGATCAACCATCGGGTATCAAACCTCTCCCATCCAGATGTTGAGAATTTCGACGGCGGCGGCTTGGTCGAGGATCGCTTTTTGCTGTTTTGCGCTGCGACCGGCTTCGCGGAGTTTTGCGGCGGCACTGGAGGTTGTTAGTGTTTCATCGACGAAAACGAGCGGAATCGTTGAAACCCGCTCGCGCAGGAGATCGGCGAAAGCGCGCACTTTGGCGGCAGAGGTTCCTTCACTGCCATCCATGCGAACGGGTAGGCCGAGCACGAGGGTTTGGATTTTACGAAATTCTACGAGATGCGCGATGCGCTCGATGGGGTTTCCCTTGCTTTGATCGATTGTCTCGACCGGGTGCGCGAGGATGCCGAAATCATCGGTCGCAGCGATGCCAATGCGGGCGTCGCCATGATCGATGCCGAGTGCGGGGTGCGGGGTGGTTGTGGGTTGAGAGTTGATGGCTGAGATGAAAAAAATGAATGAATGAAGGCCGGGATGAATCCCGCGGTCCGTTTTTTGGGATCTTCTACCAGTTTTCTAACTTTTAGAGTAGTTCCGGTGGTAGTACGTCGGAGAGTTTTTTGATCGCATCTGCTTCGTGTCGGTTCGCGATGAGGATGGCATCTTCCGTCTGGACGATGATGAGATCATGCACACCTAACAACGTGATGCGTGAACCCGGACGAGCGTTGAACACGATATTTTTTTTCGAACCGATTTCGGTGATTGACTCGTTAGAGCGGTTGTCATCTCCGGTTTGATCGAGGTATTTCGCAACGGAAATCCACGAGCCGACGTCGTCCCAATCAAATGTAGCCTCGATGTTGAGGACGCGGTCGGCCTTTTCCATGAGCGCGTAGTCGATAGAGATCGGAGTGAGCTTGGGAAACTGCGCGGCAACGGTGGCCGGAATATCATTGGATTTGCGAAGCTCGGAGATGAAATTCGAGAGCTGTGGCGCATGGTTGGTGAGCTGCTTGATCACGGTGGGGAGCGACCACACAAACATGCCGGCGTTCCATGAGAAATTTCCCTGCGCGAGAAATTTTTCAGCGAGCTCGGGGTTGGGTTTTTCCCTGAATCGAGTCACTTCCACGGGTGGGTGTTCGCATTGGAGGCCAGGAATGTTAGCACGTCCGCCGCGTTCGATGTATCCGTATGAAGGACAAGGCCATGTCGGTTTGATGCCGATGGTGACCAGCCCATTGGATTTCATGGCGGCGGCGAGGGCATCGCGCATCACGGAGTGGTAAGCGGCGGTGTCTTGGATGAGTTGATCGGCGGGTAGCACCATCATGAGCGCATCGGGATTCCGAGCAGCGATTAGACCGATTCCAAGGGCGACTGCGGGAGCGGTATCGCGTTTTGCGGGCTCGGAGAAAATGTTTTCCGGCGGCAGCATGGTAGCGATTTCACGCACGCCTTCAATCTGTTGGACATTGGTTAGGATGAGAATATTCTCCAAAGGAACAAGCCCTTCGAGTCGCTTAATCGTTTGCTCTAAAAGGGTTCCGTCTCCGAAAAGGTCCAGTAACTGCTTCGGGCGGGCGTTGCGGCTTAGGGGCCAGAATCGGGTCCCAGAGCCACCAGCAAGAATCAGTGCGTAGATGTTTTCAATGGCGGACATATACCGGAAGCTTGTCTCAAACGAGCGGGTTGGAAAAGCGGGAATCTGTAACATTTTCCTTTTCCGAGGTTGTAGTTAGTTTGGGAAAAGAGTAATCAAAAGGCATGGCAGATGAGTATTCCGAATTGGCGACTCCCGCGTGGATTGAAAACAGCGCTCTCACCGCACCGGCATTGCTGGGCGCGGCGGCGGGTTTGCTGTTGGGAGATTTGATGCATCGCAGCGCGCGCCGTGGCGTTGGAATCGGGCTGGGTGCGCTGGGAATCGCTGCGTTGCTGCCATTCGTGGTTGGCGGAGTGACGGGCTTGGTGACTGGTCCGCGCAGCAAATTTGGCGTCCGCCGGAACATCCAACGCATCCGTGATGCAGGAATCGTTTCTCCAGACTATGATGAAGTGGATAAGGAACTCCGCGAGCAAGGTGTGCTTTAAGCCATGCGTCTCGCGGTGACAGAAACCACCGGACGCGTGGAGGCAGCGTTACTTTGAGGGGAAAACCACCCGCGACATCACAGGGAAGTGATCAGAAACCATGGGTTGATCTCCCGATAGAATTTCCGCGTCCCCCAACTTCGCGCCCTTGCTCACCAAGATATGATCTACCTTCAGATTACCCTCGGTGCTGCCAGTCCAGAAGTGCAGTGTCCGGCGGTTTTTCTCACCCGGATGCAACGCCTGAAATGTATCTAGCAGCCCATTTTGCCACATCCGTTCACTTCCCGCCAGGGGCGTTTGCTTGCCAACCAGATAGGCTATTCCGGCGTTCGACTCGTTTGAATTGAAATCACCTAGCAGAATCACCGGCTGATCCGCATGTTTCCGCGCATCGATTCTATCAGCAATCAGGATGGCCGCTTTTTCGCGTGACGCCTGGTTCTTGTGGTCCCAGTGCGTGTTAAATACATAGAACCCGCGCCCGGTCGAGCGATCTAACAAATGAAGCCAGACCGCCACGCGCGGGATCTCGTTGCCCCAAGTTTTTGAAGCCACAACTTTCGGCGTGTCGGAAAGCCAGAACGTCCCGCAGTCCGCAGCATCCGCTTCGAAGCGGTCGCGTTGATAGAACAATCCGGAGTATTCTCCTGCCCTTTTTCCATCGTCACGGCCCACTCCGAAAAACTCATAATCCGGGAGCGAAGCCCACAAATCCGCAGCCTGTCCATGAAGTGCTTCCTGCACGCCAAAGACGTCCGGCTTTTGCGCGCGGAGCATGTGGACGGCACCGATCACCCGCTGCCGCCATGCGTGCGAGTCCTTGTCCTCCTCGTTCTCGTAGCGCACGTTGAAACTCATCAGCCGTAGCTCCAGCGCGCCGTCCGCACTCACGGGCACCGCTTTAGGTTGCCCGAAACTCCGGCCCCTCTGGCAGTTTGACAAACAAATTACAACCATGACAAAGGCCATCCATCGTGAAATAAAGATCATCGTAAAATCCAATTAATCTCAGAACCAATGCATTAAGAAAATTTGAAATCCGACCCTAGCAAAAAATACTAGTGCTGGTTCTGCCAGCTCTTTTGGCGCTGCAATCAATTATCCCAAGCCGTATTTTTCAATACGCTGTCGAATTAGCGTCAACCTTTCATCCGGCAGTTCCTCAGGACTCTCAAAATATCCCACAACCTGTTGAGACAAAACCGCTGGATCAACCCGACTTACGCCCTTCCTCTTTGCCTACCAGGGTGAAATTGATCCCATTTGGAGATGGCTTGGCCTTCTCGTGGAGTACCAGTAGGATTGTTGCCAAAGCCATCAAGAATTCGGTTCCAAAGAGGGTCAAAGACTGACACCAGGATCGATTCCGCAAGGCCAATGAATGAATCCTCCACAGAGAGGTAACGGCAAAAAAAGTCGGACAATTCCAAGTTGCTCGCAAGTGTTATAGAATTTATGTGCGCACGGAGACGCCCTGAAATCTCGTGGGCTTGTGGTGGATCAAACTTGAATCCTTTCCGCATGCCCTTTCGATCAGCTTTTCCAACATAAATGGGGAGTTTCGCACGATTCGGTTCCTGAAAAGGTAGATAAGGCTCAAAATTGCCACGATAGTAGAGCAAATACACTCCCGCACCAACCGGCCTATGGACCGGGGGAAGCGGGTGAGCTGTTTGCTCGAGAACCTCAAGCGCGAGATTCAGAGCGATATTCGGAATCGCAATTGGATTGAACGGTTTCCTTTCTGGCATGTGTCTGGATCTTGCTAGCTACGGAACCCACAACTGTCGAGGCCAACAATACCGGAACAGCATTTCCCAACTGCCTCAAGCTTTCTGTCCATGAGCCAGGGAACTCAAAACTGTCGGGAAATTTCTGGATTCGAGCGGCTTCCCTGACACTGAAATACCGTATTTTACCATTCGAATGCCTAAGCATGTTTTCTCCGCCAGGAACCCCATGATCGCCCGCTTTCAATGCTTTCGAGGGTTCATCCATCGGGCTACCGGTGTGGCCCCGGGGTAACTTCGAGCACCCGGTTGATACCGGTGATTCAGCCACGCTGAATTGTGACGAGGATCACCCAAATCTGAAATCGCGTCGCGGACAGTCCGCCAAGGTTTGGTGGTAGGAAGTATGCCTCTCTCCAGATCATTGATTTTTATTTTCAGGGATAACGGGGTATTGATTGGCTTCCTGAGTCCATGGCGTTCCCAATAAGTTCCCGTAACGTACTGATCATAAAGCAATTCGTTAGCGCTATGGGTCTCAGATGGGAAAAACCAACGCGCGTTCAGATCATCACGAAAGCCAACAAAAAACACCCTGTGCCGGTGTTGTGGGACCCCGTAATTGGCAGCATTTGCAAGGTTGAGCGTTACTTTATATCGCAGGCCGGTTCCAGACGACTTCGATGTGTGGTGGCGCTCCAACCGTTGAAAATTCTTCTGCCAATCCACATTCATTGAAATTGGAAAATCCGGATAGGTCAGCTGAAGTCGAATATACTCAACATAGTTACGGAAACCCGGACGAAGCAATCCTCTAACGTTTTCAAAAACGAAAGCACGTGGTTCGAGTTCGCGAACAGCACGCACTGCCTGAGGAAACATATCCCGGTGGTCGTCATATCCATTGGCCTTGCCACCCATCGAAAAAGGCTGACAAGGAGGCCCACCCGCAATAAGATCAACAGGACCGAACTCACTGAAACGAAGATTTCTGACGTCATCGCTAATCACATTCCAATGAGGCCGGTTGTGCCGCAAAGTAGCACATGCACTTCGGTTTCTTTCCACAAGGGCTACCGAATCAAATCCAACGTCTTCTAGCCCAAGGGCCAACCCGCCAGCACCAGAAAACAGTTCAAGTGAACGCATGCAAAAGAGTCTCAATCGTCAAGAAATAGTCCAGTTATTTCTTGTGTTACAATGACACTTTCATCAGTTTCAACTCCAATGTCCGAAATTGAATTGAGGATTATTGACAAGAGCCACTGGAACTTTCAACCATTCTGAACAAGAAAAAAGGCCGCCTCCAGACAGGAAGCAGCCTTTTAAAAATAATGATGCTCGGATCAGTTCGCTGCGACTGCGGCAGGAACCACCACGTTCACGCGGCGTCCGTCCTTATCGAAAAAGACACGTCCATCGACGAGAGCAAAAAGCGTGTGATCCTTGCCGATTCCGACGCCGAGGCCCGGATGCACTTTCGTGCCGCGCTGGCGGATGATGATGTTACCCGCAATGACGGCTTGGCTGCCGAATTTTTTCACGCCGAGGCGCTTGCTGCGTGAGTCGCGACCGTTCTTGACGGAACCTTGTCCTTTTTTATGGGCCATGGAAGTAGGGGAGTAAGTGGTTGAATCAGCCAGCGATCGAGGTGATCTCGAGCGTGGTCAGAGCACGGCGGAAGCCGATGGTTTTGTGAAAGCCCTTGCGGCGCTTGAACTTGAAGGCAACGCCCTTGGGTCCGCGATATTGGTTGATGACCTTAGCAGTCACGGAAGCACCTTCGACGAGAGGGGCACCGATTTTCACGGAGTCGCCTTCACCGACGATCAGCGCGTCAAAGGTGATTGTGGAATCGACATCAAGGTCGAGCTTCTCGACATCAAATTTGTCGCCTTCTTGGATGCGGTATTGTTTACCGCCGGTTTTGATCACTGCGTAGGCCATGGCCGTAATGGGAAATGAATGAATCCACCCAGTTGGGCGGGCGGGGAGAACACCACGACCCACCCCCCTGCGCAAGATTTTTTTACTTATATTGTATTTTTCTGAAAAAATCCGTTTCCGGGCACCTCGACGGTCCGTCCCCGCTATTTTCCGCACTCACCCATCATCTCAGTTTTCTTTTGTAATTTCGCATCACCCACGCAATCTCCGGCCGTCTTTACGAATGAGCACGGTTCTGGAAACAATCGATGGCGGCACACGCTATCTCGAAAAACGCGGAATCGAAGACGCCCGGCGAAACATGCAGATGCTCGTCGCCCGCCAACTGAACTGCACGCGGATGGACCTTTACCTCCGTTTCGACCATCTCATCGAGGAATCCGACTTGGTGCCGCTGCGCGAAACTCTGAAAAAACGGGGCGAGGGCATTCCGCTCCAACATTTGCTCGGCACCGTTTATTTCCATAAATACGAATTCAAAACCGATGGCCGTGCCCTGATCCCGCGCCCCGAGACCGAAGAACTCGCCGAATGGATTTTAAAATGGGAGCTGCCCACGGATTCCCAAGTCCTCGATATGGGCTGCGGCTCCGGCGTGCTCGGGCTCACACTCGCCAACGAGCGGCCTAACTGGCAGGTCACACTCGCCGATGTTTCCCCAGACGCGCTTTCCCTCGCCCAGGAAAATGCCGCGTCTCTTGAGGTGAAAAACGCTGTTTTCCTCCACAGTGATCTATTTTCCGCCGTCAACGGCCTGTTCGATGGCATCGTAGCGAACCTTCCCTACGTCCCGGATGCCGAGCGGACGACGATTTCCCGCGAGGTCAGCCACGATCCGGCGCTCGCGCTTTTCTCTGGCCACGACGGACTGGACCTCATCCGGCGCTTCATTCCGGAGGCATTTGGACGACTGAAGCCCGGCGGCTGGATCGTTTTGGAAATTGGCCACGATCAGGCTTCACAAGTCGCCGAAATTCTCAAAGCTTCCGCCTTTACAGACATCGAAGTAAAAACCGATCTCTCTGGAATCCCCCGCTTCCCCTTCGCCCGGCGTCCGTGACGCCAATTTCAAATCTCAAATTTCAAATCTCAGATTCCCAATGGACAAACTCGTAGTTCACGGCGGCTCCACCCTGCGCGGCACCATCAATGTTTCCGGCTCGAAAAACGCCTCGCTGCCCATCCTCGCCGCCGCCCTGCTCACCAGCGATGACTGCATCATCCGCCGTGTGCCGGACGTTTCAGACACGAACTACATGATCCAAATTCTCAGCGCCCTCGGGGCTGACGTCGAGCGCTCGTCCGGCACCGTCCGCATCACTTGCGCGGATATCATCGAAGAAGCGCCGTACGAATTAGTCCGCCGGATGCGCGCTTCGATCTGCGTCATGGGCCCGCTGCTTGCGAGAAAAGGCCGCTGCGTCGTCTCACTTCCCGGTGGCTGCGTTATCGGGGATCGCCCGATCGACCTGCATTTGCGCGGCTTCGAGGCCCTCGGCGCGAAAGTCGAATTTGAAGGAGGAAACATCACCCTCACCGCTCCTAACGGCCTGCGCGGAGCGGAAATCGACCTCCGTGGCACCCACGGCCCGACCGTTCTCGGCACCGACAACGTCATGATGGCCGCCACCCTAGCAGAAGGCATCACCGTCATCGAGTCTGCTGCCGCCGAGCCGGAAGTGCTCGATCTCGCGAATTTCCTCAACTCCATGGGCGCAAAAATCACCGGAGCAGGCACCCGCCGAATCGTGATCGAGGGAGTGAAGGAACTGCATGGCGTCGAGCACACCGTCATTCCAGACCGCATCGAGGCCGGCACCTTCATGTGCGCCGCCGCTCTAGCAGGTGAAGGAGTCACGCTGCGCCGCGTTTGCCGCGAGCACTTGAAAGCGATCACTGCCGCCATCGAGCAATCCGGCCATCGTGTCGATTTCAATGAAGCAGGAGACGTTTGCACCGTGCACCGCGGCGAAGGCACCCTCCAAGGCGTGGAAATCAGCACCGCTCCTTACCCAGCCTATCCTACCGATATGCAAGCGCAAATGACCGCCTTGTTAGTGACCACTCCTGGCATCAGCGTGATTAAGGACACCATCTTCCCACAGCGCTTCATGCATTGCGCCGAGCTGAAGCGCATGGGTGCCGACGTGAAGGTGGACAATGGCACCGCCGTCGTTCGCGGCGTCGCCCAGCTATCCGCCGCCCCCGTCATGGCCTCCGATCTCCGCGCCTCCGCCGCGTTGGTGTTAGCCGCCCTTACCGCGAAAGGCTCCACCGAAATCAGCCGCCTCTATCATATTGATCGCGGCTACGAACATATCGATGAAAAACTCCTCATGCTCGGAGCAAACGTCGAGCGGGTGAAAGACCGGTAAATTCTGTAGCTGGTTCTCTATCGACCGGGGTTAACTTAATGCCATAGTGGTTGGCCAGCGTCAGCAGATTATCCACGTCAGCCCAACCTTCGGGGAAAATCCCTGATAGAAATTCAATCTTCACTCTCTTCTTCAAGTTCGGCCTTCTGGTATGCTGTCCAGTATTGATCGATATGATGTCTTATTTGCTCTGCGGATAATGAAGAGGGAGCGCACTTCTCTGCCCAAGGCCGGCCAGGGTGAAGAACGTCCCATGCCGGTCGCGCGCCCTCAAAACGCCCACGGCCTGGAGTGTGATTCCCAAAACCGTCGATCAAGGAGTTCCAAATTGGGCGGTGGCGGCGGATTAGCAAGGATCCTCCTAGCAGCCTGTCGGACTTAGAAGAAGCTTCTAAATCCGCCGCCCTTCGATCACACTCCACGCATGGCAGTTCGTTTCGTCTCCGTGGATCATGACA
>JAYVNE010000220.1:0-26807 GCA_043758615.1 Akkermansiaceae bacterium
GCGGGCTCGGGTGGGTGAGGATGATCATGGAGAAGAACAGGCAGGAATGCCTGTGTCACTTTAGCTCACGCGCTGTAGCAGCCGGTAAAATGAGGAGGATATTGAAAAAAATCTCGACAACGCGAGCCTCATGCCATACCGAGTATGGCATGAAGATGACGATGCACATAGATGAAGATTTGTTGAAGCGGGTCATGGACGAATACGGTTATGAAAGTAAGACCGAAGCCGTCGAAATGGCATTGCGTGAACTGGACCGTAAGGCGCGGTTCCGTCGCTTTGGCACGGAGGGCTTGGGCTTAACGGCTGAAGAATGGGAAGATGCCGTTTTCCCCGGGTACGATCCCAAGAACTTGGCCGTGTATGATCCGTTGAGCAGTAAAGTCGCCGAAGATCCCAAGAAATATGGAAAGTGAAGTCTTGATCGACAGCAATGTGTTCATCGACCTCATGAGGTATCGCGGGGATCCTGCGCCATGGCTTTACCGCTGGGCGGGAGTACGCAATCTAGCAGTCTGTGGGATGGTGCGGGTGGAGGTCCTTCGTGGAGTAAAGTCTCCGAATGCCTACCGCAGGCTCAATGATTTTATGGACGTGATGGTGAATATTCCCACAACTAACCGGTTGTGGGATGCTGCTGCCGCGCTTGCCTGGAAGCTGGACCGCAAAGGACTGGTCATTCCGGGAACGGATGTGGTCATTGCGGCGAGCGCGATTGCAATCGGAGCTGCAGTCCTAACATCGGACGTGCATTTCAGAAGGATTGATGGGCTGCGGGTGATTGCACCGCCGAGGGAGTGGTTTGAAAAATGAGGGGCGGACGCGGCTGAGTGAGTCTGAATAATTGGAGAAGAACAGGCAGGAATGCCTGTGTCACTTTATCTGACGCGCTCTAGCAGCCAGGCGAGCAGGCTGCTGATCGGGAGGCGCTCTTGCTCCATCGAATCGCGATGACGGACGGTGACAGTACCTTTGAGCTCTTCGCCTTGTTCACCGAGCGTTTCGAAATCGACGGTGACGCAGAATGGCGTGCCCACTTCGTCTTGGCGGCGATAACGGCGGCCGAGCGCACCACCATCGTCGTAGAAAACGTTCATCCACGGTTGGAGTGTCTTTTGAATCTCCCGGCAGATCGCGACTTGTTCCTCGTTCTTTTTCAGCAGGGGAAAAATGCCGACTTTGATAGGAGCCATGCGGGGAACGAAACGCAGAACTGTCCGCACGTCTTCCTTACCCTTTTCGTCTGTTAGTAATTCTTCATCGAACGCCTCGCAAATCAGCGCGAGCACCGTGCGGTCGCAACCAGCGGACGGCTCGACGACGTGGGGAAGGAATTTTTCCTTCGTTTCTTCATCGAAGTAAACGAGTGATTTACCCGCGCCTTTTTCATGCACGCCGAGATCGTAATCCGTCCGATAGGCCACGCCTTCGAGTTCCTGAATGCCGAAGGGAAATTCGTATTCGATGTCGTAAGTTTTCTGTGAGTAGAAAGCGCGCTCGCCATCCGGGATATCGAGGATGTGCAGCTTTTCGCGCGGGATGCCGATTTCTCCGTAGAATTTCAGGCGTTCTGCAAGCCACTCTTCCGTTAGGCGCAGGCCATCGTTAGGGTGGCAGAAATACTCGATCTCCATTTGCTCAAACTCGCGCGAACGGAAGGTGAAATTGCGTGGGTTGATCTCGTTGCGGAACGACTTGCCGCATTGCGCGATGCCGAAGGGCAGTTTAACGCGGTTAGAGTCGAGCACGTTCTTATATTGGCAGAAAATCGATTGTGCGGTCTCCGGGCGGAGGTAGGCGATGCCGTCTCCCGTCGCGCCCATGTTAGTTTTGAACATGAGCTCGAACTGCTTTGGCTCGGAAAGCACGCCACCGCAATGCGGGCATGGATTTTGCAGGCCTGTCTGGGCAAGTTGTTCCGTGGCCATCAGCTGATAGAAATGCCAGGGTTCCATGGATTGGCCGAGGCGCTCCGATTCCTCGATGAACAAACTCAACGTGACATCCGGATTCCGAACTAAGGCTAGGCCGGGTGCCAGTTTCTTGCCGTATTTGTTAGCCCATCGTTTGAGCTGCTCCCCATTGACGGAAGCTCCCGCGATGTGACCTTCTGCTGTGACGGTCATGGCACCGGCGAGCGACTGAGGCCACTCCGCTTCCGCCATCATGCTCTGCAATTGATCGAAACGAATGTGCTTCTGGCAATGCTTGCACGTTGCCATCGGATCCGAAAACCCACCGACGTGCCCCGACGATACCAGCACTTGCTCCATCGTTAGAATCGCGCCGTCCATGCCCAGCACGTCATCGCGCTCTTGCACGGTTTTCCGCCACCAGTAGTCCTTCAAATTACGCTTCAGTTCGGCACCGAGTGGGCCGTAATCCCAGCAGCCGTTGAGACCGCCATAAATTTCACCCGCTTGGAAAATGAAGCCGCGGCGTTTGCACAGCGACACGATTTTTTCCATGCGGGCGGGATCTGTAACGTCTTTGTTGGCCATATATTTGAAAGGTTGGGTGCGAAGGGAAGCAGGCAGAGAGGCAGGCGGCAAGACGTGATTCACGCCAGAAATTCGATCCGTCATGCAGTGCAATTGCTTTTCCCAAGCCGCCAGCGCGAACAGAATCATGATCACGATGCCGGAAAGAAGCCACGGTGCCAGATGCTCCGCCACCGGGACAACCATTCCTACCTGCATCATTACTAACAACAAAAAGCGTCCCGGCAGGCCTGAAGTTCCCGATTAGAGAGTGGGACAGCTGCGTGATCGCAAATACGAAAACGAGATGGAAAAACAGCTCGATGAAAGCAACTTTATCCGACTCATGACCGTGTTGATTCAGGAGATGTTGGCAGATCTCCGGCGTGGTTCATTTCATGCGTAAACTCAACTGCGGCGCAGTTCGTAGCGGCTTGTGATCGCCTCGGTATGGCCGCTGTAGTTTTTGATCGTCCTTACAAATCGGCTCCAGAGATTGTAAATAAGTAAGAGTAAATGAGCATGGGCATGCGCGCAGAATCTGGCAAAGTCCCACTGGTTGTTGAGTGCGTCAAAACATGGGCGGTTCGCTCAAAAAACCGAGTGCGCGGCTCTCCGACCAATATTCCGGTGCTCGTCCGGCGGGCGAAAATCCCACATGCCCGCCGGTTTTTGGGGCTTCGAAGTAAAATGACCCGCTCGCTACTGCTTCATCACGCGGGTAACAATCCGGCCCGAGAAACGGATCGTTTTCCGCGCTCAGGAGCAACGTAGGCAGGGAAATTTCCGGAAGAAACTGGCGAGAACTATTTCGCTTCCAATAGTCCGCCGCGTCACGGAAGCCATGGATTGGAGCGGTGAAACGATCGTCGAACTCTTGGAACGTGCGGATTCGATTGAGCCCGGAAAGATCGAGCAGGTCGGGAAACATCCGCTTTTTTACCCGGATTTTCGCCCGCATGTTGACGAGGAAGCGCTCCATGTAAATTTTGTTAGACGGCTTCGAGAGCGTGCGCGATGAGCACGCCAGATCGCAGGGCACGGAAAACACCACGGCCCGGTGGAGTCGTGGCGAGAGGCCCGCAGGGTTTTCTCCGAGATATTTCAAAACGAGATTCCCGCCCAAACTGAACCCGATGAGGTCGATACTTGCGGCGGGATGGGTGGCCAATGCGTGGGAGACAATCGCTTCCAAATCCTCCGTTGCCCCGCTGTGATACATGCGGAGCAGGCGGTTCGGCTCCTCACCACAACCCCGAAAATTCCAGACCAGCACATCCCAACCGCGGCGGATCAGCGCGGCGGCCATGCCTTGAATGTATTCCGTGCCGGAATGGGCTTCAAGGCCGTGGGATAAAATGGCGAGGCGCGAGCGACCTTGGTCCGCCCATTCGAGGTCCAGAAAATCTCCATCGGGCAGCTCGAGGCGCTCCGCACGCGTCGTTACGCGGGGCAATTTCCTGAAAAGCGCAGGGACAATGGTCTGGATGTGCCCTCCCGGCAGCCACGAGGGAGCATGATAAGTGGAATTCTCAATTAATGGCATTGGCTTATCATAGGAAACTGCATCCTTAAGTTTCTCATCGTAAACCCCGGCCTGCAACCCGCGAACGAATTCTTCTCCTCGCTTTGTAGCGATTCTACCGGACGATTGGACTTGTCAGGCGCAACACCCCTGTGTAGCCGTGCGTCGGCTGAAAAACCATACATCCTCAATTCAATGCTCATTTTTACCCTTTGGTGCCTCGCTGGCTTCGTTGTCGGCATCGTGTTCGCCTCATTTTTTGAATGGACCCTTCACAAATATGTCATGCACCGCCCGGTTGGAAATTTTCGCTACGCCTTCCAAGCCCACGCAGTCGTTCATCACGGGACTTTTAAGGCAAATCACACCTATCATCTCATCGACGAAAAGGACAAGGAAACCATCCCGATGGCTTGGTGGAATGGGCCGGTGCTCGTCCTGATAGGGGTTATTCCATTTTTGATTCTGTCCTACCTCACGGGTCAATGGGCTTTTGTGATCGGTGGCTTCTGCGCCTTCACCTTTTACTATTGTTTCTACGAATACATCCACTGGTGCATGCATTTGCCAAAGGCCCGCCGAGTGGAAAAGCCATGGTGGTTCCGCCGCCTGAATGGCCATCATTTGTTGCATCACCGCTACATGCATAAAAATTTCAACGTGGTGTTTCCCATCGCCGACCTCTGCCTCGGCACATTCATGGCCCGCGCCAAGACCCATTTCAAACAGGCTGAAGGCCCATCAGTTCCAAACGTGCAGCCTATCACGTGATTGAGTGAAAGAGATTTCTGGAGTTTTTTACACCAGTTTGCTAGGACTCATCCGCACCTATTCAAACTGATGAAATCCCTATTGCTGCTCTCGCTCCTTGGACTTGCCTTCATCGCCACATCCTGTCGCACAGTCCCTCCGATCGACCCGATGACGATGAAGCCTTCATGCAGATGCCTTCCGAAAAACTTTCACCCTCATCACCCTTGCGAAGAGGTGATCGGCACCAAGTAATTCATACCTGTTAGGCAAACATCCCGCGCCCTGCGAGATGTCGAAGCCATGGGTCGAATGCCAGCTCCGGGCAGTGACTTTGTGAAAACGCAGCAAGCTCCGTTAGGCTCCGTGAGCCATCCATCGCAGCAAGAACCGCATAGTGCTTTTCAGGAAAGCTGCACGGCCTGTGCCACGCATCCACCAGTGGCAAGCCTTCGCGCGCACACAGCAAACGAAACGCATTGAGACGGGGAAAAGCCGAAGGCTGTGATTCAAAACCCAACGATTCAATCCGTGGCAAAATCCAACCATTCGTGATTCCATCATACAGAAGGCTGACCAGTTCGCGCGCATCCCATTCCGGCAATTTCACGAGCACCTCGCGCATCGCCACACACGCCGGTGCAAACGACCGAATCGCCCGCCAGATTTCCATTGCGCTCTCATCCGCAGGCTCCTTCCCCGCCCTCACGGAAAATTCTAACAATCCACCAGATGGGATTTGCGTCATCAGCGGTGCATCGGCGCGACACAACACCCCGGAGCGAAATGTCCTCCCTGCAGCCGCATCCGCAGCGAGTTGAAATGCCAGTGGCTCTTGGATCGTTTCCGCCAGATGTTCCACCACCGTGTCACTGAGAATGGACGGGATGTTTTCCGCAGGATCTGTTTCACCTAGCCAGCGCAGCCCTGCGTTTGACGCCGCTTGAGTAAATCGATCTAACGGCCACGGATCGTTCACGGGACCAAAATCATCGAAAGCAAGAATCGCGGGCCCTTTCGCTAACATGTCATCGATGATTGCGATTTCAGAGGAATCTGATTCCGTCACGAAGCGCAAAATCTCAAGTGCCTGGATCAAATCTCCTCCCCTCGCTTGCTGGATCGCCCTCACCTTCCGAATTACCGGAAACCGCGCCGCCCAGCCGCATTCAAGATTGAAACTGATCGTCGCGATCCCTGACGGGCTGAGATTTTCACGGCAAAAGGCCAGCAAGACCTCCTTCACCTCATCCGGCACCCAAGAGAAAAATCCGTGAGCGATGATGAAATCAAAACCAGCCCCATCAGGTTTGTAGTCGCGCAGATCTGCCGCCTGAAAAACCACGTTTCTAACACCGGCTGCCGTAGCGCGTTCCGTCGCTTCTCTCACCGAAGTTTCTGCCAGATCGATGCCGATGCATTCGCTCTCCGGCCATCGCATCGCCAGCGGAATCAGATTATGCCCGGAACAACAGCCGATCTCCAAAATCCGAGCCCGCCCGGGAGGCGGTGTTTTCAAGCCGCCCAGCCACGCCGCCACGGCACTCACCGCCGGATCTGATAGGGGGTGACTCATGGCAGGATAAACCTGAGCCTCGTAAAGCGCGCGGATCGGATCTTTCATCGTAAGTTAGATTCGCCGCACTTCTACCCGATCCCAATACATCCTGTCCCGCCAATCTTTGAAAACGTCATGGTAAGGCTCCAGTTGACGAGCCGTGGCAACTGCCTCGCCTGCCACCAGCACCTCGTTCATGCCCTCCGCCGTCCGCAGGCTGCGCACGACAGGAAAGCCCTCTGATAGAATTTTGCGTGTCAGCGATTGCATCGTGCGATGTCCGGCACCGGTCACGAGGTTCACCGCCAACAATCCTCCCGGAGCCATCGCTTTGCGCAAATGCACCATCAACTTCGGATTCCATGCCTGCGGGCGAAAGACATCGGTCTTCCCAGCCAAGTAAATATCATCAAACACCACATCAAACTTCCGCTTGTTCTTCTCCAGCCACGTATAAGCATCGCCGATGATCACCTCGATCCCCAGCGATTCTAACTCCATGTGCTTCCGTGCTAGATCCACGATTTCCGGATCAATATCAATCGCCGTTAGTTTACAATCCGGCAGCAAATACCGCAGCACTCGATAGGCCGTCCCACCCGCGAGCCCAAGCATCAGGATCGACCGTGGTGGCCCGTCTTTGCGCAGCAATGCCGCAGCCGCGATGAGATCCCACGCCAGTCCAGTTAGAAAACGGTTCCGGTGATACAGGGCATGGATCGCCCCCGCCACGTGGAACTCTGTCACTTGATCCGATTTCCAGATTTCCAGCGATTGAAAATGAGTTTGAACGATCTCGGTGCGGCGCATCGAACAAGAGATTGAAGCGGAATACGCCAGAGGAAAGCTGGAAATGCGGGTGGCCGGTTCCTGGGCTCTGCCATTGGGATAATATCTATTCAAAGGGAAAATTCAGGCACCGCGAATCATGCGAATCTGGCGAATGAAGAGAGGATGGTGAATAAGGAAAAAACGAGAGCTGTCTTTTATGATTCGCTCGATTCGCCAGATTCGCGGTGCCTAAAGCTCTTCATCTTCGGTCGTCGATTGGCCCGCGAATTCCACCTATTATCATTTTTGCGAAACATCCGCCGGTGCGATCTCGCGGACCAAATCATCCGGCACCAAGACCATGGCATGCGGCGACTCTCCGGCTGGGAGTAACACCACCGGAGCATCGGTGATCTCGTCTTGATCCAGCTTGGTGATGAGGCCGACCGCTCCAAGAGTGCCGAGACCCGCATAGAGCACGAGCGAGAAACGGCGGTTCAAGGGGTTTTCAGCAGCCACCAACACCGCACTCTCGGGGTGGGCGTAAACGGCTCCTCGCAGCGTGAACGAGTGCGGGCCGAACGAAATCGGAATCTGTTTCTGGAACCGGGCTGCCAGCGAGTTATTACCCGGATGACCCAACAGAATGAGATGGTGATTCCGCAATTCATCCTCGCTCGCCATGGTATCCGCCTTCGCTGGGACCACGAGACCATGTGAACGGCGGCGCAAAACGTCTTGCAATATCATGGCGGCCTCACGATTTGCATCCGCATCGTCAAGCGTACCATACAGAATGAGCGAGTTCTCCAAATCATCGTCATAGCCCAGAACCGTAAAAGGCGCGCCATTTCCACACGACGAGAGCCGGTATTTATCCACCACTACCCGGCGCGGAGCCGCGTTAGTGACGATTTCGATCGTATCCTCTAATTTTTCTAACCGGGACACGCCTGCGCTTTCACTGTCGGCGGTTTCCACCGTGACGTCCACTGCTAGAGGAGCGCTCGCTTCATGGCGCCGGACGGTGATCTTGGTGCTCCACCGCTCACCCTCGCGATGGGTTTCTATTTTCCCAAGATCTAACATTGGAAGCCCAGTGTGGTCGAGCCAAGCATCGAAAAACGCGGACCAACTCCGGCTGGTGCCTTTCTCGATGAATGTCTGAAACTGCTTGGAACTCACCGGTTTCCCCGCGTTTGCCTGCCCGAATTCCTCCATCAAAGCATCGAATTTCTCTCCCCCCACCAAGCCTCTGAGACTGTGTAGGAGCAGCACTCCCTTCCCAGAAGAGATCTGGTTCCACGCGACATCGTGATAACTTGGACGCAATTTCGAGAGGGGCAGCTCTTCGTGACTTCTCGCGCCCAGTTCATAGGTGCAGCGGTAATGGCTCAACTCGGTTGCTAGATCATCCAGCCCGCCGACGTCGTTGCCGGACTCCCGTGTCTTCTCTGCCAAATACTTTTCGCGCATGGCCAACCCTTCATAAAATGCAAAACCATTTGCTAACCAGATGTCAGCACCTTCCGCCGGCAGCAAAGTCCCATGCCAGAGATGCGGGTGCGGCGGCTCAGCCGAAATTTCCATTCGACCGGGGTATTCGCCGGTCTCCGGATTATGTAGGTCCGCTGCTAGAGGAGCTAAGGCCTGCGGCTCGTTGGCGGGCCGCGAGGAGTGGAGAATCGTCCACGGATTCGCCACTAAGGGGCGAATTTCAGGGAACTTCTGCCGATCTCCAAACTGGGGTAAACGTATGTTTCCGACCGGCGGCCCGAAGCAAGCCCAGCTCCGCATTTGCAAGCCGAGATCGGTCGTCGTAAATAGCCCATCCACCGCGAAAGCGCTCACCAAGCCGGGCGTGGTAAAAGCTAGCTTGCCGAAATCCGCGGCAATGCGCCCCTTGTTCTTTTCATAAAGATCCAGCCAAACCGCGTCTTTATAAGTGGTGACCGGCGAGGCCACCGCAGTCGGTGGCCCGTTCGTCGAGGCGACACTATCCAAGCGCACCGCCATGTCTTTGCAGTTGTCGCAGCTCCAATAAAACCCCTCTGCACCGTCGATCCATTCCTGCTTGCTGCTGCGGAACAACCTGTGATGCCGAGTTCCCAACATGAGCAGCCCGATCTCATTACGCTTTAGATCCGCTAACAACCACTCAGCAGAACCAAGGCCGTTAGAATTTTCCGTCATGATGGAGACTACCTGATCCAAGCTTTCTGCATACTGCGCCACCTGCCGCACCCGCGAGGCCAGCGGTATTCCTGTCATTTCAAAAGGAGTCTGAGAGACGTTAGTTTCCGCCATCAGAATTCCACTATCACTGATAGAATAATCCATTCCGCTGTAGATTCCACCCGGCGCAGTCTGCATGACAAAGCGGTGCCCGGAAGCCGGTTGGAGATCCAGCCATACATTAAAATAACAGGCAGGTCGTAGATCATCCGTCGTGACATGACCGAATACGATTTTGCCGTCACGGGTCGCGGCTCCGTTCGCAGCAAACGCGCCACAGTGCCCCGGTGGGCGGCGGCGCGGGGCAGGCGGATGAAACTCACCGGTAATGTTAGGTGTGGCCGCCACGGCAATGTTCAACGCCTCAATTTCGATCGACATGTTAAGCATGACGATGTCCGACAAACCGAGCGGATGCCCTGCATACTTTGCACCTGCTGCCGCCGCGCCATCCGCGATTCCCTGCATCTCTTCCAACAGCTCCGGGGTGAACTTCCGCGCGAACATCGTGTTCACGAACTCCCGCCTCACCGCCCAATTTTCCTGAGGCGATGCGGGATCTCCCGCCGCCGCGAGGACACCAATGTAGCCCGCAATTTCCGGAGCCATTAGTCGCCCGTGTTGTATTCCCCGCTCATAGGGACTGCCCTCGATGTGCAGCACCGTCCATCCCGCCTGCGGATATCGGTAGCCCACACCAAAGCGTTGAACGGTCGCCGGGTCAGGCTGGAAATCCAGTGAGTTTCCCGAGAGGGCGGAGCGTGAACAAAGAAGCAAAAATAAGAGGCGCAAAACTTTCATAGGACCACGGCTGAAACTTCGTCGCAATCATGGCGGAATTGCAAAGCTAATGCGGCGGACACGGTGAAATAACCTACTCCATCAGGTGTCGATCCGTTCGAAGTGCGTCGAATTGAGAATTGCCAAAAAGAGGCAGGACGCTAGAAAACTGCCGCATGCAGCATCTTCCCGCCTCCTTCTTCTTACAAATGGCCGCAATCTTACTGGCCTGCCGGTTAGTAGGCTGGCTGGGGCGGAAAATCGGCCAGCCGCAAGTGGTGGGTGAAATGATTGCAGGAGTGCTTCTTGGTCCTTCACTTTTTGGTTATTTTTTTCCGATCCAAAGCGCCCAACTTTTCACGGCAGACACGCGTGGCATGCTTTTCATCGGATCCCAGTTAGGCGTGGGACTTTATATGTTTCTGGTAGGGATGGAGTTTAAAACGGAGCTCTTCCGCAGCCGAGTTCGCAGTGCTGCCAGTGTTTCGATCGCCGGAATGGTGGTGCCCTTCATCCTGGGAGCCTTGCTCGCACCATGGCTGATAAAGATGCCGGGCTTGTTTTCGCCGACGACGAAAGTTTACGAAGCGGGGCTCTTCATGGGCGCGGCCATCGCCATCACCGCATTCCCGATGTTGGCGCGGATCATTTACGAGCGTGGGCTTTCCGGAACATCACTGGGCACACTGGCTCTAGCAGCAGGTGCGATCGATGATGCCGCAGCATGGTGCGTGCTGGCCATCGTGCTGGCCAGCTTCAGCGGGGATTCAAAAATGGCAGTCATCGCCATCGCCGGAGGCACCCTTTTCGCGGGGCTCATGCTGACCATTGGCAAGAAACTGCTAAATAAGTTAGGGACCATCGCCGAGCGCGAAGGCAAGGTGAATCCGACCCTGATGGCGTTCATTTTAATGCTATTCTGCCTGAGCGCTTGGTTCACCGATACGATCGGAATCCACGCGGTCTTCGGTGGATTTATTCTTGGAATCGCCATGCCACGCGGCGTGATCACCAAGGATCTCACGAAAAAGCTAGAACCTTTCACAGTGATCTTCCTTCTGCCGATGTTCTTCACCTACTCCGGGCTCAACACGCGCCTCGCGATGGTGCTCCAGCCTTCGATGATGCTTGTCGCCATCGCAATCCTGATTGCCTCGATGGTGGGCAAGGGTGTCGCCTGTTGGGCTGCTGCTAGGTTGACCGGCGAGGACAATCGCACTGCCCTCGCGGTGGGAGCGCTGATGAATTCCCGTGGCCTGATGGAGTTGATCATCATCAACATCGGCCTGCAAAAAGGTGTAATCGGCAGCGGACTGTTTGCGATTCTCGTGATCATGGCCGTCGTCACCACACTGATGGCCAGCCCGATTTTCGAATATGTTTACGGCCGCCATACGCGGAAGGCAGGCGAGCTTGGGCTAGGTGGCATCGACGGATAGATTCCTGATAACGATGAAATTCGGCATCGTCGGAACTGGCAGCATCAGTGCTATCCACGCCAAGGCGATTGTGGCGATGGAGTGCTCCACGCTGCACTCCGTTTATAATCATCGTCTTGAAAGCGCTGAAAAGCTCGCTTCCGAATACGACGTGAAGGCATTTTCCGAACTGGATAAATTCCTTGCCGATCCTCAGTTAGAAATCGTCACCATCGCTACGCCATCCGGCGCGCATTTCGAACCGGCGATGGCTGCGCTGAAAGCTGGCAAGCATGTGATCTGTGAGAAACCTTTGGAAATCACTACCGCTCGCATTGATGAATTAATCGCAATGGCAGAGGCTACCGGAAAAGTCCTTGCCGCCATTCTCAACCGCCGTTTCAACCCGGCAATGGGCGCTTTCAAAACCGCCTGCGAACAAGGTCGTTTCGGAAAGCTCACCTCTGCGTCCTGTTACATTAAATGGTTCCGCGCCCAAGCCTACTATGACTCCGCCGCCTGGCGCGGCACTTGGGCACTGGACGGCGGCGGGGCGCTGATGAACCAAGGCATCCACTGCATTGATGCGCTGCTCTACCTTGCCGGTCCGGTATTATCCGTACAAGCAGCCACCGCTTGCCTTGCGCATGAACGGATCGAGGTCGAGGACACTGCAATTGCAATGTTAGAATTTAAAAATGGCGCCCGCGGCGTCATCGAGGGCTCGACGTGCAACTGGTCGGCCAGTGGTCATCCTGCCCGCATCCAGCTTTGTGGGACGGAGGGCTCGGTATTTCTAGCAGATGAAACATTTGAAATATGGGATTTTAAAAATCCTCTCCCCCACGATGCGGAGATCCATAAAAAAATCATGCGTGGAACCGTGCCCGGCCTCGGCGCGAATGACCCGAAGGCGATCCACTACCTCCAACATCAAAGGAACTTCGAGGAGGTGATCTCTGCCATCCACGATGGACGCGAGCCCCTGACTTCATCAAGGGAAGCGCGGAAATCCGTGGCGCTGATCGCTGCAATCTATCAAAGCGCGGCGACTGATGGGACGAAAATTTACCTGTAACGGGCGGCATCGTTGTTGCCTATTTTTCACAAGAACGCCTTGGGCACTCCACGATCACCCGACAAAAAAGGCGGACCTTCTTGGCCCGCCTTTCACTAAAATCTATCAAACAATCGCCTACGGCTTCGCTGACTTAATCCATTCGCTGAATTTTCTCCGCTCCGAGGGAAGGAGGGATTTCCACGGTAAATTGACGATGAGCGGATCGTCTTTGGCCATCCGCTTATTCAGCACTTGTGTCGTTAGAAATGCCGCGCGGTAACCGGGTGAAAGCTTGTTAGGATCGAGCTTCAGCCGATCAAGGGTTGCGGCGGCAGCGCTGAACTGGCCATCGCTAAGGTAGATGGTGGCAAGAACACATTGGATCGGCAGCGCATTGGGAAATGCATCCCCCATCGGCTTGATCGCCTTCAAAATGACCTTGGAATCCACAAGGCCATTGAGGCAAGCGAGATACGCGTATTGAGTGAGCAATACTGGATTACCCGGCTCGAAGGGAAGATAAATGGCGCAGATTTGCATCAATTCATTCTCCCGTCCTTGATTGGCGAGGAAATTGAGCACAGGCTTGAGGTCGGTGTAAAGCGGAAGAGGTCCACGACCGGAACGGACAGCCTCTAACATCGCCTCCTGTGCCTCCACATCCATGCCGGCAGTTTCTGCGATGTGATGAAGGGTCAGGTAGGCATTCGGTGTCGTGCCCGATTTGGCTTCTCCCATCGCCGCATTCCATTGTTGGACGCGCTCTCCGGAATCGCCAGTCTTTGCCCCCCTGAGCGCGCGATGAGCGAGCCATTCAATTTTCGTTAGGTTCTGCCCATTTTTATCTAGCAGGAGCTTTGCTTGATCCCACTCTCCAGAGTTTTCCAGCGCCTCCAGCAAATAGGGCATCAGTCCGGGATGATCACCCACCCGAGCAATAGGAAAGGTTTCGATCAGCAAGCGGAGCGAACCTAGGTCTCGTAGGAATTTCGCCAGCACGACTGGACCCTCATCTTTCCAGCGGCTGACGGCATTCGCTAAGATGCCGGCGCGACCGGGGAGATTAACCGCATAATCGAGCCGCGCGATCGCCAAGGCATTGCGTGCGGGGTCCGCTGCACCGGACTCTTCCAAGGCCTTGCGTAAGGTGCCTAACAAATCGGGTCGGAGGCTGGACACAGGAACTTCTTCAAAGACATCCAGCCACTCGGCGAGTCCGCTAGAGCTGCTTGGCCACTTCGCGGCGATCCAGCGCTGGGCCTCGTCGTAACCTTCCTTTTTCCCGCTGCCTATCAGAACCCGGATCAAACTTTGGTTCGCCCCCACTGACCGCGCCGACTCAGGCACCGCGAGCAATACGGACGCAGCCTCACTGAGGCGTTTCTCGGCAATCAAACGATTCGCGAACACCGTCGCAAACCCAGGATCCCGCCGGAACTTTTCTGGGAGACTCGCCCAGGCCTGCCCTAACAAACCGAGCGGGACCTCTGAAGCCATCCCGCGAAAGCCGTTCAGCCGATCTGCATCCGATCCTTCTGGATGGGTCATCAGCGCCCGGGCGATGTCGCCGTGCATTGGATCGCGCAGGGAAGCGGTCGATTTTTCAAGAATCCGAAATGCCTCAATGCGCGGATCGCCGGACCGGAGCACGGTGAGTGATAGGTCGCGAGCGTCATCCATGCGCACTTCCTTTACGGCTTTTTCGGCACTACTAAGGTTTTTCTCCAGCCGCCATTTCTTAAACACTCGGTAACTGGGCTTCAAAAACAAAGACCCTCCAAGCCCGACAACGGCAGCCAGCACGAGGAACCGAATGAATGGGTGCAAGTTTGCCCAGCGGTCCCAAGCAGTGTTGAATAGATTACGAATCATTGAAATTAGAATCAAAGCGCGCCGATCATCGACTTTGCACAGTTTTCACCATTTTCCGACGTGGCGTTTCTGAGAGCCTACCGGAGATCCAGAAAAAGAGAAGCCCGCTTACGAAAAAGGCCAGCAATCCGAGCGGGTCGTGGGCGTGATGGAACGCGTCCTCCCCCTTCACGAAACGAATTTCCGCTAAAGTGTAGGCGCGCGCAATGTTGACCGCGAATGCCACGGCACAGGCGCACACTAACAGAACTACAGTGCGTGCTGCATGCAGCCGCTGAAGCTCGGCAAAGAACCAAGTGGCCATTACAAAACTTTGAAACGAACGCACTCCACTGCAGCCGTCAGTCACTTCTACCGTCAGGCGGTGAAGTTGCAGCCGATCGCCTATCACCTCTACCGGTTTACCGATGATATGGAAAATTTCGGAAACCACCGCGACGACGTTTTTAGTAAATGTATGGACGATTCCGGCTTCCATCACGCTTGGCCACGGCAGAGCGGATAGAAGCAGCAGGGTGATCCACAGGAAGCCAGCAGATGCCCGCCAACCTCGTATCAAGGCGATCCATGCGTGTCCCGCCACCACCGCCGTTAGACCTAGCAGGCCTATCGGCAACCGCCACATTGGATCCGCGTATCCCAAAATCCGCAGTCCTATAAACCAAGGAAGTAATAACAGGAGTGAAAGCCAAAGCCAAAGCCAGTGCGAGGGTGATGCGATCGGCCCCGGTAGTCCCCTCCAGCGGCGGATGGACAACCAAGCGGCAGCAGGCGGCACAAACCAACCGTAGTTATAATACTCGCCGTGGCCCCATTCATAGGACGCAGCGATCATCGCCGGTACCCACAGGGCTGCAAAGACTGCCAATGGCAGCTCGCGCGAAGAGGATGAAGAAATCATCGGACAAATGAAGGAAGAGTCGGCGGTCACGACGGATGATGCCCTAACATTTAGAGCCAATTATACTTCGCCGAGGTCGGCCCTCCAGCGATAGATTTTTAAATCATACGTGTCAGACAGCGAGTCGAGTTGAGCGAGCATTTCTTGGGTCGGGTGCGTAATCGCGAGGACGATGCCTTTCAATCCCTCTTCCTCCACCAACTGGGGGACGATCGAGAGTCCGCCAAGAATACGGAAGGCTCTGAGTTGTCTTCCATGTTTGACTTCAGCCTCATCGATGAAACCCAATACTCGCATTTTCTGATAGAAATCGTTCGCAGTGGATTTTAGGTGCTCGACGAAAAGCGTTCCCAAGTCCCCCGCTCCAAGAATGACCACCGGCCCATAGTCTCCCGCCACCAGATTCCGCAAAGGGCTCCGATGTCTCGCCTCTAACGCAAGTTCCCGAAACAACTCCAAGGCCACTCGTGGCAGACACACACCACCGCAGGCAAAAACGAATGCAATCAGTGCAAGCCGAAGTGCACTCCACTCCAAGGAGGAGTATATCAAACTGAACACGGTGAACGTGGCAAAGGCCGCTAACATCAGGGCAAATTGGAGTGAGATGATGTCACGCATGGTTGCTCGTACCCATAGCCTTTGATGCACCCTTGTCACGAGAAGGACTAGGCTGCCGAGAATGACAAAAATCATCACGAATTTCGACAACTGCACTGGATCCGCGCCGCGCGCTAACATGTTAGTTTCCATGAGCACCGCTACCGCTCCCGCGCCTGCTAGGACGAATAGATCGTAAAGGAAGAGAACGGCAGCGACCCGCCGCCGGTGCCCGGGGAGCTTGATCGCAAGATGGATCATGCTACCCGTGTGCTCCATTTCCACCCGCATCAAATTCCTCACGCCCAACATGGCCACAATCAGGAAGCCTACTAACGACAAGCCGATTAATTGATTACCAAAAAACAGCGGTAAGAAAGCCAGAATCGCTAACACCGTCGAAATCACCTGCAAGGTCACCGCCACCTTGTGCTGAGATCCGCCCGCGCTTAAGAGCCGATGGTGTAAATGATCGCTGTCGGCATCGAAGATTCCGCCCGTGACCGTTTCCCCCCGCAACTGCGCGATCCGCCGTCGCGCACCACGCCGCCAGATCGCGAGCAGCACATCTAACAATGGCACACCGGCCACCGCGATGGGTAACAGGATAATGCCGACAACCGCCTTACGCCCCACTGCATCCGTTGCGGCCGTTGCGAGGAAAAACCCCATCAACATTGAGCCAGCATCGCCCAGGAAAATCCGCGCCGGGTTTACGTTATATTTCAAAAAGCCCAGAATCGCACCACCCATTACAAATAACAGGACCGCCGAGTCCATGCGATCATGCACGAGGCAGAGCAAGCCTAGGGCCGCGGTTGCGAGCGCGGCCAAACCACCGCAGAGACCGTCCAAGCCGTCGATGAGATTGAATGCATTGATCAGGACAACCGACCAGATCACGAACATCACGAAATCAAAGCCACGCGGCCAACCTTCCGGGAAAAAACCACTGACCAGCGGATGAATCAGAAAAAAGACAGTAGGGGCCAGAAAGTGAGCTCCCAATTTCACCAGCGGCGACAAGCCCTTCCGGTCGTCGAGGATTCCCGCAACAATTAAAACACCAGAGCCCGCGGCAAATGCACCTAACCAATGCCATGATAGATTCCCAGTATTGTTTAATAAGCCAGTGATAAGTCCTGCGGCCACTACGAGCAGGAAGCTCAGCCAGATCGCCAGCCCGCCAGCGCGCGGAATGGGCTTCGCGTGGATACGCCGCTCTCCGGGTTCATCCATCAAGCCAAGACGCGGTGCCAGTGCCAGCATCACACGCGTCAGGATCAGCGAAAGCGTCAGTGAAATCAAAGGTGGCAATAGATACTTAAGATACATGCGATGAAAATTTGAAGGAGAAGCTACGGCTGCAGCAGCCAAGTGATTGAATGAAATTTCGGATACGGCCAAGCTGGGGCAATGGAGAACGAAGAGCCGCCTCGTGGCGGGGAAGGAAAAGTTGGCGCGCCACGGCGGACACGCCCTATCTGGTAGGGGCGGGCCGCCGTGGCCGACCCTGGTTATCCCGCCTTAGCGGGACCGGCTGATAGGCCGGATCTGATCGAGAGGAAGAGTAGCCTCCGGCGGAAGAAGGAAAAGCCGGCGCGCCACGGCGGACACGCCCTACCGTTGAAATGGCCAATCTTCCAACTTTTCCACCAACCCCGCGCGAACCGGATTTTGCCGAATATAAGCGGCTTTCTGCACCCCAGACTCCCAAGTGCGCAGGCGATGATCAAAATAATCCCTCTGCCACTTCACGCCCGCTTGATTGGTTACCCATGCTTTGAAAGCAGAAATCACTTTCCCCATTGGCTTTCCACCAGGAAATGCGAACAAACCATGCAGATGATCCGGCATCGTCAAAACAAGCTGAACACGCAAATCGCCAGAATGCTCGCGAACGCGCAACGTTTCATCGATCACCTTCCAAACCTCCTGCTTGGCCAGTTGATTTTCCCCTCTCGGCAGACAACAGAGGGTAATGAAAAACACTTCGGACTCAGGCGAAAGCGATGCTCCCTGCGGAACCTCATGTGCCAGATACTTTCGCCCGATCGAGTCCATATTCGAAAAAAGGTAGGGGCGGGCCGCCGTGGCCGACCCTGGTTATCCCGCTTTAGCGGGACCGGCTGATAGGCCGGATTAATTGAAGAGGAAGAGTAGCCTCCGGCGGAAGAAGGGAAAGTCGGCGCGCCACGGCGGACACGCCCTACCGGGTTAGAATATCCGCCACTCGGCGGGTGTTAGTATTTTTGTCAAAATGGATCTTCGCAAACTCAGCGGCGGCATTTCCGCGCGCTGTGCGGACTGCCCGATCGCGCACCTCATTCAACGCCTCTAACAAACCTGAAACGTCTCCCGGTTCCACCACCCAGCCACCACCACTCTCGATCACCCAGCGGCCAATACTTGATTGCGAAGAACCGACGAAGATCACCGGCCTGCCCACCGCGAAGATGCCTTGCAGCTTGCTCGGTACCATCGTGCCTGACCATGCAGTATCAAGCGAGGCCAGATGAACGTCGGCACTCTGCAAGTGTGCTGATAGATTTTCCATCGGGGCGTAGTCGTGAAGCTCGATCCGGCAATCAGGGTGCTGGGAAATAAAGCTTTCAATTTCCACGCGCCGTTTTCCTCCTCCGTAGAATACGAAACGGATAATAGAAGAAAGTTGAGAGTTGAAGGTTGTTAGTTGAGAGTTGGAATCAAGAGTATTCGTGACAGTCGCAGACGTGCCGCTACAGGTTTGCAGCGACGCTTCCAAGAATTCCCCAAAGCGGTGACCCAGACCCATGTTGCCGGAATACATCACAATGAGCTCGTCATCGAGCCACCCACGTTGGGCGCGGAGGGTGGTAGAGAGTTGAGAGAGAGATGCGGAAACGAGGGGCAAGGGTTCATCGACAACTTTTGCACTATCCCCTCCCCACAAAGGAACCCACTGGATGGTTGATGGTTGATGGTTGATAGTTGATAGTTGATGGTGAACAGGAAGAGATTGAGAGGCTGAGGAAGAAGCGATGGCTGCAGGCATGCCGCTACAAATGACTTTGGCCACTCGTTCTACCATGTCCGGGCCAAGTGTGAGAACCGTCGCGCAACGTTTCCCGCCGAAGCCCCAACGTGCGATGCCAGTTAGAAGTCGGTGCTTCCACCCTCCGTCTTTCAGCATGCCATGCGCGACCATGACATCTGGATAGAGATCCATCACCCAGTGCGCGTGGTCAGCTCCTAGGAACTTTGAAATCAGCCGGGCGAGAACAGATAGATAAGGTGGAGTTGTCAGTGCCACGACTCGATCCGGGTAGGGACGGAGCGTGGCCAATTTCCATGCGACTATCAGATAGAAAGATGCATAATCGATGAGCTTGTGAATGGCCGAACTCCGCCCGAACTGCGTCGCAGGTATGCGAACGATGTGGATCAGTGGAGAGTGGAGTGCGGAGTGTAGAGAGGAAGAAGCGGAATGAATTCCGCGCTCCGTCTGGACTCTGGACTCTGGAGTTTCAGTTTTACTTTCCGCAGTCGTATAGCCCCCCGGCGCACAGAGCACCGTTACTTCATGCCCCTCGTCTGCGAGATGCCGCACCACGGACTCTAACATGACTCCCGTGGGCGCGGCATCCGGCGGGTAGTATTGGTTTAAGAAAACGAGGTGCATGCTGAGTGAAGAGGTAACCGCAACGCCGCAAAGGTCGTAAAGAGACGCTGTGATAAAGAAGGGAGGGGCGGGCTGTCACACTCTCTCTTTTTCCAAAATCTTCAGCCGGATCTCATCGAAATAGCGCATCTTCAGTCGATTGAAGGTCCAACCTGCGGATCCATCGAGGAATCCTTTTTTAGCAAAATAGCCGAAGAAAAAATACACCGTGCCAAGCCACCATTTTGCGAGATTACGATATTTGAATTGCTGGCGACGGTTCAATTTTGACCACTCTGTTTCTCCCGCAGATTGCAGCCAAAAGTAACGGTTAGCCTCCCATGTGGAATACTCATTGTGCTTTGCAATGTAGTGTTTCATTCCCCGGTAATCGTGGTGTTCTAAGCGCGCGTGGATCTCCCCAGTTAAACCATCTAACACCGGATGTTCATGCACTTCCATATCGAGATGACTCCAAAAATCCTCGGGAAAACGTTCATATTCTCCCGCCCCTACTCGGAACAAGGCCAGTTTGTGAAAAACATCGCCATGCCTCAGACGAGCACCCATGAACCAATTGTTTAACGAGATCCAGAACCCAACGTGAACGGTGGAGGAGAGGGTGTTTTGCAGCTCCTCGATAAACGCAGGTGTCACACGTTCGTCGGCATCTACGAATAACACCCACGGAGTCGTAAAGACGTGATGGCGAAGCGCCCAATTACGCTTCTTTGGAAATTTCCCGTCCCATTTGAAATCCATCACCTTCGCCCCAAACTCTGTCGCAATTTCCCGCGTCCGGTCTGAGCTTCCGGAATCCACGATCACTATTTCCCCAAATGAGTCACCCAACGCCGTTAGGCAATCTGGAAGGTTTTGTTCTTCATTCCGAGCTGGAATGATCACAGTGACGGGTAGAATCATGGCTTACGAAAAACGAGAATCATTGATTTCCCCAAGATCGGAATACGACCGACCCTTTGAACTTTTTCACAGATTAAGCCTTGCTCAGCAAACAGACTGGTCAGTGTTTTTATTGACCAAAATTTAATATGCCCGTGGTCCCAGAGGGCGGTGAAATGGGTATCCATCGCACCTGTCAATGCGAGTGCGAGATTCTTCAGATAACCGTGGTAAGGTGTTGTGATAATTGCGATCCCTCCCGGCTCTAATAAATCAGCGACACAGCGCGCGTATTTTTTTGGATAATATACATGTTCTACCACTTCTAATGACACTAGCAATTGAAACACCCCGAAGCGTTCGTTCAATGGCTCATAAGCGTTGCCGACTTCCAACTTCAAAGTTGGGTCTGCTTTCAATGCCTGATCCACCCCTTGCTCGGATGGATCTACCCCTCTAACTTCATAACCGAGACTCTTCAGGTGACGGGCAAATGCCCCATTTCCGCAACCAAGATCAAAAACCCGATTCGTCGGACATAATTGCATCAGTTTGCACACAGGTGCCCACAAATAACCCTGCGTGTGGCAGGCTGCCGCGTCCTCATAGCAATAATCAATTGTTAATTCATCACTCATATTTTAGTTCTTTCCAGATCGAGTCCCAATGACCTTTGCCGGATTTCCTCCGACCACATTACCCTCGTTTACGTTCTTCACGACAACCGCCCTAGCAGCGAGAACAGAATTCCGTCCCACGCAGACACCTGGCCCCACAAAAACATCCGCACAGATCCAGGCTCCATCGCCGATTTCCACAGGAAGCTTCAGTAGGGTCATGGTAGGATCGCGGAAATCATGACTGCCACCACAGAGGTGTGCGCGTTGCGAGATCGTGACTTTTTCCCCGATCACGAGTGGTCCTAGATTGTAGAGCAGTGCATCAAAGCCCACTGACGACCAGTCTCCGATCGTTAGATTCCAAGGAATGAACACACGCACGGATGGATGGATCTGAACATGCCGACCCACCTTCGCTCCAAACATTTGAAGTAGGAACCGCCGCCAGCCCCAGAGTAATCGCGGACTGTAGCGAAATAGAGGCGAACAGAATGCCCAAAGCAAGCGGCCCATGAGCTCACCCCGTGTCCACTTACGCGCTGATCTGTTTGACTCGATATCCATTAAAAATAAAATCTAACCTTCGGCTGTTATAGAACTTAAAATTGACGGTCGGAGAGCCGCGATTCCACGGCTCCGCATTTCACCAGGACCAGATCCCGTAGCGGATGAGATAGAGGACTGAAGCCATGCGTTCTCTTTGTTGTGCCCAACGATCCCAACGGGACAATGGATTCGGCTTGATTTCAAATGATGCCTCGAATTCTAGGGTCGGCTGCTCGTGCCTGAACACGGCGAGCGCGCGAGGAACGTGAAACCAGTTCGTCACAATCACAACCCGCCGGGCATGCATGCGCGCGAGTAGTGGAATGGTAAACGCCCCATTTTCGTAAGTGGAATTCGCTTTCTGCTCATGAGTGATCCGACTCGCGGACGCCCCTTGCTTTAAAAGCTCTTTCACAATATCGCCTCCGTCGCCCGTTACCAAAAGTGGGACATCGGGATAACGTTCCGCGAGAAGCCTCCCCTGCCGCACACGGGCATTATCACCACCGCCAAGAATTAAAATAACATCTGGCTTCCAAGCGAGGTTCTTGATCGCCGGATCAGGCCAAGGCCCCCACAAGAGCCAAGCCCCGAATGATAGAACCACACCCAGGAAAAGTGCAATTCTCCTGTTCCGAATGCGTAGCTGCTTGAACATCACGGCGATGGTGTGCCACAACGTCGCAACCTGTGCTAGGACCCGGTTCAAAGACTTTGATTGCTGGGAGTCGGTTCCGAATCGATCACAATACCCCCTCTTCTTCTTGGCACTTTTATGGAAGGGCGTGCGCCCAATCGCTTACGCTTTCGATGCACCGCAGAGGTCGCTGCGAAACCATCAAATAAGCGTCGTTGGCAAAATTTCCAAATCCACAGCAGAATCAAGCCAAGGAAAAATGGATAGACCACCAAGAAAGTGATGTCCCGGCCCATATTGAAGGTTAGAACCATGCCACTGCCATAAAGCAGGAGCCTTGCCGGATCATCCCAACCCTGTAAATCCTGTCGGGCAAGCAAGGTAACCCAAAGGCTCAACAAAACCGCCGTTGAAATAGGCCCGAAGAAACGACCGAAAGCCGCAACACCTTGCCCGATCATCCCATCCGCCACGGATGCGGCGATGCCCCCTTCCTTTTTACTGGCTTGACTCGACGCAAACCCACGCGCCACTGCGTAATCAATTCCGATAGTCGGCTTATTCGGCCATAATGCCCGTGGAATCGGATTCACCACGTCGGCGAAATAGCGCTCGCCCCAAGTGACATGATAGGTTCCGTACGCTAGGAAAGAATTCATCCAACCCAGCTCTTCAAGCATATTGAGGCCATCATGTTTTGCATCCTTCCCTGAAACTCCTGAGCCCTGAGCAAAGGCACTGGCGATGCCCTGTTCGGTTCGGTTCGCGATCACAAATGAAAACCAAAAATTAATGACTAACATGGCGAGTCCGAGTAAGGCGGCCTTGGCCATAAATCCGGCTCTGAAGCGTATCAAAACCCAAGCCAAAATCGCCGGTAACAGAGATGCCAACATGGCGTTTCTAATACGGTCAAAAATGAAATATGGTGCGGAGAGAAAAAGGAGAAAACCTGTCATCATCCTTGTTTTAGGATTGTTGCTCAGTGCAAAAATCACGCCAAGGGCAGAAGTTAAAAAGATCTGAATGTAACCCGCGAGCGAGAGCAACCCATCAATTCCCTCACCCACACGCCCCCGGGCCCACGGATCCGCTTTCACCCCTGAAACGTAAGGAGCGAACAAACCCAAAAAATCACCATCGACCCGCCAGAATCCAATCCCCATCACAATTAACCAAACGACTATGACCCCGCGTGCAAGCAGATCGAGTTGCAACTGCGTGCTCTCGCGTTCCATGATGTTCGTCTTGTAGGCCTGAACTGCAAAGCTGCGTTGCCGAGGGATTTTTCTGTTGAGCCACTGGTGCATTGGCTTCACCATCAGCCCAAACGAAACTACGAACAAAAGTAATTGCCAACAGGCGGAAACCAGATGCTCCGGACCAATGAGCCTACTATACTCAGTATAATCGTTATAGATTGCATCACCCACATACCAAGCCGCGGCAGTCACAAGCACCGCCGCAGAGGGCATCCCCCACGCCTCCCCTGAGGCCCATAATGCCTGCCAAAGGAAATAGAGGATCGCAATCGCAGACAAATACAAGGGCAGTGGAAAATCGCTCATAATATTATTTTAGGGATGGAGGAATCATCCCCCGCTAAAGATTCAAGATACACATTCCCCATCGGGTGCGCAACTCTACTTCCTAGGGCCACTCGGTTAGAGAGAACCCACTTTAGAACCCAAAGCGGAAATTGGTAAACGGGCGCACATTTGAATTTGTAATTGGCAGTATGAATGCAACGCGATGTGTTGGGGAGCATGAGCGCCCTCGCTTGGGATTCTGACATGAGAATCATGAAGATATGGGCACCGCGAATCGGGTGAATCTGGCGAATCCATCGAAGATCATCATGAAAACTCAAAGTCCCGGGCCTTTGCTCTTTAAGATTCGCGTCTATTCGCGTTCATTCGCGGTTCCATTTTCCCATCTAGGATGATGGCTTATTTGCGAAGTCCATCGTAATGAGCCGCGCTACTGAACGCTCCCATACTCGCTTTAAAACCAAGAAAAAAGCCAACGAGCAGGGCACCCACGCACAGAAGCCCCACCACGCCTGGAGTCCATCGCGACAAGGTCATAATCCGATCCGCTCGCTCCTGTCCCACCTCCGCGTTGAAGGCGAAAATATCCCGCGAACCTCGTTGATATTCCTTTGCAGACGTCGCTAAGGATCTCTCAAAGAATTCTTGGGCCTCGTCCATACGCCCGGCTAACACCAGCTCGAAGTAATTGTTTCGGGCCTTCAGGAAATTCACCCGGCTTGCTATCATGGATTCAAACAACGTCGAGTCGCGAGAATCATAAATTGAATCGCTGTAGCGCTTCCATAATTTTTCCGTCGAATTGGCCTCAATGCCGGCGATGACTTGTGCGCGATCAGTGGCAGATTCAATACCCGGCAGCCGGAGTGTATTAAACCAGTTTTCGTGTAACCGCGCGATGGCTTGTCCAGCGTTGACTAAGCCCGGCAACGTATCCCGTGCCACCATATCGGCATCGCGTTGCACCACTCCTACCGCCAGCGTCGCGATCCCTGCCACGACGCCAAAAACCACGCAGGCTGCGCAGACTAAAATGATAAGTTCTTTTCGAAACATGCTACTTCTGTTTTCTGTTGTTTGACCCTGATTCTTCATCTAACTTTCATACATCCAAGCGGGCTTTTCTCCTCCTCCGAGCATCCATTCATAAGTATGCTTCAACTGCGCAGCAATGGAATCCCAAGTGAAACGATCGCGCACGAGGCGTGCTCCGTTCTGACCCGTCTGGCGCAAGTCATCATCGCTCATTGAAAACAAGGTAACGAGACCGCACGCAACGCTGTCCGCATCCGTCCCGATCTTCAACGCCGCATTCGCAGCGAAGCCTTCCGGTAGATTGCACTCGGGGGTCATCACCACAGGCTTTGCATAAGCCCAAGACTCTAGCACCACCATCGGTAAGCCTTCGCTAAACGATGGAAGGATGAACGCATCGCACGCGGAATAACACGCTGCTTTGTTTTCATTGAACTGCGGGCCGAGGAATAGAAGCGATAGACGACCCTTGCTCCCCCCCGATAACGATTGACCCTTCTCACGAGTATCCCCCCAAGGAATGTCGAGTTTTGTCGCGAGGCGCTTGAGTTCCGCCTCATGTCCATCCTGATCCCACCCTGCGATCGCGAGGCACCATTGAGTGGCATCGGTGCCTCGACTTGCGCGGGTGCTCGCCCAAGCGTGAAGCAAATTTTCAAGCCCCTTTTTCGGATGAACACGGCTCAGGAACAATAGCACCTTGCACCCCGATTCGATGGCTCCGACCCAGGGTGCTTCTGGCAATGCCCCTTGTGTCGTCAATTCTTTCGGAAGATCAATTCCGTTAGGGATGATGGCCACTGGATTTTTCAAGCCCATCAGGCGGATCGATTGGGCCTCGGACTCGCACAAGGCCCGGAGGCATCGCGCTCCACGGATGTGGTTGATTTCGTAAGTCGCATAAGCGACGACTTTTTTCCATCGACGGTGATGCATCGCCCAAGGATCGAGCATGCCATGCGGAGAAATCATATATGGCACGCGATTACGATGGCAATAGATCGATGTGGCGATACTGGGATACTGCCAAATGCCGTGAGTGTGCGTCAAATCAGGCTTAATCCGTGCGAGCGCCGGAAGGAACATCGAAGAATAGGCAAATGACTCAGGCCATGAGCTTGGAAAGGCTTCCACCTCCACTGGTGCCCAACTCTCTAAATCCGCTTTGGTAAATTCATCTTCCACGGCCAATACCTTAACGCCCACTCCTTGTTCAGCGACGCATTGCACGAGACGACGCACACTCTCGTGCAGTCCACCAGCATTCCGCGAAACGGAGCCGACAAGATTCGCTGTATTGATCATAAGTAAGTTAGATGAGCCGAGGCATCGCTACAGCGCATCATAATTTGTGAAACGTGGCTGGAGCGCTCCAGTCCGTTGTCCGGGCGTCTCGCCCAATACTGTCAGAAAAAAGTTCTCTATTGGAAGCATCCTAACGGTCTTCTCTAGCGCCTTAACAATAGCGTTAGGACGATCCGTTGCAGAAACGTCGGCTTGATCGGACCGACTTCTAATGCTTTCACCACAGCCGCCTTTAATCCTGCAGCAAAGCGCTCCGGCCCCCACCTGCCGATGATCTCCTCACTTTGGCGTCCCATTTCTGCTAGTTTATCTTCAGGCATCGAACTGATTCGATTCATCAACTCGGTCAGACGATCCACATGATACGGGTCGAAGGTAAATCCATTCACGCCCTCTTGAACTAAATCCATGGAGCAGCCCACCCGGTTTGACACGACCACCGGTAAGCCACTGGCCATCGCCTCATTCACCACTAAACCCCATTGCTCGGTGGTACTGGCATGGATGAACGCGCCTGCATGCGCGTAGAAACGTGGCAGTTCATCAATCTGACGAAATCCGGGAAAAAAGACGGTGCCGGGGCTCGGGTGAGAGGAGTTAGGAGTCACTGATGATTCCCAT
>JAYVNE010000221.1:0-3086 GCA_043758615.1 Akkermansiaceae bacterium
TTCGCTAAGCTTGCTGGAAATCATCCTGCAAAGGAAAGCCGTTGTTAATAAACTCGAACAAGAAAGCTAAAAATATCATGAAAAACTTATTCCTCACAGCCCTCATAGGCCTCTCCCTTCTGGGTGGTGCTTCCCGGCTCCGTGCCGATGACGATGCGGATTTGAACAAAGAGATTAACCAATTGAATGATACTGCAAAAACCCTTGATGGGCAAAAGCGGGTTCTGGAAAAAATCTCCCAAGCTACAGGTGTGCCGGCCACCACGCTCGAAGCCGAACGCAAAGCCAGCAAACTTGGCTTTGGCGAATTGATGATCGCTCATTTGCTGGCCACCGCCACGGGGAAGACGTATGACCAGATTCTCAATGAATTCAAATCCGGCACGGGCTGGGGCAAGATTGCGAAGGAAAACAACGTCAAACTCGGTGGTCTAGTCAGCAAAGCGCATGAATCCGCTCAAGGCGCTGAACATGGCAAAGAGCATGATAAAGATCACGGCCCAGGAGCGCACGGAAAACCCGGTGGCAATGGCGGAAACGGCAATGGCGGCGGAAACGGCGGCGGCGGACATGGCAAGGGCCACTAATAGAGCAGAAACCCTCAACTAAAGTAAACTCTAACCAATCTGAAACTTAATATGAAAACACGAATCTTCATCTCCATCCTCAGTGCCGGCGTGCTTTGCCTCGGCTTGACCAGCAACGCGGGCGCCAAGCCCCTGATCGACAACGAGGAAGACCAACCGGGCGAAAATCAAGCCATGAAAAAATTGGACGCTATCAGTCCCGTCAACGATCCCAAAGGTCACCATCCCGGTCACGGACACAAGCCCAAAGACAAGGCGAATCAAATGGCCGACAACGAACCCGCCAAGCAGCCCCACGTCAAAGGTGGCAAGGGTGGGGCCGGCGGAGTCGCCGTTGGAATTGCCAACAATGCAGGAAAGGCTCTACCTCCTGGACTTGCGATGAAAGCTGCGCGCGGTGAAATGCTTCCGCCTCCTTGGAGGACTGGAGTTTTTCTCCCTCCGGGCCTAGCCAAAAAGCAAGCGGGCGGCCTTCCTCCCGGTATCGCCATGAACATCGCCAAGGGCAAACCCATGCCACCGGGCCTCGCGAAAAAAGGTGGCGGCGGAGCGCATGGATTCGCCGGGAAGAAGCAAGGCAAAGATCAAAAGCCTGAAGAAGAAGAAAAAGAAAATAAGGACGACAAAAAGATCGACGATTGAGTCCTCCCAGAGTTCTCTTGAAGCGCACCCATTGATGGGTGCGCTTCTTTTTTAAAACCCTTTCCTCATAAGAGCGCGCGTGTGTCTGAAGAACGGAGACGACTCGCTGAATTTCATAGCTTCTCAAGGCCGCGAGTCAGCCTTCGCCAGACTCGCGTCTCGATGATGAAAGAGGTCTATTGCACCGGCCTCACGAACTTCCGGATGATCGCGTAAATGACGATGGCCAGATAGACCAGACCGACCGTCCAGTTCTTGACGACGAAGTCTGTAAAGTCGATGATGAAGCCGAGGAAGGGCCGGAGGACATGGTTGGTGTAGTTGATGAAAGTCGTGACAAATCCGTGGGGCGGGAGTTCCTTCACGGATAAGTTCTGCACAATGATCGACGCGAGAACATAGGCGACGCCGAGAAGAACCAAGGGGGTTATGACTTTCGCAAAATCCTCTCCGAGGAAGTCTTTCAAGAATTTCAGCAGGGGCATGACCAGATAAGAGCAGACGGAAAACACGACCCAAAAGGCGGCCAACAACGCGGCTGCGAAGCGCGCCAGCGTCAACAGCGCCATGCGGTTCTCGCGACCATGTTTCTCCCACTCACGCTGGTCCTTTGCGATCTTCTGCTGATCCTCGATATTTTTCTTGTCGATCTCCGCGTTATCTTTATCGATGGCGGAACGGGTGTCGGCTGAGGCGGCGGCGGGTATTTCCTTGTGCTCGACCGGCTCATATTTCGGTCCATTGGAGGACGGGTAATAGCCTGCGGTCACTAAGAACGCGAGCAGCACCGCGATGATCAGATGGATATTTGAGTCTCGTTTGATCTTCGCGCAAACAGTGGGTGTTTCGCTCGATTCGTTGTGGGGTGGGAGGATATCGCTCATCGTGGGGTTTTGGTTGGTGGGGAAGATTGCGCCATAACAATGTGGTTTGTCGAGTTAATTTTTACTCAACAAGAAAAAGGATTGGCATACAGTAGGGTAGCCTGTGCCACTTACTTTATGACCCGCTCCACCCGGGCGGTGATGCCAGTGAAGATATGCCAGGGTATGGTGTCCGCTTGCTGGGCGAGTTCGTTCACGGATACCTCCGCGTCGCCTTGTGTCCCCAACAGCAGGGCTTCGTCCCCAAGCTGGGCTTGGGCTGCGAGGTCGGTCACATCCACCATGATTTGATCCATCGTGACACGGCCCAGCACGGGGCAGCGTTGTCCTTGAATGAGAACATGGGCGCCTTTGCCGGATACCTGTCGAGGATAACCGTCGGCGTAACCGCAGGCGAGTGTAGCCACCCGGGATGGCCGGGTTAATTTCGTGGTGCGACCATAACTGATACCGTGTCCGACTGGCAGTTCACGCACATGGAGCACGCGCGTTTTCCAAGTGAGAACTGGCTTGAGCTGTTCGCATTTGCTGGCCGTAGCAAGGGCATCTTGCCCTTGGAGCGGCAAGGGCAAGATGCCCTTGTTACTTTCCAGCGGCGAGACTCCATAGATGGCCAGTCCGGGCCGGGCGAGATTGCAAAAATCTTGCGGCGAATCATAGCCGAGCAGCCCGGCACTGTTCACGACATGAATCCAGCGCGGTCGCAATCCAGCCTCGTGCGCCGTTTCCACACACTTGCGGAATCGCTGGATTTGATTCTCCGTAAAGTCGTTATCCTCGTCTGCGGTCGGAAGATGAGAGGCGATTCCTTCCCATGTGATCTTGGAAAAATTCAGCAAGCTGCGAACGGTAGCTTCGGTCCATTCGGCTTCAGGAAATCCCATGCGCCCCATGCCGGTGTCGATGACGACGTGGGCTAAGGGAGTAAGACCCGTGGCCTTCGCAAGTTCATCCCATGCCGCAGCTTCCTCCA
>JAYVNE010000222.1:0-9561 GCA_043758615.1 Akkermansiaceae bacterium
TGCTTTTAGTTTTTCTGCGACGGACATGGCTCTTTTTTCGAGTTCGGGATTCGCTGTAAGGCTACGGTATATTTGTTGGGCGTCAAGCTCGCTGTCGGAGTGCAGGGCATAGACCACCAAGCGTCCGAGTACGCTATCCGGCACTTGCGCCACTATCCCTTCCGCCAGCCAGCGGAAAAATTCTAGCAACTGTCGTTCGCGGGCCATCTTCATCAGATGTAGAACGATCTGGAGTTGTGGGTCGTGTTCTTCTGACGCCGGATCACTGCGGCTGAGATCAAGCAGGGCGTGGTGAAATTTCGGTAAAAATGGCAACAAATCCACGGCGAGATCGACCGGCAGATCGAACAAATCCTCGAAGGCGGTGGAAACATTCCAATGATCAGGGCCCTGGTGGAAAACGAAGGGTAGCACCGGTGGCAATGGCAGGCCGTTCGCTTTGTGCTGCTGTGTTAGAATTTTACCGACATAGCCTAACAGACGAAGCGGCATTGTGGGATCGACCTTGCTTTGGTGCTCGAAAAGCAGATATAGCAGCGTCTCGCGATCACCAAGGTTCACCGAAAATAACAGATCCGTGTGGAGCTGTTGGAGACTGGTTTTGACAAATGATGTGGGAATGACCACCAGCGATGGCCAGTCGATGCGAGCCGTGATCGCGGGGGGGGAGATGGCTTTTGAAAAACGCGGTGGCATGTTCCGGCTCCGAGAAGATCGCCTTGAAAAAAGCATTATTCGGATGCGCTGCTAGATCGAGATCGGGTGGGAAATCATCCATGAATCGTTTCTAGCAGAATGATAGAGTGGAAGCTTTTGAACTAACTGATCACATGCACCCCAGTCGGATTAATCCGCGAGACGTAGCTCTGGTTTTCGATGGGGATTGCGAAAAAGACCTTGGCAATGGCCTCGGCGACCTTGCGGGCGATTTCTTCACCCTCGCAAAGCGCGAAAACTGAGGGACCGGCGCCGGAAATCGAAAAACCCAGGGCTCCGGCGGAGAGGGCGGCTCGTTTCGCTTTGTAAAAATCCGGGATGAGCTTTTGGCGGCGGGGCTCCGCGATGACGTCGTGGATCGAGCGAGAAATCAGGCCGTAGTCTTCCTGGATGAGGCCGCAGAGGAGGCCACCAAGGTTGCCGATTTGTTGGGTGGCATTTTCTAACGGAATTTCCTTCGGTAGAATTTCGCGGGCCACTTTGGTTAGAATCTCGATGTCGGGATGGACGACGGCGGCCCAGAGGTTCTTAGGTGCGGGGATTTGCGCGAAATCGAGTTCGTCATTAGAGCGGATGAAAACGATGCCGCCGAACAGGCAGGGAGCGACGTTGTCCGCGTGCCAAGCGCCGTCGGCCGAAGCTTCGCCGGCCATGGCAAAGGGAAGAAGTTGCTTTTTGCTGAGTGGACTTCCAATCAGATGGTTCACGGCGAAGGCTCCGGCGACGGATGAGGCCGACGACGAGCCAAGTCCCGAGCCGAAGGGCATTTTTTTGTGAATCTCCATCTCGATGCCTCGGTCGGTCATGCCGAGGTGTTTGAGGAGATCGAGGGCGGCGACTCCCGCGCAGTTTTGGGCAGGATTTTTCGGCAGCTTACCGTTATCTCCAGTGATCTTGGTAATGTGCAATCCGGGTTTATCGCAGTTACGGACGACAATTTCATCGCCAGGCGAGTCGATGGCAAAACCGAGGACATCATAACCACAGGCGACGTTCGCCACAGTGGCAGGCGCGAAAACGCGAATTTCAGCAGAATTAGACATAGGGAAAATGCTCGCGGCGAGCGCGCGGAGTGTGTGGGCGAGCTTGCGGTTTGTTCAAGCCCGGAAACTCCTAGAAAAAGAAGAACCAGTGGCGCTTCTTTTTTTTGTATGAGCCGTCCCCTACGGAAACCACCTCGACGTGGACGGTGGCGAGTCCGTCGCCATAAAAGCCAAGTTGCTTAGCCGCCCGAGGCGAAACATCCAAAAAGCGCCCCTGGATAAACGGACCTCGATCATTGATGCGGACTTTCGTGGACTTGCCGTTTTCGACATTGGTGACTTTGACAACGCAGGGCAGGGGAAGCGTCTTGTGAGCCCCGATCACGTCCCACGGCATGACTTTTTCCCCGATGGAGGTGTTGCCGCGTTTCAGACCGAAAAATGAGGATTCGTTATACCAAGAGCAGGTCCCGGTTTCTTCGTATTGGAGCGCCTCATCGACGCTCATGGGTTGATAGTGCTGTCCGCGCTCCGAATAGCCGCGCGTCATGTAGCCATGGTAGCCGCCGCCGCAGGAGGGGAGCACGCAAAGGTATGCGCCGCAGACGACAGCGAGGTGGGAAAGTGGGTTTTTCCAGAATGAAATCACAGCAGCCGTGCGTTGTCTATTTGCGCTCGCGGATCACTTGAAGGGTGGTGGCGACTTTTTCCTTCATCTCTTTGCCGGGTTTAAATTTCACGGCAGCGCGTGCGGGGATTGGCACGTCCTTGTCGGGATTTTTTGGGTTGCGCCCGATCTTCGCCTTCATCTCGCGGACTTGGAATGCACCGAAATTTCGCATCACCACGGTGTCGCCTTGCGAGAGAGATTCCGTAATTTCATCGATCAGGGTTTGAACGACATCGAGCACGTCCTGTTGGGTGATTTCTAAGCCTCTGGCTCCCAGATTGTCGGTGATTTTGATGACGAGTTCGCGCTTGGTGATGGTGGCCATTGGAAAAGAATTGCTAGAGGTGGTCGGGAATGCGGGGGGATTTATCACAGTTTTATGACTGTCGTTCCGCCGAAATCCAATCGCACTGATGCGATTTGTGTGCCATAGACTAAACAATTGTCAGAAATTGTGAAGAAAATTCAGAAATGTATTCGATTGAGTGTCAATGACTCGATCCCTTCTCGGAAATTTTGGAATTCGTTAGCTAGTCCAGATCTGCGCGATCGGGTGGAGCGGTTCCCAAGACCACATGGCTGGTCCGGAAATGGAGTTTTGCGAATTTCTCCAACACCCCCGGACCATCTCGGGCGACCAAGGCACGGCCCGCTTGGACCACGGACTCCGAGGCCCCCAGCGGCAGTTTGATGCCACAGGCGGTGGAGGCTTTGTCCATCCAGTCGATAAATCGCTCCCTCGCGAGGATCGATGCCGCAGCGACGGCAGTATCTGATTCGCCTTTGGTGCGTTGTTCGAGCTGGATGGTAAGGCCTTTTTCCTTGAGGGCCCGTTGCAAAACCTCGGGACGTGCGAATTGGTCGCTGAGGGTGCGAGGGCAGTCCGGCCGCGCGGCAGCGAGCGATTCGATGGCACGGGCATGCCCCCAAGCGAGTAAGCGGTTGAGATTTTTAAACGATGCAAACATCGCATTATACCGCTCAGGGCCGATTGCGATCACGGCGGTGGTGCATCCCGGCGTCGCGCGAATGATCCCCGCCAATGCGCGGATGCGGGCAGCGCTGGTAACTCGTTTGGAATCCATGATACCCGCATCGATTAAGCGTCTGGCGATGGCTCCATCCGTGTAGGCTCCCGCAATCACGAGTGGCCCGAAAAAATCGCCCTTGCCACTTTCATCGATCCCAAAATGCGGTTCAAAGCGATCCGGCTCTAAAATTTCTTCATAGCCCAGCCGCGCCTCGCCCAAGATTTCCGGCTCCAACGTGAAGCGGATGAAGTCTTCGGTGTCCTTGCCTTGGATCAGGACTTTTGGTCCTTTTTCGTAAACTGTGACGTTCAGCTTGCCCTTCCGCGCCGAGAAAAGTGCATAGGGTTTCGTTTCGAAATCATAACCCAGCCGCTCCAACACCTCGCGAAGTTTTCCTGCTTGGGCCGGCGTGAGTGCTGCGGTGTGGGTGGTCATTGGAACGGAACACTTTCAAGTTCCAAGCTACGAATCAAGGATCGATCCGCCTTGGGGATACACCGTTGACCCTAGGACGCGGTCCGCTTTGCCTTGGGTGCGTAAATGTCCTCCCTGGATGCGTTCCGATTCACCTTGGATAAAGATCGGTTTACCTTGGACGTGTATCGCCTCACCTTGGGTGCGTACCGGTTCACCTTGGATGTGCATCATCTCACCTTGGATGTGTACCGGTTCACCTTGGGCGTGTATCACTTCACTTTGGGGACTCGGCCAAAAATAAACACGAATTTGAGTGTGTTTTGAGACGAAGTCCGTGGACTGCGTGCAGCCTGCTGCCGCTTTGGCCCGGACAGCCTGCTGTCGGGCCGACCTACAAGGTGAGGTCCACTCTGCGGAGGCAAAGTAAAAGGAATTCCCCACGATTCGTGTGACGGTCACGCAGAGGCAACAGCAGGCTGCGTGGCCTCAAAGCGGCAGCAGGCTGCCGCAGTCCATGGTGCGCGGCACATCTGTCTAACGCTCGGATGAGTCGCTCGAGACAAGTGTAGTCGGGCCCACCACCTCCGCAACGGCGGAGGAAGTTAGGAGGATGACGATTGCGGAAAAGCGCCTCATTTCTGCGGGATCGAGTCGTAAACCTGCTCTAACGAAAGCACCGTGTAGGCAGTCACGAGAATCGGGTTCGACTCCATCCAGCGGCCGTTGTCATTTACCCATGAACCATTCTCGCGTTGAGTGGTGAGGATTTTTTCTCCCAGATCCTTGCGCCAGTCGGCCTCCTTGCCGTTCTCGAGTTTCAGCGTATCGATATTCGCGGCGGTGAGCGCTTTGGACATGGTCTGATAGTAATAATAAATCCCCTGTGCTCCTAGGCCGGGATTTTCATCAACGGTATAGTTTTTTGAGATCCATTCCTTCACGGCAGCGACGCGTGGATCATCTGGGCCGAGCTTGGCGTAGATAAAGGAAAGCAGGCCAGCATAACTCACGCCGCCGCAGGAGCGCAGCGCGGTGCGGCCATCCGGTAACTTGTCTTCGCCGGCCTTGGACTCGCCTGGCGCGTAGATGAAGCCACCTTTGTTTTTTGGGTCGCTGGAGGCCCATGGCTGGTCGTTAGACCCTTCAAGATTTTGGCAGCGTGACAGGAATTTTACGGCCGCGCCCCAGTCGAGGTCAGGTTGATCCCCGTGTTTGTTGTCTTCGATTACTTTTTTGGAAAGCGCGAGCGCCTCGATGGCGAGGTAAGTGTTCGACATATCCGTGTGATCATTTTTCGAGCCATAGCCCACGCCGCCATCGTTGAGATTGTCCGTTTCCTTTTTCTGACCGATGTCCCATTGATTATCGATGAGATGCTTGCGCGCCTTGATGATCGCCGAATCGTAATTTTCTCGCCCGGCGGAAACCAGAGCGGTCAATGCGGTGGCGGTATTATAAACGGAAAGGCCGCGATTATAGATTCCGCCGTCTTCCTTTTGTTGGTCTAGCAGCCAGTTATAGCCTTTTTCGATATGCTCTGGGAAGGGAGCCTTGCGGTCGAGATTCGGATCGCGAGTGGCGGCAGTTAGAGCAAGCGCAGTTAGCGCCGGTAAGCCCTCGTCGTCCCAAGTGCCATTCGGTTTCTGTTGGGACTTCAGCCACGCATTGCCACGGGCGATGGACTGCCGCATTTCTTGTTTGAGGGACTCGTAGCGGTTTGGACTTGGTTCGGCGGCAAAGGAGATGCTGGTGCCGAGAATGGCGAGAGCGGATAGAAGTTTCATGGTTTCGGCAGAGTTTTGTTAGTTGAAAAAGGAGTGATGATCACGGTGACGTCCGTGTTGATAGGCGGGACGCGCTGTGGGTAGGGAGCCCACACTTCGTCGTTGTCATCGTCCTTGCCCGGATAGTTGATGAGCGCGGAATTGGTGGTGAAGATGGCGATGATATCTCCACTCGTTTCAGGGGCGAATTTTCCATCGTAGAATTCCGACCCGCCATATAGCCACGGGCCAGCGGGCATGGCAGTGGTTTTAACGGTGTGTTGAATGAGGTTGTGAGCTGGCAGGCGTTTGATTTTTTCACCCTCTTTCCACTCCAAGTCGATGGCGATGCGGGCCCCAGCTTTCACATCGGGAGGCACTTCGGGATATTCGTTAGATGCGCCACCGTGATCATTCGGCAAGGCATAAAGCTCGCGCGAGGGTGGATAGCGCAGCAGGGTGAAGGCGAGATTGAGATGAGTGGGAGAGATATCCGTCATCAGAAGCGACTCGTGGACTTTACCATTTTCATGGACTAATAGAAACTCAAGGGAGCCTTTCACCATGTTCACTTTCGCAGGGAAGCGGATCTCGCGGGTCTTTTGATCAAAAATGATTTTCCCAACCTGATAGCGTGTTTCATCGAGCTTTTCCACCGTGGGTTTCACCGGGGCGACAGGCTGATCCGGAGCCGGTAGCAATGTCGGTTCCACAGGTGCGCGTTCCTGAGCAGTGGCAATGGACAGGCTGGCTGTTAGGCATAGGAGGGTGGAGCGGCGAATCATTGCAATAAGATTTCATTTAGACAACGTCACCGCTGTCCTGAATATTAGTGCTTTTTTACGGGCTTTTTCACGGGCTTCTCTTCTTTTTTAGGCGGCACGTTCAGCGAGGTGGCAAACTCGCTCCAGCACTGGCGGGTAATCCTGAAATTGAGCGCATCCTGCGGGTTTTCCTGATCGGCAAGAGCGGCGGGAGGCGTGAAAGAGGTCGCTCGGCCCAAATAATTGCGGACCAGTTCAAACACCGTTTTCATCAATTCTTGCTGAGATGAATCTGCGTTGATGACGGTGAAGGACATGACCTCAGTGGAGACGGATTTTTTTAATGGACCCGCCAGCCAAAGCGCGACGGGTGTGGGACCTTTAGCAGGGAGATTGCTCTTTCCTGCGGTGACTTCGGCGGTGATTTTAATCATTCCTGCCGACGCTTTTTCCAAGTCGCGGGCGGCTTGTTGCATCAGGGGGGTAAGTGCCTTCGCCATTTTCTGGCCCGTGCCTGCATGAAGGATGATCGGGATGGTTTTTGCGGGATCGGTGTTCCAATCGGGTAGAGTCGGACGGAGGCGCTTGATCGCGGAAACGGCGGTGCTCGCTTGAGTGGCGTTGGGTTTGGCTCGATCAAGGACCCGCTCCCAGGCGAGCAAGGCCCGCTGAAATTGCCCTTTTGCCTCCAAAGCCGCTGCCAGTTCGATCAAGTGCGGTGCTCCTTGGATTGCGCGATCGCCATACTGGGTCAGCGCGGGAGCAGCCGTCAAATCTCCGAGATCGATCTCAGGTTTCGGAGCTTCCACGACCACGGGCTTTTCGACGATGACTGGTTCGGAAATGGCATCCACTACCTTCTCCGTTTGAGGAAACGACGACTCGGCCCGCGTGCGGACTTCCGCTAGCTTTTCCGGCGATGGAGGTGTTAGGAAATCCTTTTTCCGCGTGCCATCCCACCAAACGCCACCCATGACGGCGATGACAAGAAGGATGACTACCGGAATGGGAACGCGCACGGCGGCAACTTGGCGCGGACTTCCCCGCCCGGAAAGAGGAAACCGCGTCTCACCCTAAAAACAAAGCGCCTCACCCGCTGGAGGTGAGGCGCTTTACCTAATGAAAATAAACGATGTCTTAGGCTCAGTTGGCGCTCTTCACAAGGAGAGCACGCTTGCCCACGCGCTCGCGGAGGTAGTGCAGCTTTGCGCGGCGGACTTTGCCTCGGTTGGTGACTTCGATCTTGGCGATCCGGGGTGTGTGAACTGGGAAAACCCGCTCGACACCTTCGCCGTAGGAAATTTTACGCACGGTGAATGCAGCATTCACACCGGAACCGCCACGGGCCATCACGATTCCAGCAAAGATCTGGACGCGCTCTTTACCGCCTTCAACCACGCGGCAATGAACCTTCACGGTATCACCGACGTTGAAATCAACGACATCTTGCTTCAATTGCTCTGACTCGATCTTCTGGATAATATGCATGGGGTCCTCCTTCGCGGAAAAATTAGGTGCTGCCTGCGGTGTCTGTGCGGTATGCCCTGACGTGCGGGACGGCAGAGCTAGTGGATCTGTTTTGTAAATGCAACCGTGAAATTACTCAAAATTTAATGTTTTCCGTAAACCGCCGCTGGATCGAACGATTTTCCGCCCTCGATCTGCTCCAGTTTCGCCGCTCTCCCGCCTTCATTCGCGGTCACTTTCCGATAAAAACACGAGTTGCGGCCCGTGTGACATGCTCCTGCGCCGATTTGTTCCACCAGCAAAACGAGAGCGTCCTGATCGCAATCCGTCCGGATTTCCACGATCCGCTGAATGTGGCCGGAAGTCGCTCCCTTGTGCCAGAATTCCTGACGCGAGCGCGACCAGTAAACCGCTTCACCCATCTCCAAAGTCCGCCGCAGCGATTCTTCGTTCATGTAGGCCAGCATCAGCGGCTCACGCGTGGTGGCGTCCATCGCCATCGCTGGAATCAAGCCATCCGCATCGAATTTCGGAGCAAAATCCGCGCCTTCCTCGATCTCCACTTTGCCACCTCGTTGGGCAAACACGTTTTTCGTATCCATGCCCTAACCGTGAAACAGCTCCCAGTGGCTGTCCAGTCCCCATTTTTAGGTTCGCTGCCCCCCGCAAACCCATCAGCGGTTCTTTGTGGCGTCGGTCTGCGACCGTCGCTAACTGAAAAGCGTTCGCCGGACCATCGCGCCCCAACCACCATCATCATTCCACCCCTATCAGTATTTCCAACCAGTCATCCCAGAAATCACCCATCAGTTAGCTCCTTCGCAACCCACTGGGAACGTCCGGCTTGTAAGAATCTCTGACAAAAATTCCTCGCTAAATCCCCCCAAATCGCCAGATTTCGGGCTGAACGAATTACAAAGTTCACAAGTCATAATTACCGCACACGATGGCAACAGCATACATCGGGACGACGATTCCAAGCCTCTATACAGGCGGTCTGCACAGAGACTTGTCGAAGCTGCTCGCCAGAATCTGACACGAATCTGGTGGGATCAGCATCGGCATGAATTCGATCTTTATTGCTCGCAGACGGTATTGGATGAGTGCCCCGGAAGGGGATGCCGAAATGGCGGGCATGCGCGTTGAACTGCTGGCAGGTATTCCGCTTTTGGAACTCACCGATGATGTCGTTTCGATTGCGCAGATGCTCCTTACCAAACAGATCATTCCTGCGAAAGCCGCAGATGATGCTATCCATATTGCTGTGGCCTCGGTTCATCGAATTGATTATTTAGTAACATGGAACTGCAAGCACCTCGCCAATCCGCGGAACTGGAGGCGGATCTCGGATTGCGTTGCAGGATTTGGTTTGCGCGCTACAGTAATCTGCACCCCAGAAGATTTAATTGGAGATGATAACTGACACCCACATGACCATCGTCGAGGAAGTGCGATTTTTTAAGGAGGCAGTCGCGGCCAAATATGGATACGATATCGCACGAATCGTGGATGCAGCTCGTCAGCGCCAAGATGCTTCCGGCCGTCGAATCATCCGACAAGGCGAACAAGGCGGCGCTGGGCAACCTGCTACCCGCTCCGAGTCGAAGCGGGAGGGTGGCGATCAATCTTAATCTGAAGCGGAGGGGCGCTCCCATAACGGGTACTAGGCCTCGACGTCGGCACTTCAAATCAAGATCCCGAAAGGCATTCTCACACTCTCATACCCCGCAGAGTAACTGCGGCTTTCCA
>JAYVNE010000223.1:0-3068 GCA_043758615.1 Akkermansiaceae bacterium
CCTGTGGCGCGGCCTGCGGAGACTCGAGGATATTACCGAGGCGTATCGAATATTTCGAAACCAAACAATTTGTGGGTAATGGGCAGAGCCTGCTGCCGCAGTCCATGGTGCGCGGCACACTTGTCTAAAAATCAGATGGCCGGTTTATTTTTGGCAGAGTCCCTTACCCCAAGTCCCCAGCACCAGCTCACCGGATAGTAGAAACAGGCCAAGGCCGATGTCGTCGTGGAGTTCCACAGGGATGAGAGATTTCTGATCTTTAGTGGAAAATTTCATGCGAGATTTGATGGTGTGGCCTTTTTCAACGAGTGAACAACTGTCGTCGAGCTGGCGGATCCACAGGCCGCCGCTTGGCAGACTGGTGCCGACGGTGCGGCCATGGCTCCAGTGTTGATAGATTCCCTTCGCATCGAAGAACCAAGTGCGCTCGTCTTTGCGGTCTTCCGTCGCTTGGGTGAATGGGCCGCAATCTGACTCGATGAAGACTGACCATGATTCCGGTAGATTACCGAAGTCGTCTCCGTTAGGGATGAGGATATCGGTGTCCAAGAAGTGATAGTGCGGCCAACCGACATGCATTCCATGCCCGGCTTCAGTTCGGTTCACGAGGAGTGAGCCATCATCACTTTTGTTATAACGGTCAGTAAACATTCCTCTCGATCTGAGCTGTTGGGGAAAACATTCTAGCCATGGATCGTCGATCTTCCTCCCTTTTCCATCGGGTGTCAGCTTCACAAACCCACGGCCATGTTCGGATCCGACTGAAACAATCCATGCATTCCCTTCCTTGATAGAGGATTCTATCAGTTCTGTGTCGCGCACGGTCACCTCACAGGTTTTTGCAGACAGGTCCGTTTTGATCTCTGTCTCTGCTAGCTTATCACCGGAAAATTGCCGCTGAACCAGATCCTCCCGCGCCCCTCGGATGGCGTGATCTTCGAAACTTTCCGGTAATTTTCCCGTGGTCTTCCATGTCGCGAAATCCTCCTCAGCCGCCTTGCCCTCCGCCCTCACTTCTTTTTCCCATTCGTCGTCGCCTGGATTTTCGATGACCTCCGCCGCATGGAGCCGCAGGAGCATTCCAATAAAAACACCGCACCATGCCACGCCGTTTCTCGTCATGGGATTTCACTATCAGCCCTGCGCTAGATTGCAACCTTACCTCCACATTTTCCTTCCCTTGCAATTCGCCTTCCCGCAGCTCAGTTTCCTGCGCCCCGGGCTTTCACCGTTTCATGGACTACTCCTCTCTCATTTTAAAACGCCGCGAACGCTTTTCCGAACTGGAGGAAGCAGTAGGCGATCCTGACCTTTTCTCCGATCCCAAACGCGCCACCGAGATCCTCCGCGAGCACGGAAAACTCAAACAAACTCTCGAACTTTGGGACAAACTCGAAGCCACCAAGCGCCACCTCGCCGATGATCTGGAACTCGTGAAATCTGACGACCCGGACTTCGCCGCGATGGCCGCCGAGGAAATCCCTGCACTGGAGGCGGAGCTCGCGAAACTCTCAGTCGATCTCCAATACGCCCTTCTCCCGTCCGATCCGAGCGAGGATCGCGACGCGCTCATCGAAATCCGCGCTGGAGCTGGGGGCGATGAGGCCTCGCTTTTCGCCGCCGAACTGATGCGTATGTATCAACGTTACTCCGACCTCCGAGGATGGAAATGCGAGCACCTAGAGAGCAGCCCATCGGAAGTCGGCGGATTTAAGGAGGTGATTTTGAAAGTCACCGGGCAGGAGGTTTTCCGTTATTTAAAATATGAATCGGGAGTCCATCGGGTCCAGCGCGTGCCTGCGACCGAGACGCAAGGCCGAGTCCACACTTCCACGGTCACCGTCGCCGTTTTACCGGAAGCCGAAGAAGTGGATATCGAACTAAAACAGGAAGATCTTCGCATCGAAGTCTGCCGCGCGGGTGGAGCAGGTGGGCAGCATGTGAACCGCACCGAGTCCGCCGTGCAGATTTTCCACCTTCCCACCGGCACCTACGTGCGCTGTGAGGACGGCCGCTCCCAGATCAAAAACAAGGAAATGGCGCTCCAGATCCTCCGGTCGAAGCTTTACGAACTGAAACTCCGCGAGCAGCAAGAAGCTTACTCCAGCCACCGCCGCTCGCTCATCGGATCGGGCGATCGCTCGGAAAAAATTCGCACTTACAATTTTCCACAGAGCCGCGTGACTGACCACCGCATCGGCTTCACCTCTCACAACCTAACAGGAATCGTGGCCGGGGATCTTTACGAGTTTACTAACGAACTGCAGAAAACCGAAATGGACGAAAGGCTAGCAGAAGCGGGCTTGTAAAATTTGATGGTCTCAGTTGCGATTCAATCCTGAGTGGGCACGCAGAGAGCATATCACAGACGAAATTAACCTCGGTGGCAGAACTATTTCAGCCTCATGGGGCGACGAGCGGCTCGCCCATTTCGCCGACAAGCTCAAGCTCGTGGACGGCTCGCTGCTGCCCGCTTTGCCGCGCATGCATTGGGCACTTTGGCAAAACGACAACAACCGCGCCGCCAAGCTGCATTTGAAATTCACCGTCCCGCGCCAAGCTCCTGACGAAGCTGGATGTCGGCCTCGCGACAGCCCTGATAGGTGCTGTGCGCGGTGGAATCGATGACTCGGATCTGAATCATCGGTGTAAGCACTTTGTTTCCTCTAGTCTCGATCAACCGAGCAAAATTTATGGTTAATCCCGCAGTTTTGATGTTTTCCGGCGTCCTACTCTCTGACTTCTTCAATCTTCACAGGCTTTTTCAACTCAGGATCAGATGGACTAAGGGCCATGAAATATACTTCTGCCGAAGCGTCTGACTTGAAAGGCTTCATGTTGATTTCAACGGTCTTGGTGACTTTCATCACCTTACCTCGTTTTTCACAATACTCGTTCGCCTCTTGAAGGGCCTCACCTTTCACCCATGCCCCGGCACCTCTAGTGGATTTGTGTGTGCGGGACACCATGAAGGATCGGTGTGGAAAACTTTCATGTCGGCAGGAGCCAGAGTTCACGCAGGCGGGCTAGGGAATCGCTCCACGGAGCCTGTTGATAAAGTCGCACGC
>JAYVNE010000224.1:0-9481 GCA_043758615.1 Akkermansiaceae bacterium
CCGCGTGCGACTTTATCAACAGGCTCCGTGGAGCGATTCCCTAGCCCGCCTGCGTGAACTCTGGCTCCTGCCGACATGAAAGTTTTCCACACCGATCGGCGGCGGATTTAGAAGCTTCTTCTAAGTCCGACAGGCTGCTAGGAAAATGGCGGAGAGGGTCCGCCCATTTGGTGTTAAAATGAAGGAGAATGAGAGACGGATCTATCAGTTTTTTATGGGAGGAACCCGCAAATGAGGAATGGGCCTGCATGATAATGTTGCAGCAGGGGTGTAACGCGCGGGCGGCGTTTTGGATGGGTGTGGGAGTGGTGATAGAGATCGCTGTTATCAGCGGCCTACCCCGTCTCACGGAATCAGATAGAACGGATTGGGCAGCTTGAAGGTCCGTTCCGCGTAGCCGCCATCGAGGTCGGACTGTTGGTCGCCGATGTTAGCGATGATGGTGTAGCCCTGCTCGGTGATGCGTTTGCGCACGGAGGTTTTAAAAAGTCCGACGGGAGTTTTCGACGCATCCGAGCGGACGTAAATCGCCTGACAGTCGCCCATGCCCTGCTGGCGAAGATTGCGCGCGGTCGCTGCTTTTTCACTCTCCCGGCGGCCGGTAATGAAAAACACAGTCACCTGGTTCGCCTTGGCGGTTTGATAGATTTCGCGCACCGAAGTGATCGCCGGTGCTTTGCCGGTCATCACCCATTTGCTCCACGAATCCGGTTGGTAACCCCAATCTGCCTGCCTCATGTGCCCAAGATTCGAGAGGGTCGTTTCATCAATATCAAAAACGACTGCGGGTTTCCCCGTTCTTGAATGAGACCGCTGCGTGATCCACGTCTTGGCAGGAGCTGCCGCGTCTGCTAGATCCACCTGATATTTTCCAGAATTCTCATAGGCTGTTACTTCGGCTTTCACCGTCGAGAGATTCGTCGGCTCGCGAGTTGCAGGACCTGTGCAACTGCCAAGCGTAACGGCAAGCAAAGCGGAGAGCACGGAGATATTGATCGCATTCATGGATGGAAAATTAACTCAGCAGACGCTAAGCCATATAGGATAATTCAGAAAAAGGGCCGCACGTTCGAGTCAGATTGAGCGAGTTGTCATTATTTAATCCCGATCGTGTCGTTGATGATGATGATATTTTTGGCTTCGTTTTCACGAAATGATGCGCGCAAATCAGTGATGACTTGGCGACGTTTGATCGTCTCAAGCGCTGCGACGATCTCGGGTTTGGCCTGCTCAAAAGTGCGGGGCTCGGCTTTCTTGCGCGCCGTGATTTCTGCTAGATGCCATCCGAGGTGGCTGCGGATGAGGGTGGGCTTGTTCAGCTCTAGCAAAAACAAGGGGGCGGCGAAATCGACAGGAAGCCGATCATAACTCATCCAGCCGAGTGAGCCGCCCTTGTCCTTTGTGGCTGGATCTTCGCTGAGTTCTTTGGCGAGCGAGGGAAAGTCTTTTTTCTGCTCCGTGAGTGCGGCCAAGGCTTCATCGAGTTTCTGTTTCGCCTCTTCTGGCGGGTGATCCAGCGTGGGGATGAAGATGTGGCGGGCTTCCACACGCTCGGGATTCGCGATGGCTTTTTGATTTTTCTGAAACCATGTTTTAGCCTCGTCGTCAGTGACTGTGATTTGTGGGGCAATGCTTGCTTCGATAAATTTTTCTTCTTGGATCTGGGCGGCGAAGCAATTTTTTAAATCGTCTTCACTGCGAATGCCTTGGGATTTCATCACGCTATCGAGTTCGCCTTTTGTATCAAAGCGGGCAAGGAACCTGTGCCACCGGGAGTCGATTTCATGCGCGCTGGCACGAGAAAGTTTTTCGTTAGAATTGAGGATGGAGTGAAGGATTGCGTGGTCGATTAGATCATCGAGCGCAGCTTTTTGAACGACCTTCAATTCCGCAGCGGTGCAGTGGGCGGTGGATGTTCCTGATCGCCAGAGCCGCTCACTCACGGCACGGTCGAGCTGACTGCGGGTGATTGGATAACCGGAAACGCGGGCGACGAGGCTTTCGGTTTTCGGTGGGAAAATGGATAGAAGTAAGCCCTTGATAGGTCCCTGAAAGATCAATAAATCCGCTAGAAGATAGATGAAGCCTGCGCTGGCGAGCGTGAAAAGAAGGGGGGGTTTACCTAAGTTACTCATCGCGGGCACTTGGCGACCAATGATCGCCGCCTCTAGCGGATTTCAACGGTTGTTCCAGGGCGAATCAAAGTGGGCAGGCGAATGGCATCCCAGTTTGCCATGCGGATGCAACCGTGGCTGCGGGCACGGCCGATGGTCTCGGGATTTGGAGTGCCGTGCATACCGATGCCGGGCTTGGTGAGGCCGCACCAGAATACGCCAACGGGGCTATTGGGACCCGGTGGGATGTTCAGGGACTCTGAGTCACTGCTGCGTTTGCCAGTATCGAGCAAGCGCTGGTCGTAGCGCCAGTGGGGAAACTCGACGGAATTGCGCACTTCCCAAGTTCCAAATTTGATGAATTTATTTTCGCCGGGTGTGATAGGGAATGATGCGATGAGCCCACGGTTAGGTCTGGAAACATAGCTAACTGTTGCTGCACCAGGGTCAGAGCCAGGCTCGGCGACGACGAGTGCTGCGGGTGCGGCTTCGAAGATGCGCGCTTGATTGATTTTGGTGTCCACGACGACGTGGCGCTGGCTCATGGCGGCGTCTGCCTTGTAGCCGATTCCGGTGATGCTTTCGATCGTGAAGGGCTGCACATTCGGGACGATGAGGGTGTCGTGTGGCTTGAGATTGTTGATTTTTGAACTGCCGTTGAGCAGGACGAGGTAGTCAACGTCGCTGTGATAGCGCTCAGACATAAACTCTGCGTTACTGCGGTAGCTCATTCGTTTGCGCTTTGCTTGTTCGGAAACTTTCGTAGGCAAGGAGCCGTCCACCCAGTCCTTGACGATGTCAGGAACGACTGCGACGGCCAGTGGATTTAGCACGGCTTTGCGGGCTTCGGTGTTCGCAGCGATCCAGTCATTGATCGGGTGGCCATGCACTTCGTTCCAAGACTGGACGGCGAGTTCGGTGAAACGGCCGGGCTTGCCGTCAATGATGCCGGGACCGAATTTCGCTTCATCGAGGAAAATTTGCAGGCGCAGGGCATCATCGCCCGAGGGCTTTACGTCGAGTGGCGAAGGCGGGGAGACACTTTGAATCGGAGTCGCTTGCACGATAGGCGGCACGGGTTTCACTAACACTGGCGGTGCTATCGGTGCCACGGGATCGGTAGAGGGAGGGGGCTGGGAACTGACTTCAGCATCGCCGCCGATGGGCAGTGCGCGGAGCACGGGTCGTGTGAGTGGACTTGCGTGAGTTGCTGCCTGTTGGGCTGGGGCGAGCATACTGAGCCCAATGAAGACGGGTAGGATGAATCGGAGCATGAGATAGAATCTAATAGAAATTAAGTATTGATGGCGGCAAACACGTGAAGTCGGCCAGCGATGGCCGCGGGAACAACTGCGCTGACGAGGATATCATCGCCGTCGTATTCCGTCGAGAGCACCTTTGCCTCGCGGTGAAGTAGGCTAACAAGGTCGGCGCGGTTCTGAGGAATACGATAGTCCTGATGCTGGACGCGATCGGCGAGCACTTGGCTGCACAGTTGCAGCAATTCTTCCAGACCCAGCCCGGTGACGGCGGAGGCGTGAAGGGCTCCGGGAAATTTCTTTTCGAGCGCGATGAGCTCAAATGGATCGGTCACGCGGTCGATCTTGTTGAGCACGGTGATCGTGGGTTTATCCCCTGCGCCAAGTTCGGCGAGGACTTCGAGGGTGGTGTCGTGAAAGCGCTCGATTTCCAATGCGGTGGCGTCGAGAACGTGGATGAGAAAATCGGCGAGTGCTGCTTCTTCAAGAGTCGCCTTGAAAGCCTCGATCAAGCGGTGAGGAAGGTTTCTAACAAAGCCCACGGTATCCGTGATGAGCAGCGGTTGGCCATCCGGCAGCTCGATGCGACGGGTGGTGGTATCGAGGGTGGCAAAGAGCATGTCCTTGGCCATCACATCGGCACCACTGAGAATGTTGAGCATCGTGGATTTCCCGGCATTCGTGTAGCCGACGATGGCGGCATGGGGTGTTGCGAACTTCTCGCGTTCCTTGCGCTGGGTTTTCCGCTGCTTGCGGACGAGCTCGATCTCCCGCTTGGCGCGGTCGATAATCTGATAGGCGAGGCGGCGATCCACTTCGATTTGTTTTTCGCCCATGCCACGGGATGCCCCGCCCCCTGCGCCGCCGCCGGAGCCTGCGGACTCTCGGTCGAGGTGACCCCACATCCGCGCAAGGCGAGGCAGGGCGTACTGCATGCGCGCGAGCTCGACTTGTAGCCTGGCTTCTTTGGTTTGGGCGCGTTTGGCAAAAATATCGAGAATCACCTCCTCGCGGTCGATCACGCAAAGGTCGGCGAGCTTTTCCCACTCCCGTTGCTGGGAGGGAGCGAGGCCGTTATCGATGACGATCACGTCGCACTCGTGGGCACGGGCCAGCTCAACCATTTCCGCAGCTTTGCCGGTGCCGCAAAGGAATTTTTTGTGCTTTTCGCGGCTGCGACATAACACCGATTCCATCACTTGGACGCCGAGGGTTTTCACGAGTTCTCCGAGCTCTTCTAGCAGGGATTCCGATTCCGTGGCTTCGCGCGGCTCGAAGTAAAAACGCACCAGCAAGGCACGCTCGACCATATCGGGCTTTTCTCTGATTTCAAACATCTGAGGGAGCAGTAGCACCGATACGCCCGCCCGGCCATTGGAAATTTTCCCCGCTGGCGGCCTCAGCGACCTTCCTCATTCATCCAGCGTTCATGCCCCCACAGACCCCAAACGATCCCGGCTAATCCTATGCTGAGGAGCAGGGGTGGTAGTGCGATCGTTAAGCTGATACCAATCGGCCCAATCATGGATAGAACGTTATTGTCTAACACATGAGGTGAAATGATGTAATAGAAACGAGCGAGCAGCAGTCCCACTACGCCCGCCGTCATCATCGTGCCGCCCCAAGAATGATATTGCCGGGCGAGCTTAATGGCAGCGAGACCAAGGAGACCCAAGCCAATAACACCGAATGCGTCCAAGAGGAGGCCATTTTTGATCAGAACTTCAAGCAGTAGATTCATGTTTCGCGAGGGTGGGGGGATGGGTGGCTCGGCGGGGGACCGGAGCCTCGAAAAGTTTAACATGCATCGCGATACCGATGCCGAAAAATAGCCAGCCGCTATTCATTGAGACTAACTTAATCGCGTGCCAAGCCAGTGCGGTGGCCTCACTGCCGTGGTAGTGAGCGCCAGTAGCGTAACGTTCGATGATGCCCGCTTCATAAAGCGGCAGCATCACGGTGTAACCGAAACCAAGAAGCGCGGCACCTGCCACCATCATGCGGGCAGTCCATCCCTCACTTGTTTTCACGAGTCTCCAAGCAATTACCATGAGGAAAGCTCCCATCACGATCAGGAAAACCGGTCGAACCGCTTCGATGGATCCCAGTGGTAAATTCAGTGCAACGCTCATCGGTTAACATTACCCGCATGTCGTAAGTCATTGATCAATAACATTTAATGTAGGATTTATTGGATATGAACCAACCTGAAACTACTGGAATGTTTGATATCCGCAGTTGGCTTGAAAGTTAGGACTTCTTGAAAAGGTCTCCGTTGTGCCTAGTCGAAACTTGCTTTGTCACCGCGTGAATATGCCTCAATGCACTCACAAATGGACGAACTCACAGAAAATCGAAGGCTTAGTCGCCCATATGCCCGTGAAATTTATTTTCACTTTCTAAGAATTATCGGTCAATTTTTGTTTCAACTCTTGCGAGTCCTCTCGCTGCCGCCTAAGCCCCTCCCCGACATGAGTGAAGCCGTCACACCGCCACAGCCGCAGAATACCGAAGCCGAACTGATCGCCGTCCGCCGCGAGAAGCTGGCGAAACTCCGTGAACTGGGCATCGATCCGTTTGGCGCACGTTTCCCGGTCTCGACCACTCCCGCCGAGCTTTTCGCCAATTTTGAAGAAGGCAAGCAGGTGAAAGTCGCCGGGCGCATCACCGCCTTGCGCGACATGGGTAAATCTTGTTTCTTCAGCCTCGGCGATGTCCATGGCGCGATCCAAGGCTATGTCTCTATCAAGAATCTCTCCGAAACCGAAGCCGCCGCATGGAAGTGCCTCGATCGCGGCGACTGGATCGGCATCGAAGGCGAAACATTCCTAACACGGACTGGCGAGCCGACGATCAAGTTAGAAAAATTCACCGTACTCTCCAAGTCACTCCGCCCGATGCCCGACAAGTGGCACGGCGTGGCCGACCGCGAGATCAAATACCGCAAACGCCACCTCGATCTAATGGGCAACCCGGAGAGCGCTGCACTGTTCGTAAAGCGCTCGCTGATGATCGCCGAAATCCGTCGGTTCCTCCAGGATCGCGGATTCCTCGAGGTGGAAACACCGATGCTCCAGGACGTCGCCGGTGGCGCGGCAGCTCGCCCGTTCGAGACATTTCACAACGCACTCGGCATGCCGCTCACTCTGCGCATCGCCCCCGAGCTGTTCCTCAAGCGCTTGTTAGTCGGCGGCTTCACGAAAATTTTCGAACTCAACCGCAGCTTCCGCAACGAAGGGATTTCCCGTCGTCACAATCCGGAGTTCACCATGTTAGAGGCTTACTGGGCTTTCTCCGACTTCGAGGAAATGGCCGACCTCGTTGAGGAGCTCACGTGCCATCTCGCCGAGAAATTCTGTGGTGGTCTCAAAATCGAGCACAAAGACGAGGACGGCAACGTGACCCGCACCATCGACCTCGCCCGCCCATGGAAGCGCGAAAGCTATCACACACTCATCGCCGCCGCGGCCGGCGATGATTTTTTCACCATCACTGCGGCCGATCGTCGTGCCCGTTGTGAAAAGCTCGGCGTGCAGATTTCCGAAGGCATGGAAGACCACGAAGTCATCCAGCAGGTTTTCGAAAAACTCGTTGAGGAGAAAACTTTCGATCCCTGCTTCGTCACCCGCGTCTCAAGCGAGCTTGTTCCGTTAGCAAAAATCACTCCCGGTGGCAAAACCGTGGAGGTTTACGAACTGATCATCAACGGTCAGGAAATTTCTCCCGGTTACTCCGAGCTGAATGACCCAGACGTCCAACGCCAGCGCCTCGAAGATCAATCCGGTGAAGAAACCCAAAAAGTGGACTACGACTTCATCGAAACCCTGGAACACGGTATGCCCCCCGCAGGCGGCATCGGCATCGGCCTCGACCGCCTCTGCATGATGCTAACAGGTGCTCCGACGATCCGGGATGTGGTGCTGTTTCCCCTGCTGAAACGGAAGGATTGAGCGTGGCGTCGAGTAACGATGTGGAATTCAGCGGAGGCCGAATATCCACAAGAGAAGTTCACAATTTTGGATTCATTGACTATTGGGAGTTTGATCGCTGGCTTCGACTTCATGCTAACTTTTGCGGCCAATTTTCTTTGGCAGGAGACCAGTTTCCGTGTTTCAGGAAATTGATCATCCTTGGGGCGCGAACCCTTGAATCGGTTGTTTTGGTCAAGCAGTGGGCGGTGATTATTACGATGCAAGGTTGAAATAGCTCTGGATGTTGTTGCACAAAGTGCTGGCTGGAATTCCTCGGCTTACAGGGTTCAATTTCAAGGTTTCGAGAATGGCCTGCCATTCGGGTGAATCAGCGGGAAAAGCCTGAAGAAAGCGATACAGGTCGGCATTGATCGAAGCTGGCAAGTGAGGGCCGGGTTCGCCCGGCAAGGTGGCGGCGAGAAGAAAGACATCAGAGCGATGTTTTTTGATTTTCCTTGAGTCGATGGATTCGCCTTCCGCTTTGCGGCGCGTGAGGTCTAACCACGCAAAAGCTTTGAGCGGAATCAGCGAGGTGGCGTTGGCTACACCTAGGCTTTCCCGCTTGTCATGGTGGTTGCGGATGAGAGCGTAGTAATCCTCATGGAGCAGGATAGCGGAGAGGCTGTGATGATCCGGCTCGATTTCCACGGCGACGACTTCTCCTGGAGCGAGATCGAGGCCTGTTGGATTGCGGCTGAACAACTCGATTTCCGCCGGGAATGAATCATTCGTGGGTTTGGCGAATCGATAGAGCTCGGGACTGCCATTGGTGCGTTGACGGGTTTGATAGCCGCCTTCGGTGATAAAGCCACGCATGGCTTTCACAAATGATGGGTCGATGGCTTCGATCAGCAGCACTAAGTCCAGATCCTGAGTGGCACGGAATGGCTGCTTGAGTTGGTCAAACCATAAATCGCAGGCGGCACCGCCGATCAGGATGAATGAGCCTTCAAATCCGCTGAAGCGGTCACGGAAGATGTCGAGTCCTTTCACCATGTGATCTGGTCGATGAGGGTTTCCAACTGCTGCTGAACCCTCTCGTCAGGAAAGTCCCGCAAGCTGAGAAAGAGGGAGAGCGGATCGACCATTTTGGAGTTTCCGAACAGGAGGGGATTGTAGCTCCAGCTTTCAAGACGGAGATTCGCGTCCTCCGGGCCTTTGCAACCTTGATAGAGACCCCGTTCGAGATTTGCTTGGAATGTGGCGGTCGGCAGCGCGTAGGTGGGCAGGCGATCATCCGCCATGAGGGTCTGCTTGCCCAGCGCGGAGAGACCGGCGATGAGTGCCGGGTAGCTGGGTTCATTCCATTGGACCCAGACGGTTTTTCTCACCGGGCTGGAGAGGACAGGCTGGATGCTTTCCCAGAGATTTCTACCTTGGTTGGTGAATTCCAGCGCGATGGCGCGGCCAATGCGGGCCGTGCGGCAAATTCCCGCCACTTCCAGTTCGCCCTTCACCTTGGTGAGCATGATGGGGGAATAGCCGATTTTTCCCGCGATTTCCCGCAGTGGGAGATTTTCAAGCGATTGGCGCTGGAGGTGGTAGAGCACCACGCATTGGGCGGCTGGCGTGAGTTTTTTCCCTTTTTCCGGTTTTGGCTGGGTGAAACGCTCGCGCAGGTCGATCAGGGCGGCGGGCAGGAAGGTTTGGCTGCCCGGTACAATGAAGGGAACCCCCCGGCGAACCATTCGGTTGCGTGCGTAGGAAGGCAGTCGGGGAAGAACCAATGTCACGGGAGCCGTGAAATGGGGCTGCATTATGCCGACAAAGTTCTCATACTCGCCGGGAGATTCGGCATCCTGGTTTTCATTTTCAAAGGCGAGAATATAGGCCTTTCCAAAAAGGCGGGTTGATTGGAAATCAAAGCGTTCCCGCAAGAACAAAGGCAACCCGACGGCTTTTTCAGGGGCAAGATCAGGCCGCTCACCCAAAAGGGGTTCAAAATAATCGAGCAGGGTTTTTTTCTGAAAGAGCATTTAATATACTTAAAATGCACAATACACTTGTCAAGTGTATTGTGCAAAAAGGTAGTATTGAAGACACGGCATTTTCTTTTTGAAGGGAATATCCGCATAGGTTCCTGATTTCGAAAAAATCCTAGACAAACCTCCCCGATTCGACTCTGGTGGGGTTGGAT
>JAYVNE010000225.1:0-26344 GCA_043758615.1 Akkermansiaceae bacterium
AAGCAAATAACAGGTTCGTCTCCGCCTCTACTAACTTTCCAACTTTATTTTCCTGCACTTTCGGAGCATTCCTCGCCGTGGCGGGTTTGGCACTGACCCGAATGGTACTAACTTAAGGATTGTTTGGGATAAAGCCGCACTCTTTGGACCGTGTTGCTCCGTGGAAGTATGGAAACGCTGTAACCTTTGAAAAATCGCGATTTCGGTCTTTGAGAAGTAGAGTCTCGCGGGGTCTTTGTAACTCGTTGGTTTCGCATAATTTTCCTTAAGGGGACTTCCAAAACCCGCTTTTTAAATTTCGGTTTTGAGATCATGTAGGTTTTTCAAGGGGTTTGGCGCGATTGCTGTGCTCCGGTGGGTGGATTTTCATTAGATATATTAAAAGCATTTTACGTGCCGCAATTCATTGGATTACAATAGATTGTGAGTTTTTTGAAGTCCCCTACATTTATTAGCTGCACCCGTAACAGCACACAGCGAGGTGTTTGGCGGGGCGGAGCGACGATCTTGGAGGAAGCTCAACCAGTCGAATGGAGAATTTTCTCGCAGTGGACCTCAAGGAGGCGTTCCCGGAAATGGGTGGCATTTCCGCACGAAACCTGTTGTCCATGAAGCTTCTCGCCGCCGCATTCCCCAGTGGCCCAATTGCGAAACAACCTGTTTTGCAATTGCCTTGGGGCCACGTCATTCGCCTGCTGCAGATGGTCAAAGAACCCGCTGCACGCGAGTTCTACATTTGCGAAGCCACTACCCACGGCTGGAGCCGCACCATCCTGGAAATACAAATCCAACACGGGTTTCGCCGCCGCTGGAGGATTGATTCGTGGCACCGGCCGTCGCGTCTGTTTCCGCCGCGCGGATAATCGTCAGCAGCTTATCCGCCTTCGAGAGAGCGGGAAAATCCACCGGATTAAGCGCTGCAAATCCGATGACTCGGCCAAACGTGGTGATGCGGTTGTTTTGTGTAATTCTCATAGTGTTCTTTGCTGATTTAATTTTATTGGAACGACGGACCTTCATTTCAGATCCATCCCTCCAGCGCTAACACAATTCCGCCCGTGAGGGCCAGTGATCTATTCAGAAGTCCCCCCGGTTTCCTTGATTCTACGGGGAAAAATCCCTCTCCAACCCGCGATATTTTTTCCCAAGCCCCCAAGGATCTTCGAAATGCGCCCAAGGAGCCCCGATCCAATCTCAAGGTGAAGCGGAACACACCCAAGGCAGAGCGATTCGCATCCAAGATAAAGCGGTACCCGCCCAAGGCGAACCGGCAAGCATCCAAGGCAGTCCGAAACACGTCCAAGGTAAGCGGGTACCCATCCAAGGTGCAGCGGTACGCATCCAAGCCGCATCAATACCCGCCCCAGCAGAATCCGCCAAATTCCACAACGTCGTAAGTTTCTTCTGAGCAATTGCCGATCTGCTTAACGGTGCTTTCCAGAAGAGCAAGTTTCATAAAATCAAAAGATAACCGTTTGTTCGCTGGTGAAGCGGAACTCACCTTGGTAGCATAACGCCATGAAACTCGCGGCGGTAGAGAACCCAAGAAGACGCCAAGAGGAACTCGGACAATTCCTCACCGCGCCGCCTGTGGCTGACTTTATGGCATCAATGTTTGGGCCGCTCCGAAACACGGTCCGCCTGCTGGATGCGGGTGCTGGTGCGGGCTCTCTCACCGCAGCATTCGTCTCCCGATGTTGCGAAAAGCGCGACGGCGTCTGTGCCATCGAGGCGACTCTTTACGAACTCGATTGTGAAATCCTGGACGCATTGACCAAGACGATGCGCGAGTGTGACCATCGCTGCACCGAAGCGGGCATTCGCTTCACATTCTCCATCCATTCCGCCGACTTCATTCAGGAAATGTCGTCGAGGCTCGCTGGCGATTTGTTCGGCTCTGCGCCTCCCGCTTTTGATGCAGCCATCGTAAATCCGCCCTATCGAAAAATCAGCACCGACTCCGCCGAACGTCGCGCCCTGCGTTCCATCGGCGTCGAGACGAGCAACCTCTACACTGGCTTCATCGCACTCATTCAGCGCCTGCTCGTTCCAGGCGGGCAACTCGTCGGCATCACGCCTCGGAGCTTTTGCAATGGCCCCTACTTCCGCCCGTTCCGCGAAGACTTCCTGAGCCAATTGGAACTACGCCGCCTCCACGTCTTCGAGTCCCGCAAGGCCGCTTTTCGTGAGGACAGTGTGTTGCAGGAAAATATCATCTTTCATGCGGTTAAAGGAACGCAGCAGCCCCGCGAAATGATCGTCTCCAGCAGCAGCGGCGTGCAGGGTGCCGACGTTACTGAAGCCGTCTTTCCCTTCACTGAAATTGTCCACCCACACGACGCCCAGAAATTCATTCACATCCCTTCCACCACCGGGCACGCGGCCGCTAAGGAAATCATGGACGGACTGAGCACCAGTCTCGCCTCGTTAGGTATAACCGTCTCCACCGGGCGTGTCGTGGACTTCCGTCTCAAAGACGCACTACGCAAAGAACCCGAACGCGGCACAGTGCCGCTGCTCTATCCGTGCCACTTCAACGGCGGCACCGTTCATTGGCCGAAGCTCGAAGCCCGCAAGCCGAACGCCATTATGGACACCGCAGATACCCGTCAATGGCTCGTGCCATCCGGCATGTATCTACTCACGAAACGCTTCACGTCGAAAGAAGAGCGCCGCCGCGTTGTTGCCTGCATGTTCGATCCCGACCAAGTGAAGACGGATTGGATCGGCTTTGAGAACCACCTCAACTACTTCCACGCCACTGGCCACGGCTTGGAGCGTCATCTCGCTAGCGGCCTCTACGCCTTCCTGAACTCCACTTTGGTGGACCAATACTTCCGCCGTTTCAGCGGACACACCCAGGTGAACGCCACCGACCTCCGCACCTTGACTTATCCCGACCGCGACACGCTCCAAGCGATGGGCCGAGAAATGACCACGCTCAACCTCACGCAGGAGGAGATCGACCAACTCGTCACCAAGCACCTTCATGCCCGCTGATAAACCCAACCGAAAAACCACCGCTCGTAAACGGCGGCTCGCAGAGGCCGTCGAAGCACTCACCGCTTTGCAATTTGGGCCAAAGCAACGCAACGAAACCGCTGCCTACACATTGCTCGCTCTCCTCGACCTCCAGCCGGATGCGCCATGGACAGAAGCACAAGCCCCGTTGCGCGGCATCACCCCGATCATTACTTTCATCGCCAAAGCATACGGCAACCGATACGCACCAAACACCCGAGAAACCATCCGCGACGACGCGGTGAAGTTCTTCGTCGAGGAAGGTCTGCTGCTTCGCAATCCCGACGACCCCAAGCGCCCGACCAACAGCGGAAAGACCGTTTATCAGATCGAGCCAACCGCTCTCGCTCTATTCCGCAAAGTCGGCACTCCCGACTGGTCGCCCGCATTGAAGGAATACCTAACCAGTCGTGAATCACTCAAGCACGAGATCGCCCGCAAACGCAACTTGGCTCGTGTGCCCGTCACTTTGCCGGATGGTTCACAGGTCGCACTTTCACCCGGTGGCCAGAACCCACTTATCAAAGCCATCATTGAGCAGTTCTGCCCCGCCTTTGCTCCCGGCGGCGTCGTGCTTTACATCGGTGATACTGAAAACAAGTTCGTCCATCTCGAATCGGCAGGCCTCTCCGCGCTCGGCGTCACTTTGGACTCCGCCGCCAAGATTCCCGATGTCATCATCCACGACACGAAACGTAACTGGCTTCTTCTCATCGAAGCCGTCACCAGCGCTGGCCCGGTGGACGGCAAGCGCCGCAAGGAACTCAAAGACCTCTTCGCCGGATGCAATGCGGGCCTCGTCTTCGTCACCGCATTCGAGACCCGCCGCACCATGCAGTCCTTTGTCTCGCACATCGCCTGGGAATCCGAAGTCTGGATCGCCGAAGACCCCGACCACATAATTCACTTCAACGGGGAGCGGTTCCTCGGGCCGTATCCAGATGTGATGCCAAACAAACCATGAGCACTCCAATTCCAGCCTCCAATCCTGTTGCGAAAACAACACCCGCATCATCGAGTGGCTCTCCTCCAATGAAGATGGGCACTATCCACGATGTTCAGCATCAGGTCGGACTTGTCCGCGAAGCACTTCGTTCTGAGAAGCGGCGACTTGGCTTCTTTCTCGGCGCTGGCTGCCCCTTGGGAATCTATGACAAGAACGAAGCCAAGAGCATTAAACACATACCGGACGTCGCTGGTTTGACCTCAGCAATTGAGAGTAAACTAGCCGGAGAGATGGAGCTTTTAGAGTGTTGGACCAAACTCTTGACCGCGTGCAAGTCGGACAAATGCAAAGTTCCGAATGTCGAACACATCCTTACGCAATTGCGCACTATATGTGCACTCAAAGGTGCCTCGACTGTGGATGGAATGACGATTGAAACCCTTCAGACTCTGGACGCCAGAATCTGTGGAGTTATCGTGGAGCTCGTGGATAAAGCCTTGCCTGACCATAACAACGCTTATCGACGTTTCGCTCTTTGGGTTCAGCAATTGGAGCGCACATATCCGTTGGAGGTATTCACTCCTAACTACGATCTGCTTATTGAAGAGGCTTTTGAGAAATGTAAGGTGCCTTATTTTGACGGGTTCATTGGGGCGCGTGAGCCGTTTTTCGATCTCGCAGCGATGGAGCAGGATAAGGTGCCGGAGCGGTGGGCTCGGCTTTGGAAGCTTCACGGATCAATCAACTGGATAAAACAGGGCGATGATTCGGTTTTCCGCTGCCACCCACCAAAACTAGGCCAACAAGTGATGATTTACCCGTCCCATCTCAAATATGAGCAGAGCCGCCGAATGCCGTATCTCGCGATGTGCGATAGGCTAAAAGCTTTTTTTAGGGAGACGAATCCCGTCATTGTCCTCTGCGGTTACTCATTTGCCGATGAGCACCTCAACGAGATCATTCTCGACGGACTGCGCGGCAATAAGTCGGCCCACTGTTTTGGCCTTATTTACTCAAAGCTGGAGGATCATGAACAAGCAATCCGCTATGCAGAGAAGCTCTCCAACTTGAGCGTTTTGGCGTGGGACGGTGCTATAGTTGCTACCCGCTGCGGAAGCTACAACGACGTGGACGTGGCTATCGCCATCAAAGGTTCTGGGATGGCCACGGAGAAGGGCGCACCCGACGCGGACGGAAATGACACTTACAAAGCTCGGTGCAACTTGGGAGATTTTCATCACCTCTGCTTGTTTCTCGAAATGCAGTTTGGAGTGCAAACATTTGAATAACTCAATGAGTATCCGCAATTCAAAACCTGCTGACCCGACCCGCCTCGGAACGGTCGAAGACGTATCTGGTCCCAGCGTTCGCATTAAACTTGAGGACGGCACCGAGACCGGATTGGTATTCGTTCGGGGCGAGGGTTATCGGGTCGGTCAGGTCGGAAGCTTTGTTCGAATCCCAGCGGGCTATTCTGACTTGTATGGCATCGTTTCACAGGTCGGGGCTGGTGCAGCTCCATCCGTGGGTGAAACAGTTCAAAATTTTGGGAATCGTTGGATGCTGGTGGAACTCGTCGGCGAGGGTGGTCGTGGTAAGAAATTTGAACGAGGCATCTCGCAATACCCGACCATAGGTGACTTGGCGCACGTCGTTACCGAGTCAGATTTGGCCGCGATCTATGCACCTGGTGAGATACGTAGCTACGTTTCGATTGGCCATGTCGCCAGCGCAGAATCGATTCCAGCCTACCTTGACCTCAACAAGCTCGTCACGCGGCACTCTGCGCTTGTGGGTAGCACGGGAGCGGGAAAATCAACCACGGTCGCCAGTCTCCTAAACTCGCTCGCAGAGCCAGCATCATTTCCGGGCACGCGCATCGTGCTATTGGATATTCACGGAGAATACTCGCGGGCATTCGGAGACCAAGCGCGGGTCTTTCGCATCAATGCCAATTTGGAGAAAGGCGAAAAGCAACTCCATGTGCCATATTGGGCCCTCACGGCGGAAGAATTGATGGGTCTATCGACTGGGCAGTTGGGAGGCGCAGCCTTGGCTCATTTCCTAGATGCTGTGACAACTATGAAGAGAGAATCCAAGCCTGGCGGACGTGAGCTGGAAATGGACGCCGAGAATACGACGGCTGATACACCGGTTCCGTTTTGCATCCAGAAGCTCTGGTATGATCTTCACACTCTTCAATATGCCACGCACATCTTGCCTACGGGCAAACCGCAGTCCCGAGATACCTGGGCAGTTGAGAAAGACGCATCGGGCAATGAACTTCTGGGGGATGCACTTCGCGTTGAGAGACCCAAGTTTAGACCCAACAAGAACGATGCGGGTGATACAGAAAAAATCCTCCTCAGTAGCCAGAAAGACCTCATGCGGATGCAGACGGATACGTTGGAAGGCAAGCTCAGGGACAAGAGACTTAGCTTCCTGTTCAATCCCGGCGATTGGTCTGTGAAGGAAGACGGCAGCACAACCAAGGATTTGGACTCGCTTCTCCAAGACTGGATTGGCGGTGAAAAGCCAATCACGGTCTTGGATCTCTCTGGCATTCCGCCTTCGGTGCTGGACGACTTGGTTGGAGCCGTTTTGAGAATCCTTTTTGATGCGTTGTTTTGGGGGCGCAATGTGGAGGTTGGTGGCCGTCACCGTCCGCTTCTGGTAGCGCTGGAGGAAGCACACACTTATCTGGCGAAGGAAGGCAAGGGTCGTGCAGCGGCGGCGGCACGACGAATTGCGAAAGAGGGTAGAAAGTATGATGTGGGGCTAATGTTGGTAAGTCAACGCCCGTCAGAAATCGACCCAACGATTCTCTCCCAATGCGGAACCATGATTGCAATGCGCCTCACCAACGAAGCCGATCGGAGTCAGATTAAGGGGTGTGCTTCTGACAATCTCGAGGGTTTATTCTCAATGCTGTCTATCTTGCGAACAGGTGAGGCGCTTGTTGTCGGCGAGGCAGTTGGCCTCCCAATGAGAGCATTGATCGCGGCTCCCCCGAAGGGACGTCGTCCCGACAGCGGCGATCCTATGGTAGTTGTTCCGCTAGGCGAAGATGGTAAACCCATTCAGCATGGAGGTTGGAAAGACGCTGTTTCTGCCGAAGACTTTGCAGCCCTTGTGGCGTGTTGGCGCTCTCAAGATGTGAGTGTCGCCACTCCCGCCACATTACCGGCGCCAATACCAAAAAAGAAATAATATGGAACGCACACCAGTCAGCTCGAACAACCTTCGCTCAATCGGTTACGATCTGGAAACGACGACCCTGGAGGTCGAGTTTAACTCCGGCTCCGTTTACCAATACCACGGAGTTCCTCAGGACGTCTTTGATTCCCTCATGCAAGCTGGGTCTCACGGGGTCTATTTTAACGCTAACATCAAGAACGACTATGGGACGACAAAACTGTAGTTTCGTAAAACCCGCTCCTCCATATGAGGGGTAGAATGGCGAACGCATAGTTTGTCGGCCTCATCGGCACGCCAATTTAGAAGACCAACGCCAACACTTAGACGGAATTCGGCGATTAAATTTGATGCGCCCTCCCGCTTTAAAGCGGTGCGCTGCAGGCTGGTAGTTGATGTGACTTTGCACGCGAAGGACTAAAGCGGAAGTCCCTGCTGTTTCAGAATTTCGATGGCAGCGAGCACGCCGCTTTCGATGGTGTGGTGCGAGGTGTCGAGAACGGCCGCGCCATCCGCAATCATGAGAGGGGCGTGGGCGCGTTCGCTGTCTGCGGCATCGCGCTTGGAGACGGAGTCAACCTCGCCGACATGGCTGCGGCGGGCAGCGCGGACTTCCTCGTCTGCATCGACGTAGATTTTGAAAGGCGTATCGGGAAAAACGACGGAGCCGATGTCGCGGCCTTCCATGACGATGCTGGTGTGATCGAGGTAGCCGCGTTGCAGATCGACGAGTTTATTTCTCACTTCCGGGATGGCGGAAATCGCGGAGACGTTCGCGTTGATCGCTTCGGCGCGTAGCTCCTCCTCGGGGTTAATGCCGTCGATGGTGATCGTGGACTCGTTCGCGATTTCCGCGCAGTGAATTTTGATCCGACCTAACATCTCCACGACGGCATCATTGTTAGAGGGATCGATATTTTCCTGAAGTGCCTTCCAAGTGATCGCGCGATACATGGCTCCCGAATTCACCATCACCAAGCCAAGATGCTTCGCGAGCTCGCGGGCAAGCGTGCTTTTGCCGGAAGCGGCAGGTCCGTCGATGGCGATGGCGAAGCGGTGGGGCATGGTTACTCGCGGGAAATCGTTGGCAGCGTAAAATCTGCGGCGTGGGTGCGCTCGTGGAGGATCGCATCGAGGTGATGGGCGAATCCGGGATAGGAAGTATTCACGCACTCGGTGTTTTTAATGACCGTCTTGCCTTGGGCAAAAAGCCCGGCGATGGCGAAGGCCATGGCGATCCGGTGGTCACCGAAACTATCAATAACAGCACCGTGGAGCGGAGTTCCCCCGGTGATTTCCATGCCGTCTTCGAATTCTTCAACGACGGCTCCCATCGCACGTAGTCCCTCGACGACCGTGGTGATGCGGTCCGTTTCCTTCACGCGCAGCTCCTTGGCGTTGCGGATGATCGTCTTGCCTTTTGCGAGGGCAGCGGCGACGGCGATGACGGGAATTTCATCGATCAAATTCGGCACCTCCTCTTCGAGAATCGTCGTGCCGGTTAGAGCTACGCCGTGGATTTCGATATTGCCGATCGGTTCGCCTTCGGACTGATGTTCGATCTCGGTCATGTGCGCGCCCATGCGGCTGAGAACCTTGAGAATCGCGGTGCGCGTGGGATTGAGGCCGACGTCTTTAATGAGTAAACGCGAGCCCGGCAGCGCAGCCGCGGCGACAAGCCAGAAGGCGGCGCTGGAGATATCGCCGGGGACGGTGAAATCGCAAGATTCCGGCATTTGTCCGCCGTAAAGCGAGATCGCGTTGTTTTCCCTGCGGGTGCTCACGCGAAAAGAGGCCAGCATGCGCTCGGTGTGATCGCGGGTTTCGGCAGGCTGGACCACGGTGGTTTTCCCCTCGGCGAACATGCCAGCGAGCAGGATGGCGCTTTTCACTTGAGCACTGGCGACCGGCATCTGATAGATGATCGGCTGGAGCTTGGCCGGGTGGATGAAAAGCGGTGCGCACCCCGGCTTCTCGCCGCGGGTTTCGATCTTCGCTCCCATTTGACTAAGCGGCACGGTGACGCGACCCATCGGGCGCGAGGAGAGAGAGGCATCGCCAAAAAGTTCAGAGGGAAATTCTTGGCCAGCGAGCAGTCCAGCTAACAGGCGCATGCCGGTGCCGGCGTTTCCGCAATCGATGGGTGCGGAGGGAGCGCTCAGCTTCATCGACTGCCCATGAATTCTCAAATTGATAGGGCCGTAGCCCTCCAGCTCATCGAGCACTTCGTGACGGGCACCGAGTGCTTTCATTGCGTTGAGCGTGTTCACGCAATCCTCGCTGGGCAGGAAATTCCGAATGGTGCAAATGCCGTTAGAAAGCCCGCCCAAAATGGCGGCACGATGGGACATGCTCTTGTCACCGGGGACGCTAAACTCTGCGTTTAATTTGGAAATGGCTGTGACTCGAAATTCCGACATGAGATGGGGTGAATAGATTCTAACGGGGAGGATTCATGGGATCGCGGCGTTGCTTTGCAGTGGCGAGCCACTGACGGGCTTGTTCTTGATGATCGCCCTCAAGGCTGGCAAGGATTTCACGCAAATCTGCGATGGTTTCCTGCAGCGGCCCGATCAGCGCCTCCCGATTTTCAATTACGATCTCTGCCCACATCGTCGGGTTTCCCGCCGCGACGCGAGTGGTATCGCGTAATCCACCGCCGCCAAAGCGACCCTCTGACGGATCTTTCAGGCAAACACGAGCGGCGCTGGCGGCGATGAGATGCGGCAAGTGGCTGATACGGGCCACGAGCTCATCGTGAATCGCGGCGCTCATCCATGAGGTCCGGCAGCCGATCGATTTCCAAAAACGCTCCAAGGCCGCTGCCTGAGTCGCGGGAGCGCGATCGTCATTGGTCAGCAGACAGGCTGCATCGTAAAACAAATTTGCCGTCACGGCAGAAAGCCCGTTGCGCTCGGAACCGGCCATCGGATGGCTGCCGATGAAATGGATTCCGCGTTCGGCCAGTAACGGTGCCACTTTTTCGTGGGGAGTGCGTTTCACACTCCCGACGTCTGTGACAAGACACTTCTCCGGCAGTCCGGCGACAAGAGCGCTCCTAACAAGATCTACCATTGCTCCTACCGGCACGGCGAGAACGACGAGATCCGCATCCTGCACAGCTTCTGCTAGGTCATCGGTGACGTTAGGAATGCCAAGGGTCCTCGCTTCCTCCACGGTTTCCGGCTTGCGCGCCCAGAGACGGATGTTCGGGGGATTCTCCGAGTTACCAAGGGCGAGGGCAAGCGAGCCGCCGAGCAGTCCGCCGCCAAGAATGGTGATATTTGGAAAATCTAATTTCATGAAAACAAAAAGACCGGGTCCAGTGTGCCGGACCCGGTCAGGTTTCCTAGGATAGGTTTACCGGGGATCGAAATGGCTCAAGGCACGCGGAAATACTTCTTATCTGCGGCAGGGTAAGTCGGGTCTTGCACCAGCGTTCCGCTAGGGATGTCACGCACGTCCACGACCTTGTTATTGTAAGGACTGAACACGAAGCCGTCCTTGCCGGGAACTTTGTTGGCATAGGAATACTCGCGTTTTTCAACGGCTGGTTTTGGCGACTCAATGCCGGGACTCGTCGAAGGGGTGGGGCCATTGCCGGAATTGGCTTCAGGGGTGGTTTTAAGTTCCTCTTCTTTATTGGTCTTCGCTTCCTTCTTTGCGAGTTCACGCTGCTCCTTCACCTTCTGCTGTTCCTCTGCGGTGAGAGTTTTTTTCGGGGGCTGATTACTCTGCTTTTTCTGAGGATTTTCGTTATAAGGATAACATGAAGCGAGCAAAGCACAGCCGAGGGCGACAAAGCAGGTGGAGAGGCGAAGGTTCATCACGGGAAGATTGGGGAGTTAGATTAGCTTCTCTAAAGGAATTAACGAGAAGCGAAAGCAATCATGCGTGTCTGCCGCCGCTCGTCAAGCAAGGTCCTTGATTGAGGGGGCAGATTTTCACCCAAAATCGTCACTTAACCAATCCGAGCGGGAGACACTTGTCCAGCGACGGGATTTCAGATGAAACTCGGCGCACGCCATGCCAGACGCCACAATCCACACGGTCGGAGTTGTTTTAGAGAACCTCGCCCCAATTCTCTACAGAGTGACATTGCCCAACGGGAAAGTCATCATGGCCCATCTCTCGAAGCCACTCACCGAGGTCCACGCGGCATTCGCAGTGGACGACCGGGTGTTGCTGGAACTCACCCTTTACGATTTCGACCAAGCGCGGATTCTGGGTCTCGCGGAGTAAGCATCGTGAGGGGAAGAACAGGCAGGAATGCCTGTGTCACGCCTATTTTCCGATGCAGAAACTGCTGAAAATCACACCTAACAAATCTTCCGTATCCACGCGGCCTGGGATTTCACCGAGCGCATCAAGCGCTTCCCGCAGGTCGATTGCGGCCAGCTCGGCATCGGAATTCTGATCATCTAGCAGCTCCAGCGCTGCGAGCAGTCCCGTCCGCGCGAGGGCAAGGCTCGCTTGGTGGCGGGCATTGATCGCCACCGCATGCTCGCCCCAATCCGCCTCACTGAAATGCAGCGCATCACGAATGGCGGCTGATAGATCCTCAAACCCATCACCGCTCGCGCAGGATAGACGAATTGCAGCGAGTCCCGCCCAAGAGGCATGTTCCCCCAAATCGGTTTTATTGAGAACTAACAAATGTTTTGCATCAGTCGCGGGGAGAACCGCCTGTGCGGGGCGCGCTTGGCTGGCATCTGCGATTTCTAACAATAGATCAGCCGCTTCGATTTGACGAACCGTCCGCTGAATCCCCTCTGCCTCGATGCGATCCGCCGCCTCGCGCACCCCCGCAGTATCCACGAGTCGCAGAGGAATGCCGTTTAAATTGATGATTTCCTCAATGGTATCACGAGTCGTTCCGGCGATGTCACTGACGATGGCCCGCTCAAACCCTAACAAGCAATTTAACAAACTAGACTTTCCCACGTTCGGCTCACCAAAAATTACAGTTCTAACTCCCTCGCGAAGAATCCGACCCTGGTCTGAGGTGGCCAGCAACGAATCGACCACCTTGAGCACCGCTGTCACTCGCGCGCGCAACAGGCTACCGGTTTGCGGATCGATGCCCTCTTCGGGAAAATCAATCCACGCTTCAAGGTGGGCGAGAGTTTCTAACAATTCATCACGAGCCTCGGTCGTGCGGCGGCCCAGAGTTCCTTCGAGTTGACTGCGGGCCGCGCGCAAGGAGAGCCGAGTTTGCGCAGAAATAAGATCCATCACGCCCTCGGCTTGCGTGAGATCGAGTTTCCCATTCAGAAAGGCACGCTGTGTGAATTCACCCGGCCCGGCGGCGACGGCACCGCAGGCGAGAAACCGGCCTAACACCTCACGCGTGATGAGGATACCTCCGTGCCCAGTAAATTCCACACTGTCTTCCCCGGTATAGCTGTGAGGCGCGTGAAAAACCGTCATGAGCCCGTCATCCAAAACCTGGCCGGCGGCATCGATCAACTCGCAATAACGAGTCGTGCGCGGCATGACATTCGATGCTTTTCCAGCCGTCGCCAGATCCGCAATCGCGATCGCATCAGGCCCTGAGATCCTCACCATAGAAACAGCCCCTACCCCGAGTGGAGTCGCAACAGCAGCGATCGTCGTGCGCGGGATGACGGGGCAGGCTTCCATTCGGATGATTACTTCGCCGCTGCGGTGGCAGGGGTTTCCTGCCCACCCAGCCCGAGGAATTCCCAGCAAATGAAGCGACTCATCTCCAATTGAGGTCCGGCGTCCCCGCCCGCCCACTTGAGCTCGACGGTGACCGTCCGCGTGATCGGGCTATTCTCCCGGGTGCCACGCCAATTGATAATGGATAGGGCACGGCCCACGTCCGAATCAATTTTCACATTGACCCGCGCGACGTCACTGGTGTTCGCGGGATCGGCGAGGCGATAGGTCCGGGTGCCGGGGATGGCGCGGCCTTTGTCTGGAACATCTTCGACGATAAAGAGCCTAAACGTCGCTTTTTGTCCGACTTCCGGCAGCTCGACAAACGTTTGAAAGGTGCGGTATTTTGTTTGGGCGAAAATTTCCCAATCGAGTTTCAGACCCGCCTCGGTGCGTTTGAAAAAGGCATGCACCCGCAGTGGCTCCATCGCGAAATTTCCGACCCGCGCCACGGTGCTCAAAAGCAGGTCCGCCTCTTCCACACCATATTGCACCTCAAGGCTGGCGAGAGGACGGAAAAATTCCTTCATGTCGAACTGCGGCGGTTGATCGTAAATCATCATGAACAAACCGCGTTTGCGATCTTCTTCGGAGAGTTCGTAAATGGAGAAAGCGTCGGGTGGGGTGTCCGAATCGATGATCGCTCCGCCACCGTAAAAATCCTCGATTTTGGATGATAGCGCGTTGGCATTCAGGACATACGGCAGCTTGTCTTTGCTTGTTTTGGCATCAAGGTAGTTTCGCAGCACCTGATAGGCTTCCTTTTGCCAGCCAATCCTTAGGTAATTCGCCTCACTCACCGAAGGATCCGTCGAAGTCACCTTACCCGTGGGTGGGGCGATGTTTTTTGCGAGGTCTTTCGCCACCATCAAGACCGCAACCAATGCTGCGAGGAACAGGAGCAGTGACACCAGCATGACCGGAATGAGGCCGCGGCGTGTGGGTTGGTTAGTGTCAGGCGCAGCCTTGGGTTTTGGCTCCTTGCCGGGGACCGACGGGCGCTTTTCTGGAATCCCGGTGGGACGTGGCGATTCACTGATCGCAGCAGCTAATTCAATCGGTGCAGCAGTGATGACCTCGCGAGGAGCTTCAAGAGGCGGAATACTAACAGGACGACTAACGGGAGCAGCGACGACCGGAATGGGTGCCAGTGCGGCAGGAATCGCTGGCCCCGGAATGGGAGGAAGCGGCTCATCCAACTCAAGTGCCGGGGATGTGATCACCCCACCACAATGCGGACAGGGACCGATGGTGGGCGGCAGCTCCTTGGGGATGAAAATTTTTCCGCTACAATGAATGCAACGGAACTCTCTTTGAGTCACTGGAGTCTCGGGATTTGCCATGTTAGATCAATTGCCCAAGCAGAAGCTTAGGAAGTCGGAAGCGTTCTGTCAAATGCAGGGCAGGAAACTTCACACCGCCACTTCGGCAGCGAGCACGGAATCCAGAACCTCGATGCAACGCTCGTTTTGAGCCCGGGTGCCGATGGAAATACGAACCCAGTCAGGCAGTTTATAGCTGCTCATCGCGCGGATGATGACTCCTTGTTTCAGCATGTCCCGGAAGACGCGATCGCCATCCCCCACTTTGATGAGCAGAAAATTGGCAAAGCTCGGAACGTATTCCAAGCCTCGCGCCTTGAGCGAAGTTTCGTAAAACGTCATCCCCTCAGAGTTGACCGTGCGAGTTTTCTCGATGTGTGCGGAATCCCCAAGCGCGGCGAGGGCACCTGCTTGTGCAATGGCGTTGACGTTAAATGGCTGACGGGCCTTTTGCAGCAAAGTGGCGACGTTATTCGAGGCAAGCCCATACCCGACACGCAGCGCGGCGAGTCCATGGATTTTTGAAAACGTGCGTAAAACACAAACATTGCGGCCTTCCCGGACATACTTGAGCGCGTCCGGTGGTGAATCCGGAAATTCAAAATAAGCTTCGTCAAACACCACGATTACATGCTCCGGGACCCGCGCCATGAAACGATCAATTGCCGCTTGATCGACCATGGTGCCCGTTGGATTGTTAGGGTTTGCGATGAAAACCAGACGGGTCTTATCGGTGATCGCGTCCGCCATCGCATCGAGATCATGGATGAATCCGGGGTCAGGCACTTCGATGTATTTGGCTCCGAAGAGCGTGGCCATCAGTTTGTAAACGACGAAGGCGTGCTCGGCAGCGATCAACTCCGCGTCGCGATTTAAGAACGTGTGACAAAGAAGCTCAATAATTTCGTTCGAGCCATTACCCAGAACCACGTTAGAAATTTCCATCCCGAATGAATCCGCGATGGCGCTGCGCAGTCGATAGCCGCCACCATCCGGATAGATGTGCGCTTCCTCGAGAGCGTCGCGCATCGCAATTTTGGCCAAGGGAGATGGGCCTAACGGGTTTTCATTGGAGGCAACTTTGACGATTTGAGAAGGGTCCAAGCCGAGTTCACGGGCAGTTTCATCGATCGGTTTTCCAGGCTCGTATGCCACGAGGTCGCACACAAATCGGTTGGCGTATTGGTCAATCGTCATCACAATGAAAATCTAGGTTCTGGCGTGGGGCTGGTCAAATTTTGTCTCAACAGTTTGAATCCAGCAGGGTTTTAAAGCGGCTGAGCGCTGCCTGATAGATACCCGCCAAATGGCGATTTGGTAGGAGCGCCGCACCGGGCGATGCTTGGCAGAATACTTCCTGGAGAGCGGAAAGATCATGGCCATCCGCCGCCGCGGCGATCAGTGCGGCCCCCAGAGCTGCGGAGTTTGACACGTCTAACCGCTCGACGGGGGCTTGGAAAACATCCGCCACGAGTTGGGCGATGCCCTCGTTTTTGGAGGCTCCACCGGTCAGGCGGATGCGCTCGATTTTCACCTCCATCCATTGCGAGTGGAGGCGCATGTTCAAGAACTGGCCTTCCAACAAAGCGCGGACTTGCAGTGCGGAATCGCTGCCGGATTCAAACGATGGAGAACCTTTCAAAACAGGCGCGGTAAAGTCGTGACGAGGCGTGATTTCCGGGCCGAAAAACGGCAGCATCAAGTTTTCTCCGGCGCTTCCAACCGTGCCAGACAAGGCCTCGCGATCAAATGCCGACCAATCGAGCCCCAGCTTATCGCGCAGAGCTTCGCGGGCCAACGAGCCGTTGCGAAAACAAATCAAGGACATGTAACCGCCAGCAGGATTTCCAAACACGTGACCATAACCGTTAGGATCGGTTTTCGGCCCCGGCATGGCAGCGAAAAACGTATCGCTCGTGCCAAGAGAGATCACCACGTTACCGGGGCTTGTCGCTCCCATGCCGACGAGCGAAGCCGGATTGTCACCGGTAAAAAGCGCACAACGGCACTCGGCAGACAGTCCGAATTTCTCAACGAAATAGGGCGAAATCGAGCCTTGCACGGTAGTCGCCAAAGCCGGTGGGAGAAGTTTTCCGCCAAGTTCCGGTGCGGTGGCAGCTAGTAAATCGGCATCCCAGTTTTGAGTCGCGAGGTTGAGCAAATTCATGCCCGCTCCATCGCCGAAATCAATCGGCACCGACTTGCCAGCGATCACCGAGGCAATGAAGGAGCTCACCAGGTGAATCCGAGCCGTGCGCGCATAAGCCTCTGGATCCGTTTTGAAAAAACGCCGAATCTGCGGGCCGGTAAATCGCTCAACCGCCGTGGAACCACTGCGGCGGCAAACTTCCCCTGCCCCGCCCACAGCCGCCGAAATTTCGGCACACTCGGCTGCGGTGGAAGTGTCCATCCAGATCGGCGCGGTCGCACGGGTGAGAGCTGGAAATAGCTGGTTCACAAGCGTGTCCGAAGCATCGAGCGCGGCGAGACGATCCTCAAAAGTCGCATCCAGATAGATCGATCCATGTTGTTGCCCGGATCCCGCGATCACTTTCACTTTCGAAAGGTCCGTCTGTCCAGACAGCCGCGTAAAGAGCAAATCCAATGCATCTAACCACATCATGGGATTCGCATGCACTTCGCCAGCGATACCGCCAGGAAGGAATCCGCTAGGTGATTGATATTGAGGCAGATCTCCCCCGAAATTCACAGAAATCTGACAGCAAATCTCACTTGAGGTAGGATCGATTAAAACGGCGGTCAAAGATTGCGTGGACGAGTCGAGGCCAAGGAACATGCTGAGAGTTTTCCCAGAGTGAGAAGAATTGCCAAGCTGAAATGTGCATCAATTCGACCGCTAACATAAAAAAAGAGCGGCCACTTTCGTGGCCGCTCTCTCGAATTTTTTCAAGCCGAATGACTTGATGAGTTAGCTTAGAAGCTCACGCTGATCATGCTGCCAACCGTGAACTCGTTTTCGGAGCTGTGATAGGCAGTGTTGTTCTCATCGCTAAGGGCAACGGTGTATGCCACAAATGGGGAAAGCTTTGCCTTTTCAGCAAAACCCCAGTCGAGGGAAACCTTGTTGGACCAAGCGGTGAAATCGCCATTCTCAACGAGATATCCCACGTTTGAAGCAACGTTAAGATTCAAGCAAGGGCTGAGTTCAAAGCTACGGGTGAGGCCCAGCTCGGTGTAACCATCGTTGTCGCCCACGATGTCCCAGTAATAGGTGAGCGCAAGCGTGGCAAAGCCAAGATCACGGGAAGCACCGAAGTACACTTCTTGTTTGTCGTTGTATTTTCCAAAGACATCTGTCGTGAACTTGTCGGTGTCATTGTAATAATAAATGTAACCGACGCGAAACTTCGCGAAACCTAGATCCTTGGATGCCTCAGCATACAAGTCGATTTCGTTCACGTTGATTTCAGTGTCCGAACCTTTGCGGAACGATTTAGGTGCTTGGTAATTTGCATACCAGACACCGCCGCTGAGGTTGATGCCGCCGAGTTCGGTGGCAACATCAAAGCCAGATTCGACGAGATCGTCACCCAATTCTGCGCCACGGAAAATATACTCGGTGGAGTATCCCGCGTGGAGTTGATATTCGACTTCCGCCTGAGCGTTGCCGGCCACAAGGGCGGAGGCAGCGGCCAAGGCGCCAATTGTTTTGCAGTAGTTTTGCATCTTGTTATGTTGGTTTTCGGTTGCTGCTTTGTCCTTGGCTACACCGACAAACGGCACAGCAAGGAGCGGGACGGAATTTGCATGCCAGTTACTGAAACAGATCTGACAACCTCCCGTTGGGTGAATACTTCACCTTTCCGAACAAATTGTCGAGCTTTTTGTCGCATGACTGCAAACTCCGCTTCGGGCGGGATAAGGGGGAGCTAGGGTGATGGCAAGCCACAATCTGAGATTTTTTCAAACCTGGGGTAAAAAACAGCACCTCATTGGCTACAAGCGAGTTGATCCGGGATCTTGGCACGGCATTTGCTTAACGGGATTTGCTTTCTCGGGGATTTGTAATCTCCGCGACATCACAATCAATCATCAGATCAACCCTGACTACCATGACCAGCCGATATCTCACCAAAGTGCGTGCCATTACAGCCGCTGCCATCGCGTTAATCGCAATTCCCATGTCAACGCCTGCGCATGCGCAGGATGCTGCGACACCACCCCCGGCAGCGGAAACAGTCGCCCCCACCGTAGCAACGGTTGATCAACGTCTCGCTGATTTAGAGAGCTACATCAACAACGTCGGGGTAGGCGGTCCAGTCACGGCTCCCTGGACCTCGAAAGTCGCCGGCGCTCCAGGTCCCGGTCACAATGCATGGCTGATGACCTCTGCTGCTCTGGTGCTCTTCATGACTCTTCCAGGTCTCGCCCTGTTTTACGGTGGCCTCGTCCGGAAAAAGAACGTTCTCAGTGTGATGGCCCAGTGCCTTGGTTGTGCTGGAATGGTCACCGTCCTTTGGTGGGCCTTCGGATACAGCCTTGTTTTCGGTAAAAGCTTCACCGGAACTGCCCTTGAGCCGTTTCTGGGTGGCACTGAGTTCTTCTTCCTCAAGGGAGTGACGGGCGCGCCTAACACGGATTACTGCTACTGGGTCTCTCAAAACGTATTCTGCATGTATCAGTTGATGTTCGCAATCATCACTCCTGCGCTGATCATTGGCTCCATTGCTGAGCGCATGAAATTCAGCGCCATCATGACTTTCATCTTTGTCTGGATGTTTATCATCTATTTCCCAATGGCCCACATGGTCTGGGGTGTGACCGGTCTCATGAACGGTGTTTGGAACGGTGCCGCCAAAATTGCCGCAATCGACTTCGCGGGTGGAACCGTGGTTCACATGACCTCGGGTTGGAGTGCTCTAGTGCTCTGCATCATCCTCGGTAAGCGCCTCGGCTTCGGGAAGGAAAAGATGTCCCCACACAGCATGGTTCTTTGTATGATCGGCACCGGCATGCTCTGGGTTGGCTGGTATGGCTTCAACGCCGGTTCCGCCCTCGCGGCCGATGGCATTGCGGGCAACGCCTTCCTCACCACGACTCTCGCCGCCGCCACCGCGGGCACGGTTTGGGGACTCATGGAAAAAATCCTGAAAGGCCAACCTTCCATCCTCGGCATCTGCTCGGGTATCGTCGCTGGTCTCGTTGTGATCACCCCTGCTTGCGGTTTCGTAAACGCGACCGGTGCAATGATCATCGGCGTGCTCGCTGCGATCGTTCCATACATCTTCGTCATGTATATCAAAGGCATTGTCGGATATGACGACGCACTCGACACCTTCGGCGTTCACGCAGTAGGCGGCACCATGGGAGCAATCCTAACGGGTATTCTCGCCACCAACGAAGTAAATGGCAACCTGCTCGTGACCGATCCTGCGAACTATGCCACTACTAACGGTTTGGCCAAACTCGTCGCCAATGGTGGACTTGTTGGAGAACAACTTAAGGCGGTCGCTATCACCTTGGTCATCTCCGTCGTAGGAACGGTGATCATCGCCTTTATTCTCAAGCCGATCCTCGGACTCCGCCCAACTTCAGAAGTGGAAACCCTTGGACTCGATATCACCGAGCACGGCGAAGAAGGTTACGAACATTGAATACTTGATTGAATCAATTCTGTCAGCGGGCGGGCCGGAAACGGCCCGCCCGTTTTCGTTTGCAGCAAGTCCCCAAGCAAGCTCCTCTGTGCGCGTGAAAGTTCACTCGTTGCGGAAATCCCTCTGGATAGCCTTGTTGCTCTCCGCAGCATTTGCCGCATGGGCGTGGTTCCGGCCTTACGCTTGGAATTCCGATCCGGCAGCCCGATGCAAGGTTGTCGGAGTTCAAGTGACTCAGGATCAATCGTATTTCTGGGTCGAGGCACATTTGAGGGTCAATCCCGGGATGACTCATGATCTCGAAAAACCCGTTTCCCTCGTGGCGGTGGGTCACCTACTGGAACCCGCCGATACCACTTTCGGCAGCACTAACGGACAAGGCACTACCGATATCTGGCTGAAATTTTGGCTCCAACGCGAGGACATTGCCGGGCCTCTAACGCTCCAATTGAACGAAGGAAAACTCAGCATCAAGGCTACCGAGGGTATTCCCCCGAAAAGCAAATACTACATCTCAAACCATTGGTAATTCATGGCCTGGCTCCTGATCGACAATTCTAACACCCGCACCAAATTCGCACTCGGCGACGCCAACGGCTTACTCGATTGGCGCGGCGTGATTCCAACCCCAGAGGTCTCTCATGAAACATTGTGCCACCTTCTTGAGGGCGTCACCTACGAAGCGACGATCATTTGTTCCGTGGTTCCTGAAAAGGCAGCGATGTTAGAATCGTGGTTTAGCAGCCGTGTCCCCTTGCATTTTCTCAATCACCTGAGCCCTCTGGGAATGGCGATCGATTACCCGAATCCCCCACAGATCGGTGCCGATCGCCTCGCAAACGCCGCCGGCGTGCTCACCCGCCACCGAGTTCCTGCCATCATTATCGACTTCGGAACTGCCGTCACTTTCGACGTTATTTCCGCCGAACCCGCGTATTGTGGCGGAGTCATCGCACCCGGATTGGGAGCCATGTCGGGCTACCTCACGCGAAAAACCGCATTGCTTCCGGAAATCGAACTCGTCGAGCCGCCCTCAGCGATCGGCAAATCCACCGTCCACGCGATGCAAGTCGGCGCAGTGATTGGCTACCGCGGACTTGTCAGGGAAATCCTCGCCCAAATCTGCAAGGAGCTTCCCGGCGACCTGGCCATTATCGCCACCGGTGGTGATGCAGCGCTCATCGCAAAAGGCCTTCCCGAAATCCAAGCCATCGATCCAGACATCACCCTTGATGGGCTGCGCCAAGTCGCCGTGCGGTGGTTTTCCAACGCCGCCCGGTAATAAAACGTGCCATTCGTTCCTGAACCGCTAGTTCTTGCCGCGATGAACGATAGCCCACTTGCCATAGGAATCGACTTTGGCGGGACCAGCGTGAAAATCGCAGTCGTTTATCAAAGCCATCTCATCGACCATGCCCCACCCATCGCGACTCGGGAATTTGGGGAACGTGGGCCACTGATCGACGCGATTGTGCGATCCGTGGAAGACTTGCGAGCCCGTCACGCAGGGATCGCCTCCGTCGGAGTCGGCATGCCTGGATTTGTAAATTTTGAAAAAGGTCTGATCTACGGCCTCACCAATGTTCCGGGTTGGGAAGATGTTCCGCTCAAACAAATCCTCGAAGAGCGCATCGGTCTCCCGGTCGCAGTCGATAACGACGCTAACTGCATGGCCTATGCCGAGTGGCGCTGCGGTGCCGGCCGCGGATTTCAAAACGTCGTCTTCATGTCCTTGGGCACCGGCGTCGGCGGAGCGATCATTGCGAACGGACAAATGATCCGCGGCATGTGCCATGGAGCCGGAGAAATTGGACAAACCTCGATCGATTACCAAGGCCATGTCGGCCATTATGGAAACAAAGGGGCACTGGAGGATTACGTCGGAAACAACGAAATCGCTGCGAGAGCTCACGATGCCTACCGGGCCGCCGGCGTGCAAAAACCCCTCGAAGAATGCACCCCTGCCGCCTTAGCCAATGCCGCCCACCACGGTGATATGATCGCGGCTTCTCTCTGGAACGAAACCGGGCAAATGTTAGCAACTGCCGCCATGAACCTCTGCTGGCTGCTCAACCCAGAGGCCATCGTCATCGGAGGAGGAGTCGCCCGCGCCGGGGATTTGTTATTTCACCCGTTTGAAAAACATCTTTTCTCCCAGCTCTCCGGGCCGTTCAAAGATGCGCTGAGAATTCTACCTGCCGCTTTCGGTCACGAAGCAGGCATCATCGGTGCCGCAGCGCTCGCCCGTGAACATGCCGCCATACCCGGAAACTAGGATCATTTTGGCTTCTGCCGAAGTTTCCGGTTTGCAAGTTCGCTTTCCCACCTTTCAATCCCGCCCTGTCCATGAGCCATCCTACCTTCCGCATTGCCATCGGAGCCGATCACGGCGCCGTCGATCTAAAAAACGCCGTCGTCAAGCACCTCCAATTGCTCGGCCACGAGGTCACCGACTTCGGCACGAACAGCACCGCCTCCGTGGACTATTCGGATTATGCAAACCTCGTGGCCCGCAACGTGGCAGATGGCACTTATGATTTTGGCATCCTTGCCTGCACCTCGGGCGTCGGCATGTGCATCGCCGCAAACCGCCACCGCCACGTCCGCGCAGCGAATGTTAGAACCGTGGACGAAACCACTATCACACGCTCCCATAACGATGCCAATGTGCTTTGCCTCGCCGGAAAATACACCGACGAAGCGACCGCCATCGAAATGGCAGACGCGTTCCTCTCCACCCCTTTCGAAGGGGGCCGCCACGTAGGTCGCGTTTGTAAATCCTCCGGTAGCCGCATCTCCGAGACCGATCCCGAGATCTACGCCGCGATCACTGCTGAGGAGCATCGCCAGCGGAACAACATCGAGCTGATCGCTTCAGAAAATTTCACCTCCCCCGCCGTGATGGAGGCCCAAGGCTCGGTCCTCACTAACAAGTATGCAGAAGGCTACCCCGGCAAGCGCTGGTATGGGGGATGTGAAAATGTCGATGTCGTCGAGCAACTCGCGATCGACCGCGCGAAGCAACTCTTCGGCGCGGAACACGCCAACGTCCAACCGCACTCCGGCTCCCAAGCGAACACCGCCGTTTACTTCTCCGTGCTCAAGCCCGGTGATAAAATCTTCACCATGGACCTCGCCCATGGCGGACACCTAACACACGGTCACAAGGCAAATTTCTCCGGCCGTTTTTACGATGTTACGCACTACGGAGTTTCTCCCGAGGACGAGCGCATCAACTACGATGAGTTAGAAAAAACCGCCCGCGAGCTCAAGCCCGCGCTGATCACCGTCGGCGCCTCCGCTTATTCCCGTATCATCGACTTCGAACGCATGGGGAAACTTGCGAAAGAAGTCGGAGCCTATCTGTTTGTCGATATGGCGCACATCGCCGGCCTCGTCGCCGCCGGCCTGCATCCGAGCCCGTTCCCGCATGCGGATTTCGTAACATCGACCACGCACAAATCCCTACGCGGCCCTCGTGGCGGTATCATTTTGTGCAAAGAAGAGTTCGCGAAAAAAATCGACTCGCAGGTGTTCCCCGGCATCCAAGGTGGACCGCTCATGCACGTCATCGCCGCGAAGGCCATCTGCTTCGGTGAAGCGCTCAAGCCTGAGTTCAAAGCATACTCCGCGCAGGTCATCAAGAATGCCCAGGCCATCGCTGCTAGACTCACCACTCATGGTTTCCGCATCTGCTCCGGCGGCACGGACAATCACGTCATGTTAGTAGACCTCCGCAACAAGAGTCTCAATGGCACCGATGCCTCCCACGCCCTCGATGAAGCGGGCATCACCGTCAACAAAAACGGCATCCCCTTCGACACCGGCAGCCCCATGAAACCCAGCGGCATCCGCATCGGCACACCTGCGATCACCACCCGCGGCATGAAGGAAGCCCATGTCGAGCAGGTCGCGGATTTCATCGCAGAAGCCCTATCAGATCACACGAACACCGCAAAACTCCACGCCATCCGCGACCGAGTCTTCGCCTTCAACCGCGCGTTCCCGCTGCCGTGGTGAAATTTCGGAGTGCGTTTCAATCTGGGGAAATACACGATCGCGACGGCGGCTACCCCAGGGCTTCTCCATTAGGGAGAATCAAAGATCCCTAATGGCATTGCTCCCAGAGCAGTCAGTGACGAGCGTCGGCCAGAAAAATCGAGAGACCCGGTGTTGTGACGTCTTGTATTGAGCAGCCTGAAAATTCCCCCAAAATAGAGGTTTGCGCATTCGCACCAGATACCGTGAATTCTCCGCATGCCAATCTCTGGACGGAGTTTCATCTCTTCGTTTAGAATTTTGCGCTTATGATTTAATGCTTCTATCCTAGTGCTTCACCTCTCCCCCACCCCTCTGACGCTTTGGATCGGCATCGTCACCTTGATCCTGATAGGCGCGTTGTCGGTGATTTCATGGAAACGCAGCCCGCATCCGCGGCGCACGGCTTTGCTAGAATGCCTGCGTTTTATTGCGGCGCTGGGCGTGGTGATTCTCCTTTGGCAGCCTGAGTGGCTGACGACCATTCATCCGAATTCAAAGCCGAAGATCGCCATCCTCTGGGATGATTCCAAGTCGATGGCTACCATCGATGCCACGCTCCCGCTCGTTCTATCCGAAAAATCCGCAGTCGTCTCCCGCGCCGATTGGGTGAAAAAGGCGCTTACTTCGGATCTCTGGAAACCGCTCGAAGCAAACGGCGCAAACGACGTAACGTCCACTCCGTTTGCGACCCCCTCTGACTCTTCACCTTCAACTATCAACTCTCAACCATCCCCCCTCTCCGGCACCGACCTCGAAGCCCCGCTTTCTGATCTGCTAGGCAAAGAAACCAACCTCCGCGCCGTAGTCTTGCTGAGTGATGGTGATTATAACCTCGGCCAACCTCCCGTGGCGGCCGCACAGAAGATGCGTCTGCGCGGAGTGCCGATTTTTCCAATTCCAGTCGGCAGCAACGTGCGCCTGCCAGACCTCGATATTCTATCTGTTTCCGCGCCGACTTACGGCATCGTCGGGGAAAACGTGCAGATCCCATTCACCATCCGCTCGTCCCTGGATCGCCAAGTACGCACGATCGTGCGGCTGCGTGACGATGCGGGTCACGAGCGCACCAAGGACATCGTTATTCCGCCGAATGCGGAGACTTACGATTCGATCCTTTGGCGGCTCGAAAAGGAAGGCTCCTCGACGCTTGAACTTTCCCTCCCCATCGCTGATGGAGAACTGGTCGCAACGAACAATTCGCGCAAGTTCACCATCTCCGGCAAGCCCGAGAAAATTCACGTGCTCGTCATCGATACGCAACCCCGTTGGGAATACCGATTCCTGAGAAACGCGCTTTCTCGCGATCCTGGAGTCGAGCTATCCTGCCTGTTATTGCAGCCCGAACTCGGCGCAGGCGAGGGCAAGGATTACATCAAAGAATTTCCCTCGAAAATTGAAGAGCTCGCGAAGTTTGATGTCATTTTCATCGGCGATGTCGGCGTGGCCCCAGACCAACTCACCAAGGAGCAGTGCACCCTCATCCGCGGTCTTGTGGAAAACCAAGCGTCCGGCGTGGTTTTTCTGCCAGGATCGCAGGGTAACCAATTCACCCTGCTAGATACCGATCTATCCGATCTCATGCCTGTCATACTCGACGACTCTCACAAAACGGGAATGGCGGAATCGATCCCCTCCCCGCTCAATCTCACCACCGAAGGCCGCACCTCGCTGCTCACCATGTTAGGAAACAACGAGGAGGAAAACCCGGAAATTTGGCGGCGTCTTCCCGGCTTCTATTGGCACGCCCCGGTCATCAAGGCCAAGGGCGGCACCGAAGTCCTCGCCGTGCATGGCAACCGCCGGGGAAAATTCGGCCCCATTCCGTTACTCGTCACCAAGGCAGCCGGCAGCGGCAAGGTGCTCTTCATGGGCATCGACTCCGCGTGGCGCTGGCGGCGTGGCGTCGAGGATCTCTATCACTACCGATTCTGGGGCCAGGTTGCGCGCTGGATGTCCTATCAGAGGAACATGGCCGCCGGTCAGCGCGTGCGGCTTTTCTTCAGCCCCGAGCGGCCCGAGCCTGGTGACACCGTCACGCTCAATGCGAATGCCTTCGATCCGAACGGCGCACCCCTTAAGGAAGGCACTGTTTCCGTTGATCTGACCTCGCCTAACGGACGCACCCAGCGCATCGAGCTTCAAAAAAACGACACCGCCTGGGGAGCCTTCAGCGGTCGCTTCAAGGTCGATTTGCCCGGGGCCTGGAAAATACGCGCCGCCGCTACCGGAGCGGAGGACAAACCCGTCGAAACCACCATCCTCGCCCAAGGCGCTGAGATCGAGAAAGTCGGCCAACCCGCTCGACCTGAGGTTCTCGAAGAAATGGCAAAAGTTTCAAAAGGCCGCGTCATCCAGCCCGCCCAACTCGCCGATCTCATCAAGGAAATCACCGCCCTGCCCGAGCCAAGACCGTTAGAAAACCGCATTCCACTCTGGTCCCACTGGGCAACCGTCGCCGCGCTGGTAGTTTTGTTGGGAACCTTCTGGATCGGCCGCAAGTTGAACGGGGCGTTTTGATTACA
>JAYVNE010000226.1:0-26229 GCA_043758615.1 Akkermansiaceae bacterium
TTGAACGGTTGAACGGTTGAACGGTTGAACGGTTGAACGGTTGAACGGTTGAACGGTTGAACGGTTGAACGGTTGAACGGTTGAACGGTTGAACAGCCGTGTTGAGAAATGCTAAGGTTAGCGAGAAAGTCGCCAGCGGGGGAAATAGTTAGGGTGTGATGTTATCGCTTAGGTGAGCGCGCCAAGATGGATGACAAATGATAACCTCGCTCCACTGTCGGATTCGGAGGTTATTCCCAATGATGGCACGGAGGCGGAAAATAAAATGCCGTAAAAACCGTGCGCCCGGGGGCAAGACCTAAAAATTATGAATACTCCGGGGTCGATATGAAAAACAGACCGACACCGACACTCACACATGCAATACAATCCGTTCCAGAATGGGGCGATGCAAAGAAAATCGCGGAACTCTACGGGTTGTGCAAAAGCACACTTTACCGCCTAGCAGATGAAGGGAAGATACGCAGCTCATCATTGCGCGAACGCGGGAAGCTTAGAGGTAAGCGTCTCTTCTCATGTTCGAGCATCGCAGCCTACATCGAGAGCATGGCCAAGGGAGGGGAGGAAGCATGAGCCATGAACCGTCATCGGAAATCTCGCATGGCGGCAAAGATGCGGGCAATCAATCACGGGGCCAGCATCAACATAGCGCTTAGATCGACTGACATAATCGACGAGGCCGCTTTACTTGCAGACCGTATTCCGCAACGAAGAAAAGCTAAGCATGCTGAGAGGTTGCTCGATTTGATTGATTCGCTCGAAAATGACTGGAGGTGCGGATGAGCCGGTGGGTCGCTATGCACTGTACGGAGGAAGTTGAAACCTTGCAGGAATTGTATCCAAATGCGTTCCTCCTTCTCTGTCAAATAGCCCGTCGTGCTCGCTGGCGCGACTGTCCAATAACAGGTCTTCGCGTGGGTGATGCATTTATCGGCGACTGGCAGAAAGCTGGTTTGCCCTCAAAAAAATCCTATCAGGTGGCTAAGCAGCGTCTTGAAAAGTGCGGGCTTGCGCAATTCCAAGGGGGAAACAAAGGAACGCGTGCAAGACTTTTAAATTCAAGGATTTTCAGCCTCACTCAGGATCAAAGGGGGAACCCAGAGGATACCCTAACGGGAAGCAAAGGAGCAACAAAGGGGAATCAAGGGGGAACTACACACACAGAGCACCGAGAGAAGACGGAAGCACAAAGTGAACAAAATCAGCTCGTCACCTATTCCGCATCTGCGGAGAACGGGCAAAGCCCATTCCCCTCCGATGCGGTTTTACTCGCCCGGATCTCTGAAACCGATGCTCCTGAGATCGCCCTTGAAATTAAGGAGGCCGACGGTGCCGACAGCGACCTTGCTTTTGTGGCTCCCAAACGGGTGCGACAGTGGGGGATTGACTGGTGGATTAAGGCGGAGCAAAGCGGATGGATCATGGATGGGAAACCTATTCAGAATGCCCGACTGGCATTGCGAGGATATTTGCGAAAAGCAGCTGCCAAAAATGCGGATCGATTCCAAGAACTGCGGGAAGCAAACCAGCGACCGGAAGCTTACTCGTCCGAGGACGATGATATTCCGTTTTGATGACCTTCAGCCTTGGAATGCCTGCCTTGCTTCCACTCTCACTTCAAAGCCTCCCCAGTTCCCTTAGCCGTCGGTAAACATCGGCGGGCGTTGGTGGTAACGGTTCATCCAAAAGAGTCATGTCAATCCGGCGATACCACAGGCGGGCGGCGCGGATCATGGGGCGTTTCATGAGGCGGCACGCGTTCACTGCGGCGGCGGCACGACTTTTACACGTCGGGAATGCACGCAGATAAGCATCCGTGGCTGACTGAATTCCGAAGCCGAACATGTTCCGATTCGAAACAGCAGAGATCGATTCCAAGACAAACCGTTGGTGGCGAATGCTCAATTCGTTCGGAATCGCGTAACGATATGGGGGAAGTTTCGCGGAAGGGTTTTCGCTAAGTTTCACGGCGACGAGCGATGATCGGCCCACGGGAGGTTTTCGCTCGCAAATGCTCACCCAACCAGCATTTGCCGCTTGTTGGACCTCCCAATCGCGGATGCCGTAGCTCCGAAATAAATCACGAACTGAACATACTCCGTCGGTGCGTTCGAGAACAGATAGAAGCCTGTTCAAGCGTTCGCGACAAAGGAGGAGAGGGCGCATGGCCGAAATTACACGATTCATCGGGATAAAGCGATTCCTGAATGAATCAGGGGGGGGTGAGACGGCTAACAGAGTCGTTCAAAGGCAGTATCCGGTGAATTGTTTCATGTTGCTGCGTTCTAAAATCCGCCTCATTTTTTGCTGATAAAGTTCAGCTTATCGTCTTTGCTGTTGGTTAATAATTTCCTGTTGTTGTTCTTGGATTTCATCCAGTCGGCTTTGAATTCTTTTTTCGGAATCCGCGATGCTTTCTTCAAGGTCTGCTTGCCTTTGTGCATCAGCAGCTTCTTTTTCAAAAGCTATCTGATCTTCTTTTGATATTTGAGAAGGGTAAGACTTTTTCAGCATTTCAAGTTCCTGCGGCGAGTATGTTTGAGTGATAATCATCTTTTCCGGCTTTGGCTTACCCTGAACGATCACAGGACCTTTCCCTTCGTCCACCGTCACAGAATACCCATCAGCCAGAAGCTTTTTTGCCACCCCATCAGCCAGACGGGATATGTAACTGGGCTCTTTCACCTTCTCGCTTTGATTCTCGATTAGCTCATCTTGATAAGCTCTCCAGATGAGTGCCATGTGTGAAGTCGGGTTTTGAAGCTCTGGGTATTTCTTCATAGCATATGCTTCCCACTTGGCCGTCATTTCTTCGGGCGTTGATGAGGAGCTTTGGTCAGTTCCGCTGGAAGGTTTTTTATCCTCAGCCCCTCGTGATTTAGCACTTTCGGCGGCAACTCGCGCAACCTGCTCTGCCGCTGTTTCGGCTTGGCATGGAATAAAAGGCGCGGCAAGAATTGCAAAAAGGATTGCTTTCATGGTCCGCGCTTCTACCTAAAACGGAAGTCGCTTGCACGTTAAAAACCTAAAAACGCGAATAGATTCAATAGCTATTGCGATGTAAGAACGCGCGAATTGATTTGTAATCTTGTTGGCATAGAAATCGGGCGCGGAGCCTGTCGCTTACCGAGCTAACCAAGCCGAATCCAAAGCATCGCTACGAAGAGTGGAATGCCTGTTTTCGTGATTCGCGGAGTATCGCCTACGCCTGCGCCAGCTTGAGATTTTAAGTGATGAGTTTTCAGGCTATGTCGCACTCTCAAGTGAGAACGGGACGATAAAGACCAATAGAAGAACTGCGTGGAAATGTTCCCACTTTCGTTCCCATTTTCACCTAACGGCAAGCCTCTCGGCTCATAACTCATTGAACATTAAAGATGGTCGGGCTGGCGGGATTCGAACCCACGACCCCCTGCCCCCCAGGCAGGTGCGCTACCAGACTGCGCTACAGCCCGTTTCCTAAACGGGTGGCCAAAGAAACAGGGCAAATGCGGATTGGCAAGCACGGAAAATCATGACATTCCAAGACTATGAATCGCATTAAAACCGCCATCGTCGGAGCCAGTGGCTACACCGGGATGGAATTGCTCCGTATCCTTCTCACTCATCCTGATGTAGAACTCACGGCCGTGACCTCGCGGCAGGAGGCGGGGAAATCACTGGGTGCCGTTTTCCCACGTTTCAAAAATGCCCCAGGCGCGGAGCTGACTTTCATGGAACCCGACCCGGACGCCATTGCTGCCACCGGAGCGCAGGCGGCTTTCCTTGCGCTGCCTCATGGGGTGGCTGCGGAAATCGCGCGTGCCCTGCTAGAGCGCGGGCTGAAAGTCATCGACCTAAGCGCGGATTTCAGACTGCGGGATGCTGCGATTTACGAAGAATTTTACGGTCATCCCCATCCCGCGCCGGATTTATTGGCGGAGGCGGTTTACGGCCTGCCGGAGATTCGCACGCCGGAGATCCAAGGCGCACGCTTGGTCGCTTCGCCGGGCTGTTATCCGACGAGTATTTTGCTGCCCCTTCTGCCCTTGCTGAGGGAAAATTTGATCGATCCCGGAACCATCGTCGCCAATTCCATGAGCGGTGTGAGCGGTGCCGGGCGGAAGGCGGATCTGACCCTCCTTTTCTGCGAGTGCAACGAAAGTGCGCGTGCCTACGGGGTGCCCAAGCATCGGCATCTATCTGAAATCGAGCAGGAACTGAGCCTCGCCGCCGGTGAAAAAGTGACCATTTCTTTCCTCCCGCATCTCATTCCTGTCAATTCGGGAATCGTCACCACCACCACCGCGAAGCTCCGTGCGGGCGTCGCTTCCGAAGCCATCGGTGCGGCGTTGGAAAAGGCTTACCATGAGGCAGCGTTCGTCCGCTTGCTCGGTCGCGGCGGCTGCGCGGATACGAAAAATGTCACCCGCACGAATTTCATCGATATTGGCTGGCAGCACGATCCACGCACGGGCCGGGTCATCCTGATGAGCGCGGAGGATAATCTCGGAAAAGGCGCGGGGGGGCAGGCCGTGCAAAGTTTTAACCTGATGTTTGGGCTTAACGAGATTGCCGGGTTGCAAAATTTTTAACCATCCGCCACTCTTGCCTGCTGTTTTATCCCTCACCCCATGGACTTTCCATTTTCTCGAATCGCTGGCGGCGTCGGCGCCCCTAAAGGATTTCTCACCAGTGCGGTGAGCTGTGGGATTAAAAATCCTGATAGCAAACGGATCGACCTGGCTTTGATTTACTCGGAAAAACCCTGCAGTTCCGCAGGCGTGTTTACGACGAACCGAGTGAAAGCGGCTCCAGTTAGAGTGTCGCAAGCGCATCTCCGCAAAGGTGATCTGCGCGCCATCATTGCGAACTCCGGCAACGCCAACGCTTGCACCGGCGTCGAAGGAATCCGCGATGCGAACTCCATGTGTGATGCGGTCGCCAAGCCCCTCAAACTCAAGCGCACTGAAATCGGAGTCGCCTCCACGGGCGTCATCGGGCTGCCGATGCCGATGCTGCGGTTTGAGCCGAAATATGATGATTTGATAGAACAGCTTGGCCCGAAAAACGGCTCCTCCGTGGCCGCTGCCATCATTACGAGCGACACCCATGCGAAGGAAATCGCCATTTCGTTCGATCTCGGTGAGCATCGTGTCCGTCTCGGCGGCTGTGTCAAAGGTGCGGGCATGATTTCGCCTAGTATGGCTACCATGTTGTGCTTTATCACCACGGATGCGAATGTCCCTAGCGACTCCTTGCGCAAGGCAGTGCTGGAGTGTGTCGAGGAAAGTTTTAACCGCATCACCATCGATGGCGACATGTCCACCAATGATACGGTGATCGTCCTCGCTAACGGCGCATCCGGAATGCCTTCTATCAGAAGGAATGGTGCCCGATGCAAGGAATTCCGACAAGCGCTGCGCTGGCTAATGTTAGAGCTCGCAAAAGCCGTCGTCCGCGATGGCGAGCGGGTGACGAAGTTTGTCACCGTAAAGGTGAAAGGTGCGCGCACCTATTTGGATGCAAAAAAAGTCGCGGAAGCTGTTTGTAAATCGGCGTTGGTGAAATCGTCATGGAACGGTGGCGATCCTAACTGGGGCCGCATCATCCACGCGGTCGGCTACTCCCGCGCGCGCATCCGTGAGGAGCTTGTCGATATTTACATCGGTGGTAAAGCGGCCTGTCTCGGCGGCCTTCAAGCTGACACTTCGATGGATCAGCTCCGGCAAATCGTCGCGAATCCTGAATTTGAAATCGTCATCGACCTCAACCAAGGCGATGCCGACTATGTGATGTATTCCAGTGACCTCTCGCCCGAATACGTCGATTTCAATCGCTCCGAATACGCGTATTGGAAACAAGCGCGGAAGGATGGCTTGGTGTAGATTTGTGACACGCATCATTTTTGCCAAGCATTGCTAGACCGCCCGATAACATTCTAACTGAGTATTCCCTGCCGTGAGTTCCCGCCCTACCTCCCCGTCCCCATCGAATCCCGACCTTGAGATCAAGGACGCGCAATTGATCTTTAACCGCGTGTGGCGGGAGCTTGAAAATGAGGTGGGCAAGGAGAGTCTGCTGTTTCCTAAAGAACTGATTCTGCTCGGCGGAGCTCCCGGCTCGGGGAAGGGCACGAACACGGCGTACATTTGCGAAGTCCGCGGAATTTCGGCACCGCCCATCGTGATCAGTGAACTTTTGAACTCTCCGGAAGCACGGAAAATCAAGGCCAATGGCGGGATGGTGGGTGATGAGGAGGTTTTGCGATTGCTGTTGCGGGAGTTACTAAAACCGCAATTCCGCGACAGCGCGGTGCTGGATGGGTTCCCACGCACGACGGTGCAGGTCGAGTGTCTGAAAATGTTTTACGATCAGATGGTGCGGCTGCGGCGGGAGTTTTCTAACACACCAAAGGCCCACCATTTCCGGCAGCCGACTTTCCACATCATGGTGCTCTTCGTCGATGAGGCAGAAAGCATCGTCCGCCAGCTCAAGCGTGGGCGTGAGGCAATTGTTAGAAATGCCGAGGTCCGCCAATCTGGGGTGGGGAAACTGGAGGAGGAACGTAACACGGACTTCGATCCCGAACTCGCGCGGAACCGTTACCGCACGTTCAAGGAGAAGACTTACGATGCGCTGGTCTCCCTCAAACAGATTTTCCACTATCACTTCATCAACGCTCAAGCCCCGATTGAGGTCGTCCAACAGAATATTATTTCGGAGCTGGAGTATCAGAGCTCGCTCGAACTCGATCCACGCACGTTCGACACGCTGCGCCATATCCCCCTAGCGGATGAGATCGTTCTACATGCCCGGCAGGAACTGGTGAATCGATTAGATAGTTATCAGGTCGAGTATCCCGCCGTGATGCAGGCTATCGTGGATTTTATTCAGGAAAAAATGATGCCTATCATCAAACGCCATGCCATCAGTGGCCGGACGATGATCAATACGGAGGATTCGATTTTCAACGAGCCCATTGCCATCGCGATCATGATTGATATTTTCTCGGAACGTGGTTTCCGCGCCAGTGTGGATATCCACCGCATCGAGATTCCAGAGCGTTTTGATCTAACTACCGGCAGAATTGAGACCCGAAAAAAGAAAGTCTATCGAATCACGATTCTGTTCGCGGGATCCAAAATCCGGCGCGGCTGATGGCTACTCAGGTAAGGCAGGGACGATGAGCGTCGGCACCGTGGCCTTGCGAACCATTCCTTCGGACACGCTACCTAACAGGAGTGAGGCGATCGCGCCGTGGCCATGCGTGCCGAGAACCACTAAATCTGCGCTGCTTTCCTTGAGGTAATCGAGCAGCGCGTGAAGTGGGCTGCCATCCGCGATTTTGGCGCTGACGTGAAGTAAATCGACCTTCACCTGAGTCACTAATTCGTCGAGTTTTGCAGCCGCTCGCCGTTTTGCCTCCTCCTGATAGATGTGCATCGCCGGGAATTCTTCGGGCGTAAATCCGTAAGCGGTGTAACTGGGTTCTGGCTCCACGGCGTGGAAAAGGCGGAGTTCCGAACCGAATGCTTTCGCCATCCCCACCGCCATTTCTAGGACTCCTGGGGTGGCATTTGAGAAATCTACTGCGGCAACGATGATTTTCATGGCATTCCTTATCTATCATGGTCGTCCGGCTGATGCAAAGCCTCATTTCATTGCGCGATGCCGCACCCTCCGTAAATTTCGCATAATCCTCATTTGGCAAAGTTGTCATTCTGGGTCAGATTCGCCGCACCATGATCCGTTTTCTTCACACCCGCATCCGCGTCCGCGACCTTGAGCAGTCTATCAGTTTTTACAAAAACCTTGGCTACACGCTCGGCGAGTACAAGAACTCTCCTGAGGGTAATAGCCTCGCTTTCCTTGAACTGCCCGGAAACGACGTTTTTTTAGAGCTCTGTCACTCGCCGGACTACCGCGCGACTTGTCCCGAAGACTTAATGCACACGGCTCTGGGCGTATCCGACATTATTGAATATTGCGACCAAGTGGAAAAGGCTGGGATCGAAATTTGGCCATCGGGGTGGCGTGAAAAGTTCAGCACGGGTTCACGGAAAATGGCTTTCGTCACTGATCCGGATGGCTACGAAGTCGAAATTTTAGAACGCTGATCTAACGTATGGCGCGTTTGCGTTTACCGAATTTCCCGATGCTCGGATGTTTAAGAGGTAATCTCCTTTGAAATTATTTTATGAAAACAAACACCACTACGACACTGGCCGGCATCCTTTTGATCGGCGTGGGTGGCTTTATGGCGGGCCGGGTAACTTCGTCGGGCCCAGTGGTCGGATTTCAAGACGGTTTGGATAAAATGCGGGTTTCTAGGTCGTCCTCAACTGCCACCGGCGCAAGTGCAGAGGGTGGAAAATCCTCCCGCTCGTCCCGCGCCGAGCGCTCATCGGCAATGAATTCTTCCGAGCGCTTGGCGAAACTCGACTTGATCATGCGCGGCGAGAACGCGCTGGATCGGAATCGCGCACTGCTCGCTTACATCGATCAGCTTGGCCCGAGCGATTTCGAAGGGGCGGTCGCTCATTTCCGAGGGATGGGTCTCACCGATGAGCGGATGGGTGAATACGGACTGTTGCTTTCCGCATGGGCAGGCGCGGACCCGACCGCCGCGCTGGCTTACGCGAAGGCAAATACCCAAGATGGATTCGCGACAGACACGATTCTAACCACCTGGGCGTCCGCCGATCCCGAATCGGCGATCCGCTGGGCGCAATCGAATTTTGCCGGTGACGGGGCCAATCCCTACCTCGCCGGAATCATCCGTGCCATCGCGGCATCTGATCCCGCGCGGGCTACCGAGCTGCTCGCCAGCATGCCGCGCAGCGAGGAACGTGCAAAAGGCTTGGACGCGTTTATGCCCCATCTTTTACAGCAGGGAGCCGCAGCCACCCGAGCATGGATTTCTGGCTTAACTGATGATTCTTTGAAAAATGGTGCCATGATGCGTAGCGCGGAAACCCTGGCCGAATCTGATCCGGCGGGCACGGCTTCATGGTTGCTCGCCAATCCTGGTGAAGCGGCGAAACGCCGGATGGACGATGTTTATTCGACGTGGGCGCAGAAAGATGAGCCGGCCGCCTTGAGCTCATACGCCGCGCTTCCCGCCGGGGAAAACCGCAGCAATGCCCTGCGCGGATTGGTCGCCAGCATGGCAGTGGAAAATCCTAAGGCGGCTGTCTCCATGCTCGATCAACACCCGAATGATGTGACCGACAAGGTGATACAAAGCGTCATTTGGCATTCGTTTGGGAGCGATCCCTCCATCGCGGCCAGCCAGATCGCCCGCATCACCGATGAAGGCCAGCGTAATCAAATGTATCGCCGTGCGATCGGCTCATGGCTGGAACGCGATCCCGCCTCTGCCCAAGCGTGGATGAGCAGTAACCCGCTGCCGGAATCCGTGCAAAAGGACCTCAAGCGACAGCAGGGCGGCCAATAGCAGGTGATCGCACGGAATGCACCGTTTTACCCGCGTTGACATCCGCGCTGCGTCCAGCCAACGTCCCGCACATGGACACGATGAAACTTCTCCTTGGCGCGACGGTGGCGCTGTTGCTTGGCGCACTCGCGGTCTCATGGCAGGGCATGAACACCAATGTGAAACACACCTCGCCGGATGAAATCGCCCGTCTCAAATCGCAAGTCGATGAGCTTCGCGCCGAGCAGGACAAGCTCGCGCTGGAGCGGCAAATGCAAACCCTCCGCAACGCCCCTTCCTCCGTTCCCACTTCCGCGAGTAACGCCGCAGAAATCGAAGCGATGAAAGCCCAGATGGAAGCTGGAAAAGCCGCCATCCAAAAACTCGAAGACGAAAAAACCAAGCGCGATAGCAAGCTGGCGGACAGTGAGGAAGTCCTAATGGATCAGAAAAAACTCGAAAGCACGGATAGCGAACTCCGCCGCGCGCGCTTGATCAGCGAGGCACTGCTGATGGGCCGTGTGAAAGAATACGTGGAAGACGCTCAATACGGGGGTTTCGTTACTTTTGACATCCTCATGCCTGAACAAGTGCAAGTCGGCACCACTCTCGCCATCCGCCGCAAAACAGGAATCCTCGGCCAATTGAAAGTTTCTGATATTTCTCCTGATGGTGCGATCGCCAATCCGCTCCCAGGCTACGGACCGATCAAGCCCCAAGTCGGTGACGAACTCATCCTGCCGCCGCAATATTAAATCTCAAATCTGAGATCTCAAATTTCAAATCTTTCCAGAATGTCCACCACTGTAGGCCTCATCTCACTCGGTTGCGCGAAAAACCTCATCGACTCGGAAGTCATGATCGGTCACCTCGCACAGGCCGGTATGTCTCTAACACCAGATCCCGAGCTCGCGGACGTCCTCATCATCAACACCTGTTCGTTCATCGATATGGCGAAACAGGAATCCATCGACGCCATCTTCGGCGCGGTGAAAGACCGCACCGATGACCCAGACCGCGCCCGCCAAAAAATCATCGTCGCCGGCTGTCTATCACAACGTTTTGCGAAAGACCTCCCCGGCATCATGCCCGAGGTGGACGCCTTCATCGGCCTCGACCAGATCACGAAGGTCGCCCCGATCATCGAGAATCTGCTAGGAAAGAAGAACGACGCCGAGGTTCAAAAAACCGAAGGCCCGTCCGCCACGGATGATCCACGCGACTTCGTCACCCTCAAGCCGCAATACGTGCCGGACTACACCACCCCACGTTTCCGCCTCACGCCCGATCATTTTGCCTACGTGAAAATCGCGGAGGGCTGCAACCACACCTGCACCTTTTGCATCATCCCGACGATCCGCGGCATGCATCGTTCGCGCACTCAGGATTCCGTCTTCCGCGAGGTCGAGGCGCTGGTGAAATCTGGAGTGAAGGAAATCAACCTCATCTCCCAAGACACCACTTACTTCGGCATGGACAACTGGGAAGGCAAGCGCCCAACGCCCAGCTCACCCGTCGATTCCACTCGCGGAGAATCGCTCTGCACCCTGCTCCGCCAGATCAACACCATCGAGGGAGATTTCTGGGTCCGCCTACTCTACACCCACCCCGCGCATTGGTCAGACGAGCTCATCACCACCATCGCGGAGTGCGATAAAGTCGCGAAATACGTGGATATCCCACTCCAACATATTTCTGATAGAATGCTCACCGCGATGAAGCGCGTGACCAGCGGCGATTACATCCGCGATTTGCTCCGCCGCATGAGAGCTGGCATCCCCGGCCTCGGGATTCGTACGACGTTCATCGTAGGCTTCCCCGGTGAGACTGAAGAAGATTTTCAAGAATTGTTAGATTTTATTGAAGAGTTCCGTTTCGAGCGCGCCGGAGTTTTTCAATACTCGAAAGAAGAGGGAACTCGCGCCCACAAGATGGACGGTCAACTCCACCACGCCACTCGCAAGAGCCGCTGGTCCCGCGCCATGTCCGCTCTCCAGCGCATCGCCTCGGAAACGAACCAAGCGCAAGTCGGCAAAGCCGTCCGCGTGTTAGTCGAGCAACCCGGCGTCGCCCGCACCGAGTGGGATGCCCCGGAAATCGACGGCTCCGTCATGGTGGACGAATCCATCCCCGTCGGCGAATTCGCGCAAGTCACCATCGGCGACTGGCGCGGCTATGATCTGGTAGCGGCCCGCTAACAGTCCGTGGACTGGTAGCCTGAATTCACAAAAAACCTCCACCCCACCACGCGGCCCGACAGCAGGCTGTCTCGGCCAAAGCGGCAGCAGGCTGCACGCAGTCCAAGGAATGACTTCGTTTACAAGCTTTCCAGCGCGGCTTCGAGGGCCTTGACCCGGGCGATCAGCTTAGGCAGACGTCGGACGTGGGCTTGGAGCTTCATCTCGTCGCGGAACGGCTGGGCGGGTTTCCCCGCGTAAATGGTATCAGCGGGGAGGCTAGTGGTCACTCCACTGCGGGCGGCGAGCATGACATTGGAACCTATCGTCACGTGGCCTCCCACCCCGGCTTGGCCGCCGATGGTGACGTGATCGCCGTAGTGCGAGCTGCCGGAAAGGCCGACTTGGGCGATGATTAGGCAGTGTTTTCCCATCACGACATTATGGCCGATCTGGACGAGGTTATCGATTTTTGTCCCTTCGCCGATGACGGTTTTCCCAAAACGGGCGCGGTCGATGGTGGTGTTTGCGCCGATTTCTACATCGTCGTGGATTTCAACGATCCCGACTTGGTCAAGCTTGACGTGGCGGCCACCCGAAAACTCGTAGCCGTAACCATCGGAACCGATGACCACACCGGGTTGTAAAGTGACGCGATCGCCGATCACGCAGCGCTCACGAATGGAGACATTTGCCATGACTCGACAGTCCTTGCCGATGGTGACGTCGTCTCCAATGACACTATTGGGTCCGATGTCCGATCCATCGCCGATGGTGGCGCCTGCCATGACCACGGCACCGGCATGCACCCGGGTTTTTGTAGGATCGAGAGTGGCCGAGGGATCGACAAAGGCACGGGGATGCACGCCGGGTAAGAATTTCCGCGTGGCGGCGGCGAAGTGGCGGACGACAACCGCAAAAGCGAGCGATGGATTATCGACAGCGATCAGCGCGGTGCTATCCGGGCCGGTGCTCACTCCGCGCGGAACGATGACAGCGGCGGCCTTGGTGGCGAGAAACTGCGGGTAATATTTCTCATTTCCGAGGAAACTCACATCGTGCGGCGTGGCGGCATCGAGCGCGGCCATCCCAGTCAGAGACAAATCGAGCCCGCCCCGGACGATGTCACCATCGACCCACTGGGCGAGCTCGGAAAGCGTGAGGGCAAATGCCAACTCAGGAAAAGGAAGGAGGTGAGGGGAGGATTACTTGCCTGCTGGTGGTTCCGTGCTCTCTGGAGCAGGAACTGGATTGGAACCCGGGATTTCCGGAGCAGGATCGCTCGGATTTGGCAGGGATTCGGCAGGAGCGTCCTTGTTCAGGTCCTTGAGAATACCGGCGGTGATGTCGGTAGCGTCCTTGGTGTAGAGGAGGAAAGGAACCTGCGAGGTGCTGAGGCCGGACTTGTCGAAAACGTAGTCGAAATTGTCCTTCTTCGCCTTTTCTTCCACGATCTTGCGGATTTCCTCAAGGATGCCCTTCATGCGTTGCACCATTTTCTCGTTGAGCGCTTGGTTGCGGCGTTGGAGGAATTCGCGACGCTCGCGGTCGAGGGCGATGCCTTCCTGCTGTTGCGTTTGCCAGTCCTTGAAGAGAGTTTGTTTCTTGGAATCAGCGAGGGAAGGATCTTCGAGTTGTTTGCGGAGGGCGGCGAGAGTTCCTTCCAACTCGCGGATACGGGCGAGGCGCTCGTTGTTGTCCTTGTTGATCCGGGCGCGCTCAATGTTGATCTGCTTCTGCGCCTCGTTGGTGCGGTAATACTGCTTAAAAAGCTCCTGCATATCTACCGTGGCGATGTTGAGCTTGGCGTCCTGTGCAAAGGCCATGGTGGCGAGTGAGGCCGCGAGGGCGATCGAGAAAAAACGACGAATGAGGGTCATTGGATGATATGTTGAGGTTCCTGAAACGGATAACGCAGGGAAACTGAACAGAAAAGTTTCTGGCGTCAACGCTGTTAAACAGCTCAATCCCGGTTTGACTCCAGGGGGATTCGCGCTTTGATAAAGAACATGAAAATCCTGATCCATCTGCTCACCCTCTCATTTTTGGCGACCGCCTCTCACGCCGCGCTGGTGGAAAAATCCGTGATCTACAAACAGGGCGATGCGGTTCTTGAGGGCTTTCACGTTTATGATGACGCCATCTCGGGCAAGCGCCCGGCAGTGCTCGTCATCCACCAATGGACTGGCCTCACGGAATACGAAAAGCGCCGCAGCCGCATGCTCGCGGAATTGGGATACAATGTCTTCGCCGCAGATATTTATGGCCAAGGGATTCGCCCGGTGCCGCCGGAAGCGGGTAAAGAAGCGGGAAAATACAAGGCGGATCGCGCGCTGTTTCGCTCCCGGATCGATGCAGCGCTGGAGATTCTCAAAGCCGACGAACACACGGACGCGGCCAAAATCGCGGCTATCGGTTACTGCTTCGGCGGCACCGGCGTACTCGAGCTCGCCCGCTCCGGCGCGAACGTGAAGGGCGTAGTTTCCTTCCACGGTGGTCTAGCAGCGGTGCCTGACATGCAGGCGAAAATAGGGGCCATCCCCGCAAAAATCCTCGTCCTCCACGGTGCCGCGGACCCTTACGCCCCTGCGGCGGAAGTGGCGGCTTTGGAAACAGAACTAACAGAAGCCAAGGCGGACTGGCAAGTCGTGCTCTACAGCGGTGCGGTCCACAGTTTCTCTCAGAAGGAAGCGGGCGATGACGTTACGAAGGGAGCTGCCTATCAGGAAGTCGCCGACCGTCGTTCGTGGGTGGCGATGCAGGCATTTTTCAAAGAGCTTTTCCAATAAGCTTGGAATTGCTTGCTGCGATTGGGCCACGCATGCTTTCCGCGATGAGCGCCGATTTTCAATGGCCTGAATTTTCGCACACCTTCGCCCGTGAGGCGGAGGCAGCGGGATTTCTCCCTCAACTGCTAACGGAGTTAGAAGACGGCCCGCTGATGGCGTGGGAGCGGCCGGCGGACGGGCCTCGGGTTTATCTATCAGCCGGAATCCATGGCGACGAACCCGCTGGGCCACTCGCGTTGTTAGAGCTGCTACGAAGTGGGTTTTTCGAGTCGAAGTTTCATTGGATGATCTGCCCGGCGCTCAATCCCTCCGGCCTCGCTGCGAGGTGCCGGGAAAACGCCCAGCAAGTCGATCTGAACCGCGATTACTGGGTCCGCAGCACGGCGGAAGTCGCGGCTCACAGCGCTTGGCTGACGGCACGGTGCGCGCCCGATTTGTTTATCTCGCTGCATGAAGATTGGGAAAGCACGGGCTTCTATTTTTATGAAATCAATCTGGGAGAAGACGACCCTGAACGCGCCCATAAAATCATCGCCGCGACGGGTTCGTGGTTTCTGCCAGAGCCGGGTCCAGAGATCGATGGCCACGAATCCCGCGAGCCCGGCTGGATCTATCACGCCGCCGAGCCCGACGTCCCCGAAGGCTGGCCGGAAGCGATTTATCTAGCAAAACAAGGCTGCCCGCTGTCATTCACTTTCGAAACACCCAGCCACGCCGCCCTCGAATCCCGAGTCGCCGCCCACGTGGCCGCAGTGAAAGCAGCAGTCGATTCCGCGCTGGGGTGAGGGTCGTAGTTGCTGCGTCTCGCAGCAACGGGTCGCTGCGTTGAACCAGAATTTCCACGCGTCTATCGCATTTCTCAAAGCGGAGAACGTTGATTATTACGCCACGCCGCGCAGCGTTTCCCACAGGCGGTATTGATAGAGTAAGAAGGAGATGATGCCATTCTGCTTGGTGGGTGAGTTTAGGACATCGGCGCTCATCGATCCGTGAGCATCTAAAGCTTCCATGATGGCATTCATCATTTCCTTTTTCAGGTCGGGCGAGTTGGCGAACTGTTCCTTGCTGTTGTTCACCGCTTGCTTTCTCAGGACCTCGGATTCCAGCATTTTCCCGCGCAGGGTGTGGACGAAGCTCAACTGATCCTGCTCGGTAGTGTTGGCACCGAAGAGCTCATTTAGTTTTTCGATGAGCTCGCTCATATAGGCTTTCTCTTTGTCCTGTACGCTGCCGCTGCCAGCTTCGGTGAGCGGGGCGAGCTTGGGTGCCTCGCCTGCCGAAAGCGGCATCGGTTGCTTGCCTTGATTGATGAGCCTGTGGCGCGTTAGGACGACTTTTGATAGATCAATACCCTCGCGCTCGCGGCCGAATTCTAGCAGAGGTAGCAGTGCCTTGTAGAAAATCGAACGTTTCTCGATGTCCGTGTTACCGTAGTCGAAAATCTGTGAGAGGAACGTGTAAAGCCGGGCGAACGCGCCCATGTCGCCTTTAAATAAAACCAGTGCACTCAGTTCGTTTTGCGAGGCGGTGATACCATTTTCATCCTTCTTCTCCCTCGCGATCTTCAATGCTTCCTGCGCCGCCTTGTAGCGTTTCGTCAGGCGGTCCACCACGGGCTCCAGCGCTTTCAGCAATTCGCCCTGCGTGGCACCGAGCTTCAGTTCGACTTCCACCACCCGATCCACTTCGAAATCATCATAATGCCCGGCGGAGTCCAGCTTGGCGCGGAGGTTGAAAACGAGATTTGGATCGGTGGTGGCGGAGAGCTCGGCGGTGGTGTGATAGGTTTTGAAAGCGGCGAGCACTTCCTCCGGATCATTCACAAAATCTAACACGTACGTTGTCTCTTTGCCGGGATAGGCGCGGTTCAGTCGCGAAAGGGTCTGCACCGCCTGGATGCCGGCCAGCCGCTTGTCCACATACATGCCGCAGAGCAGCGGTTGGTCGAAGCCAGTCTGAAACTTGTTGGCCACTAACAAAATCTGATACTCCACGCCCTTGAACGCCTCGCGGATGTCGCTGCCCTTAAGCTGCGGATTAAGCGATTTGCTCAGTTCCGTGAAACCGTCCGGGCCGGATTCCTTGTCATTCACCTCACCAGAAAACGCGACGAGCGTGCCGATCTGATAGCCCTGTTCCTGGATGTAGTGCCGCATCGCGAGCTGCCAGCGCACCGCCTCGACTCGACTGGCCACTACCACCATCGCCTTGGCCCTGCCGTCTAGCAGTGGAGAAACGTAGCGGCGGAAATGCTCCACCACTGTCTGCACCTTCTGCGCGATGTTGTAGGGATGTAGCCGCACCCAGCTCATAATGCCCTTCATCGCGGCGCTGCGCTCCACCGTCTTCTCGTCGTAACCCTTGCCCTCGTGGGCGAGCTTAAACGCCAGCTTGTAGGGCGTGTAATTCTGCAACACATCGAGGATGAACTTTTCCTCAATCGCCTGCCGCATCGAATAGACATGAAATGCGGTTGGCAGATTTCCCTCACCGGCGGGCTGCGTGGGATCCGGGCGGGTTCCGAAAAGCTCCAGCGTCTTGGTCTTTGGTGTGGCGGTGAAGGCGATGTAAGTGATACCGGTCTCCGCCGCGCGCGCGGACATGGTGGCGGCGAGCACGTCATCCATGCTGACTTCTCCACCGTCATTTAACGCCGCGAACTCTTCGGGTGTTAGAAGCTCCTTCAGCTTCGCCGCGGCCTCCCCGGTTTGCGAACTGTGCGCCTCGTCCGCGATGACGGCGAAACGCTTGCCCTGCGTGGTCAGTTTCTGCATCGCCTTGTGCATGGCGGGGAAGGTCTGGATCGTGCAGACGACGATCTTCTTTTTTCCGTCTAACGATTCCGCCAGTTCCTTGCTCTTACTGCCAGACTTGCCCTTGATCGTCGCGACCACGCCGGTGGTGCGTTCGAAATCGAAGATCGCTTCTTGAAGCTGGGTGTCGATCACCGTCCGGTCGGAAACCACCAGCACAGTATCGAAAATTTTCTTTCCGGAGGCATCGTGCAGATCCGCTAGAAAATGCGCCGTCCACGCGATGGAATTCGTTTTACCCGATCCCGCTGAGTGCTGGACGAGATGCTTCCCGCCCGCTCCAGCGGCGAGCACTGAGCGGTTCAGGTTCCGCGTCACGTCGAGCTGATGGAAACGCGGAAAAATGATGTTCTCGATCCGCTTCTTCTTGTCCTTCTTGGCGATCAGATAGCGTCCGAGAATTTCTAACCAACTCTCTCGCGCCCACACCTGTTCCCAGAGATAGGCGGTGCGGTGGCCGCCGTTAGGATTCACCGGATTTCCCGCGCCGCCTTCGTTGCCTTGGTTGAAGGGCAGGAAAACGGTGGCCGCTCCCTGGAGCTTCGTCACCATCGCCACTTCGCTGTTGCTCACGGCGAAGTGGACCAGCGCACCGTTAGGAAATGATAGAAGCGGCTCGGCTGCCTGACCTTTCGGCTGCGGCTGGCGGTCGAAGCGGTATTGGTCGATCGCGTCGCCAATGCTCTGGGTGAAATCTGTTTTCAGCTCCACCGTGGCGACAGGCAGGCCGTTGAGGAAAAGCACGAGGTCGATGCTGTTCTCGCAGCTAACCGAATAACGAACCTGGCGAATGACGCGCAACCGGTTCGCGGCGTAGCGGGCGAGGATGTCCGCGTTGAGCCCGAGCGCGGGTTTGAATTCCGCCAGCTTGAGCGGTTGTTTTAAACCTAACATCTCGATGCCCTGGCGCAGGACATCAAGTGTGCCACGTTGGTCGATCTGGTCGCGGAGGCGGGCAAGCAGAGTTTCTCCGGCGTTCGCACCGTGGTTTTTTACGAGTGTTTCCCAGGCCTTCACTTGGGTTTCCTGAACCCAGGCTAACACATCCGGTGGGAACAACGCGCGTTTGCGATCGTAGTTCGCGGCATCGCCCTCGGCATAGAGCCATCCGTGATTCGCAAGATGGTTGCAGATCTCGTTTTCGAAACTGATTTCGTGATGGAGGCTCATGGGGAGGTTAGAACGGTTTGGCGGCAGCGCAGCGGGTTCCCGGACACAACCCCGTTGGGGTTGGATGTTTGGTTTCGGAAATCCCAGGGTAGGCCGACGTGACGTCGTCCAACCCCGGGCTTTGGGACAGATCCCCGTTGGGGAAAAAGATTTTCGTATCCCAACGAGATTCCGTCCCGAAGCTTTGGAATAAAATCCCATTAGGATTCGGAGAAAGGTGGCATCTGTTTTCCCCAACGGGGATCTGTCCCAAAGCCCAGGGTTGAGGTAAGGAACGAACCTCTACCCTGGGTAGGCAAACCACATCCCATTCAACCCCAACGGGGTTGTGTCCTCTGGGTGCGCGGATGAAACGGCTATCCTGTTCAATCCCAGACGTAACGCTCGTCCCACGCTTCCTCGTGTTTTTCGAGAAGCATCCGGTATTCATCCTGGAAGCTCCATTTCCTGTGATGCTCCTCCTGTCGCGCGACGTAATCGCGGACGGCAACAAGGTTGGAGGCACTAACGGAAAAAACGCCATACCCGGATTGCCAGGCGAATTCCTTGGCCGCCGGATGGCGTGCTTTGATCCACAACGATGAAGTACGTTTGAGTTCCTTGACCCAGTCCGCTTGGGAAATTGTCCGGCCATGGCGGGCAAGGATATGGACATGATCCTCCACGCCGCCGACGAGGATGGACGGGCAGCCAAGTTCTCCCGAAGCGCTGCCAAGCCATGCGTGCATTTCCCCGCGGATGACCGGATCGCGGAGGAGGGGCAGACGTTCTTTCGTGGAAAAAACGAGATGCAGGTAAACCACGGATAAGGATTGGGGCATGGCGAGGCGGATGAAGAGGACACAACCCCGTTGGGGTTGGAATATAATTTGGATCCTACCCAGGGTAGCTCGTCCCTCGCAACCCTGGGCTTTGGGACAGATCCCCGTTGGGGAAAAAAGCATCCATATCCCAACAGGATTCCGTCCCAAAGCGAAGAAACATTGTCCACTTGGGATTCGGGGAGTGGCAGCGTTTGTTTTCCCCTTTGGGGAAAAAGCCATTCGTGTCCCAACGGGATTGCGTCCCTTCGCTCTGGAACAGAATACCGTTGGGATTCGGAGAATGGTGGCAACTGCTTTCCCCAACGGGGATCTGTCCAACAGCCCGGGGTTGGGGTGAGGGACGAATCCCTACCCCGGGGATTCGCCCCCATATCATTCCAACCCCAACGGGGTTGTGTCCGGGGACTTGCGGATGCCGGGGCGGGTTTCATGGTCTCAGGTGTGGCGCACGTCGATCTGCCCGGTGACGGCGGCGGAAATCAGAGCCGTCCGCCGCTCCTGCAACAGGTCGATAGCGCGCTGGGCTTCGAGGGTGAGGGTGTTTAACTTGGCAGTTTCGCTTTGAATGAATTCTAGCAGTTCGTGCTGTTCTGTCATGGGTGGCAACGTTAGAAATATCTCACTAAGGGTGCCGATATTGATTACATCCATTGTTCCTCCGCGAGTGAATGAGGAAAGTTGCTCAAACGTAACGTTGCTCCGCATCACTTCGACCAGATACTCAGTCATGATTACTTGAGAACACCTCATGCGAATAAGCCGGGGATTGATAATTCCCGGTTCGATGTTGCGGGGGACAATGGCGATCTTACCAAAAGTTCCCACACAACTGATTAAGATGTCACCAGGCAATACGCTGTATTGGAGCAGTTCTTCGTATTTTTGAGGAGTGATGAAGTAGTCGCCAATTGTGAAATCATTTGGGATGACCTGTTCTTGCCCGTAAACGCGAAATCCCGAACTTACGTATACGTCCTTGGTTAATGCCGAACCAAAGGGACCCGCTTTCACGCTGGCAGTAACGAATTTAACCTTCTTCACCTCCCAATGCCCCGGCACATCCCCGAGCCATTCGACGCCGGAGAGCTTCATAGGGGCGTGGGGGTTGAGACCTTGAGTGACGGCGTGGGAGATGACCGCTTGGCGCTTTTCCTTCAGAAGTTCCATCAGCAGCCGCTGCTCCGCCACCAGCTCATCAATCTTCGCGGTTTCACGGTCGAGGAATGCGGCGATGGCGGTTTGTTCGGGGAGTGGGGGGAAGACCGATTTCCGGGCGAGTGTGTCGCTCACTTTAACGAATGGTTGAGCACTTCCGCCTTTTTCCCACCAGTCTTCTTGGTTGGTAAGATACCAAATAAAATCGCGATCTGATTCTTTCGTTGGAAAAAGGCAGTGAGTGTTTGCCACTACTCCCCACGAGCCATCAGCTTTAAAAGTTTTCCCGCAACGCGCTCCTACAGCACTGAGCACGACTCCCGGAATATTGAAGTCGTAAGTTTCGAGCCAGATGTCTTGGCCGGATGCGCTGAATCCAGGATATAAATTTTCGACTGCTTCATTGGCGCACTGACCTTTGATGGAGGTTCCTCCCGAAGCGGATTTGATCCAGTATTTGGCAGGTGCCACCTCCCACCCCTCCGGCACGTCCCCCAGCCACTCCACGCCGCTGGGCTTGTATTTCGGGTAGCGAGGGAAGCTCATGGGACGATTGAATTCGGGTTGAGCCCCTCTTTTTCCCCAACGGGGATTTGTTTCGGTGGACGGGCGTGAAATACGGACACAACCCCGGTGGGGTTGGAATGGGTGGGGTGGCGTGTTCTAGGGTAGGTGGAATACCGCCAACCCTTTCCAGGGTAGGCTGGATACAGCCAACCCTTCGCTTTGGGACGGAATCCCGTTGGGATACGAAGATCTTTTTCCCCAACGGGGATTTGTCTCACAGCCCAGGGTTGGACGGCGGTATGCCGGCCTACCCTGGGTAAATCGAGCGAACGATCCCAACCCCAACGGGGTTGTGTCCTGGCGGACGGGCGTTGCATACGGACACAACCCCGTTGGGGTTGCATAGGATGGGAGATTGTGTCCCAGGGTAGGGATTCGTGCCTCACTCCAACCCTGGGCTTTGGGAGATAACGCCGTTGGCGTAGAATGCGGGTGGGAGTCGTGGCGGCGGATCCCATCCGCCATGCCAAAAAGAAAATGGGGCTTGGCGGATGGAATCCGCCGCCACGGTTAGATCTCATTTCGTGAGGCCTCCGATCATTGTTAGAATCCGGTCGGTGACGGTCTTGAGCTCGGCATCAATCACTTCGAGCGAGCGGGGTGGGGTAAAGACGTAGAAGTGGCGGTTGAAGGGGATTTCGTAGCCGGTCTTCGTTTTGTCGTGATCGATCCACGCGTCCGGGGCGTGGGGCAGGACCTCGCGCTTGAAATAAGTTTCCACGTCCTCGCTGAGTGGGACGTTTTCGGTATCGCGCAGGGAGGAATCCGGCTGGGGCTTGCCCTTGAGTTTGCCCTTTTCGCCGAGGAGGATTTTCCCCTTCTCATCGCGCAACGGTCGCTCGACGGTAATGGTGCGGTAGCCGAAATCCTCGTTCTTGAAGATCCGGCTGATAGGCACGCCCTCGCGGGTGATTTCCTTGAATTTCCCGAAAATCTTCGTGATGTCCTCGATGTGCGCGGGGCTGAGTTCCTTGCGCTTGCTGCCGAGGCTTTTGCGCATTTTCTGCCAGAAGCCACTGGCGTCGATAAGCTGGAGTTTCCCTTTCCGCGCCTTGGGCTTCCGGTTGCTGACAATCCAGACGTAGGTGCTGATGCCGGTGTTGTAGAACATGTCGGTCGGCAGGCCGATGATGGCTTCGACGAGGTCGTTTTCTAACACGTAGCGGCGGATTTCGCTCTCGCCGGAACCCGCGCCGCCGGTGAACAGCGGCGAGCCATTGAGCACGATGCCGAAGCGACTGCCTCCATCGACGGCCGGCCGCATTTTCGAAATGAGGTGGAGGAGAAACAACAGCGAGCCATCACTCACCCGTGGCAGGCCGGGACCGAAGCGGCCGTTGTGGCCCATCTGCTCCGCTTCCTTGCGGATTTCCTTTTCGATCTTCTTCCACTCTACGCCGAAGGGCGGATTGGAGAGCATGTAATCGAAGACTTTTCCAGACAGGCCGTCGTTAGAAAGCGTGTTGCCGAAGATGATGTTAGAAATATCCTGACCCTTGATGAGCATGTCCGCCTTGCAGATGGCGTAGGATTCAGCATTGATTTCCTGACCATACATGACGAGACGGGCGTCGGGATTGTGATCGATGAGGTGTTCATCAGCCACACTCAACATGCCGCCGGTGCCAGCAGTCGGATCGTAAAGGGAGCGAACCACGCCAGGTTTTGAAAGAATCACATCATCCTCGATGAAGAGGAGGTTCACCATCAACCGGATGACCTCGCGCGGCGTGAAGTGCTCACCAGCAGTTGCGTTGGATGCTTCGGCGAATTTACGGATGAGTTCCTCAAAAACCGTGCCCATCTGGGCGTTGCTGACGAACTGCGGATGGAGATCGATGGATGCGAATTTTTCCGTGACGAGATAGAGCAGCCCCGACTTGGCGAGCTTGTCGATCTGGGTGTGGAATTCGAAGCTCTCGAAAATGTCGCGGACAGCGGGCGAGAAAGCCTGAATGTAGGAACGGAGATTTTCTCCGATATGATCCTGATCGCCCATCAGCTTTTTCAGGTCGAGCGGTGAGGTGTTGTAAAAAAACTGGCCGGATTTCTTCAGGAGGAAGGACTCCGGCTGAAGACGGGCAGCTTCACGTTTGACCTTCTCAGCAAGGACGGCGGACTTGGTGGACTCCAGAGCGCAATCGAGGCGGCGCAGCACACAGAACGGGAGGATGACTTTTCCGTAGTCGGATTGCGTGTAATCGCCGCGCAGCAAATCGGCGACAGACCAGATGAAGGAGGAGAGGTTGGGGTCGCTCATGCGAGGTGGGTGATGGAGTCGTGAAAAGCGGCCTGTCATGCGGCCTTGCTCTCTCCATCAAACGTGAAATTTTATATTCAATTTGTCTAGATTTTATGATTTTTGCTTTCGATAATTTCGGTGCTGACATCATCCAGAAGTCGGGCCATCAGCTCCGCAGGCGAACAGCCGTGCTCGTCAGCCATTTCCTGAATCACACATTTTTGGTCCTTATTGAGAAACGGATCTCCCAATGAGACGGGGTGAATCCGGGAGGGATGCAGAGGATGATCACTGGGGCGTGGCATGGCGTGTCCAACTCGCCTATGTTATGTCGATTTTGATAAATTTTGTCGATTCATTTTCAATTCGCGCCAGAAACGACTTCGTCTATGATACGGCGGTGATTTCCAATGAGGACTTGATCCAACGTCTCGCAAAACTCGGGCTGAAACAGCCCAAGGTCTGGCTATCGAAGCAGACGGGTTACAAAGAGAACTCGATTCGGCAATACCTGGTGCCAAACGGCAAGGGTTCGGCAAAATTTAAGAAGGACGTGATCAATGCAATCGAACAAGAGGAACACCGTCAGAAGCTGGACAAGCCGGACTCGCCGCCGTGGAACATGATTTTCCTAACGGAGGACGAGTTTAACAGAGCGGACCGGGCAAGCCGGATTGTGAATGCGGAAAGCTTCAAGGATTTTTGCCGCAACGCGATTTTAGAGAGGGCGGATGAACTGCTGGCGAGAAAGGCGCGATCCACTTACCGAGAGATCAAAGTGGTGCCCTCGACGAAGGTGGCGGAGGAGAAGCGCGACGGGCCTTGATTCTAACGGGTCCAGAATTCGGCCTATCGAATCAAATCTGCTAGCGCGGCTTCCAGAGTCGGAAACTTGAAGCGGAGGCCATCGGCTTGGAGGGCGGAGGGAAGCGCGCGTTGGCCTGCTAGTAGCGCACCGCCGAAGCCGCCGAGCGCGAGTTTCAGGGCGAATCCGGGCACGGGGAAAATCGCGGGTCGGTGGAGGGCGGCGGCGAGTTTTTTCGTGAAATCGCAGTTGCGCTCGGGGGTGGGGGCGGTGCCGTTGACGGGACCGGTTAGGGTTTCGGAAAAGAGGCTGTGCAGGATCGCGGCGTGGAGATCGTCGAGGTGAATCCATGGCATCCATTGCTGGCCGGTGCCGAGTCTGCCGCCGATGCCGGATTTAAAAACGAGCAGGAGCTTTTTGAAGGCCGAGCCATCGCGGCCCAAGACGATGCCGATCCGCATCCGCACGACGCGGACGCCGAGTGCTTCCGCTTCCAGCGCGGCTTCCTCCCAGTCGCTGCAAAGATCCGCTAGATAGCCGCTGCCGAGCGCCGAGGATTCGGTGAGGATTTCATCTCCGCGATCGCCGTAGATGCCGATAGCGGAGGCATTCACCAGCACCTGGGGTCGTGCGTCGGCGGGGAGTTTGCGGATGGCTTCCACCACTTGGCGAGTGAGGCCGACGCGGCTTTCGTGAAAACTGCGGCGGGTTTTTTCTGACCAGCGTTGGTCGATGGGTTCGCCCGCGAGATTGATCACGGCGTGGTGGCCGGAAAGATCGAGGTTTGCGGGGGTTTGCCAACGATCCACACCGGAGACGGTGCCGGAGTCCGAGCGACTGATGCCGGTGGTCTTGACGCCGGTTTCCGCGAGCCGTGCGGGCAAGCCGTGGCCTAGAAACCCCGTCACTCCGATGATCGCTGCCCTTTGAATAGGTTGCATGAGGCAACATGGGGCAAAAAATTTCATGAGCAAAACGGATTTTCACCAAAACATCCGTCACCTTTCGCCCTTTACTTCATCGGGCGGGGGTTCTCTTATCACGCCGATGCTGAAACTTGGCGCATGGATCATTTCTCCTCTGTTATGCCTGCCGCTTGGCGCGCAGGAGACTCAAGTTCTTCCTCCGGAGGGACCTGCGCCGGCAGTGGACACAATCACGCCGGTGCCCGCGCCCGCGATCCCGTTTGGTTTACCCGCTGCGGCCACGCCGGTGATGCCGAAGGAGCTCAAAATCAATAACCAAGGCGGCACCATCACGGGTGATCTAACGACCGGGCAGTTCCACCTCGGTGGGCCGGTTAGGATCGAGGGCGACAGCGGCTTGGAGGTTTTTTCCAATAGCGCCTTGCTCGACACGAAGGAGAAAAAGGTGATTTTGGTGGGTGATGTGATAGTCTATCAGGGGAATCTGATGCAGCGTGGTGACCGAGCGGTTTATTTCTACGAGCGGAAGTTCTTAGATTCGAGCGGCCTGCGGGCATCGCTGGATCCTATTCTGATGGAAGCGGGGAAGTTCACTGCGGAGGAGCGGGGCAAGAAGATGGTTTTTGTCGGTGAGAACGCGGGCATTACCACCGACGACGAGCAGGACCCTAACTACTGGGTGCGCGCGAAAAAAACCACGATCTATCCGGGAGACAAGGTCGTCTTCAATGACCTGCGCCTCTATGCCGGGGATGTTCCGGTTTTCTGGCTACCTTATTTAAGCCAGCCGTTGAACGCGGAGCTTGGTTATCATTTGCTTCCCGGTGCGCGCTCGGGTTGGGGGCTGTTCCTGTTGAATACCTACGGCGTGATGCTCGGTGGTAAACTGAATCCAGAAACCGGGGAAAATGAGGATGCCTGGCTGCTTTCTCGCTGGCACATCGACCTTCGAGCTACCCGTGGCGTTGGCACCGGCTTGGATCTTGTGGATATCCGCCAAGAGAACAAAGAAGAGATCAGTGGATTCAAGGCCTACTACTTATATGATCAGGCGCCCGATGAAAACCTCACAGGCGTGCCTCGTGAGGGTGTGAACCGGGAGCGTTATCGGCTCGATTTAAAACACCGCCAAAAACTGATCTTCCCTGACCACGCGGATTGGCGGCTGGACACGAATCTCACCCTGCTCAGCGATGCCTACTACTTGCAGGATTTTGATCGGGACACTTATCGTGTCAATCCAGCCCCGGATAATACGATTGGAATCTATCGGAAAGATGATGATTCGTTATTATCCATCTATGCGAGACTCCGTATCAATGATTTCTATCGGGCGGACACCC
>JAYVNE010000227.1:0-26050 GCA_043758615.1 Akkermansiaceae bacterium
GTAAGCACGGTTCCGGCAATATTGGTGCGACGAATGTGCTGCGGGTGATCGGGAAAAAATACGGGATTTCCTGCCTGTTTCTCGATGCATTGAAGGGCTTCATCCCGGTGGTGCTCGCGATCTCGCTGATTCATTTCGACGGGATGAAAAACCCGATAGTCATCAAGAGTCTGTCCGGCTATGCCCAGAATTTCCCGATACTAACAGCGCAAATCTTTCAAGTCGTCACCGGTTTGTGCGCAGTGCTTGGGCATAATTACTCGCCATGGGTCGGCTTCAAGGGCGGGAAAGGAATTGCAACATCCGCCGGAGTGTTGATCGCACTGATGCCTGCGGCGATTGTGATTCTCATCGTCATTTGGCTGCTCGTCTTCCTAACGACTCGCTACGTCTCACTGGCCAGCGTCATCGCCGCAGGGGTGCTGCCACTGGTGACGCTTTGGGGTTCGTGGTTTCACGGGAAAATCCAGAATGGCACGTGGAACAAGCCCCTGTTAGCGCTCACGTTCATCATCGCCTTGCTCGCGATATGGGCGCATCGCGGCAATATCACCCGTCTGCGCAACGGCACTGAACACCGTTTCACCCGCAAGCCAAAACCCACTCATGGCTGACCCCACTTTCACATCCGCTGCTATTATCGGCTCCGGTTCGTTCGGCACGGCGATGGCAAAATTGCTGGAATCCAAGTTGGAATCTATCGTTCTGATAGGTCGCGATGCCGGCACGGCGGATGTTATCAATCGCGAGCGCAGGAATCCACACTACCTGCACCACATCACGCTGGATGCAAATGTCCATGCGTCCGCCTGCCTAATCGACTCCCTTTCCCACCCGCTGATCTTCTTCGCCGTGCCGACATCCGCCACCCGCGAAACAGCACGGGCTCTCGCTGCGGCGGGTCTATCACCGGCAACGATTCTGGTCTCTTGCGCCAAGGGAATCGAGAAGCAAACGGGCGACCGGCTGAGTCAGATCCTGCGCGAAGTTTTCCCGCAGAATCCCATTGCGGCAGTGTCTGGCCCCAATCACGCGGAGGAAATTGCAACCGGCCTTGCCACTTGTGCGGTGATCGGTTCAGAGGATCTTCCACTGGCCGTCCGACTCCAAGAGCTGTTCACGTTCCCGCATTTCCGCTCCTATACGAGCGACGATCTAGCAGGCATCGAGTTCGGTGGCGCGGTGAAAAACGTCTATGCCATCGCAGCCGGAATGGCTCACGGGCTCGGTTTGGGTGACAATGCAGTCGCGGCCTTGGTAACGCGTGCCCTTTCGGAAATGACGCGGTTAGGCATGGCCTTAGGCGGGCGGATGGAAACTTTCGCGGGTCTATCGGGCGTGGGTGATTTGATTGTGACTTGCTTCTCAGAGCACTCGCGCAACCATCGTGTGGGCCTTGCACTGGGCAGCGGAAAAACTCTCGAAGAAGCGGTCGCCGCGCTGGGTATGGTAGCCGAGGGAGTTCCTAACACTCTATCGATCCACGATGTGGCCCGCCGTGCCGGCGTGCGTACTCCGATCATCGACGCCGTTTACAGCATTCTCTACGAAGGTAAGCCAGCGGCGATTGCGATGCAGGAATTGCTAACGCGAGACCCAAGGCCAGAGCACAGTTAGCTCATCACTTATAATCTATGAAAGAAATACTCGACCTCTTCCTGCATCTGCCGGACCACCTGCGTGATTTTACCTGCGCCCACGGCACACTCGTATACGGACTCCTCTTCCTAATCGTCTTTTGCGAAACCGGTCTGGTAGTGACACCTTTTCTCCCCGGAGATTCACTACTTTTTGCCATCGGCGCAATCGCTGCAGACCCGTCATCAAATCTCAACGTCTGGATCGCCGCTGTCATCCTACTCGTCGCAGCGATTCTCGGCGATACGGTGAACTACTGGATAGGCCGTAAATTCGGCAGTTGGGTGATGCGGAAATTTCCGAAAATCGTGAAGCCCAGTCATATCGAGAAAACCAACGAGTTCTTCGTCCGCTATGGCGGCAAGACCATCATCATCGCTCGCTTCGTCCCCATCGTGAGAACATTCGCGCCCTTTGTCGCCGGATCAGGAGAAATGGACTACAAGCGTTTTATGTTCTTCAACGTCATCGGTGCCAGTCTTTGGGTGGGACTGCTCGTTCCCTGCGGTTGGATTTTCGGAAATATCCCGATCATCAAACAACATTTCGAACTTGTCGTTCTGGCAATCATCGGCATCTCCGTATTGCCAATGGTCATCGAAATCGCGAAGGCCAAGCTCAATAAAACGCCACAGACCGAGTGACATTTACTCAAGACGAATGGACTCGAAGCTAGCGCTAACAGGATCAACCCGCGCCAAAGTCCCCAAACCTTGAGGCTTAAAATGACCACGGGCATCGGATCCCATTCCGATGCCCGTGGGCCCTTTGGGGGGCTTTTGTTGTGCTATCCCTTACGAGAGGAAGAGTGCCATAAATCGGCCACATCGCCATACCGCAATCGCGTGATATCGCCGTTAGATTCTACCTGCCGATTTGATGTCGAAATACGAATTTGCCAATGCCACGGCGAATTGCTGTGCGGTGGAATCCAGTGTCAAAATCCCGCGAGCGCCAAGGTTTGCTAGAATTTCACGGCGCTCTTGCATGTATCGATCTGCCGCGAGAAACTTGAGTGCCGTGGAAAAAGAATCCACCGGTTGGGTCGCTGCGTCTTCCACCACTCGCTCGCGCATGCTCGCGAGAAGCACGAGATGCCGCGTTTTTAAAACCTGCAGGGCGGGCACCAGTTCCTTGCCATCTTCGCCGCGCAAGTTCGTGAGAAGAATCACCAGCGAACGCCGACGTTGGCGCGCCATCAATTGTTCGACAGCTCCGGAAAAATCACTCGGTGCAGGGGTGGTTTGATAATCGTATAGATGATTCAGCAAAACAGGCATCGCGTGAGATCCCTTCATCGGCGGCAGCCAGCGATCCGTTCCTCCAAATGATTTCACCGCGACTTGATCACCTTGTCGCAAGGCCACATGAGCGACCAATAAAATCGCATTAAGAATATGATCGAACTGCGGGACACCTCCATCCAGCGCGCGCATCCGCCGGCCCGTATCCAACAGAAAGACGATCGACTGGTTGCGCTGTTCCTGATAGTCACGGCTGATCAGCGTCTGTCGGCGAGAGGATGCCTTCCAGTCGATGCGTGCAAGCGGGTCGCCATCACGATAGTCGCGGAGCTGTTGGAAATCCTGGCTCGCACCCGCCCGCGCCCGACGCACGATGCCTAGCGGACTTTCACGGTGTTGCATCGCGAGCAGGGCAAAACGGATGACAGGCTCATAGTTCGGATAAACTTTTACAGTTTCTGCGGATAGATGCAGAGTTCTCTTCGTCCAGAAATTCATCGGTGAAAGCCGCCTGAGATGCACAGGACCAAAGACGGATTCTCCGCGCTCTAGCAGTATCACCGGGTAGAATATTTTGATTTCGCGCTGCGGCGGAATCACGCCAGACCATGGCAGAGAAGACGTTTCAGCGCCTAACGGAATACCATCAAAAATTTCAACGCTCGCCAAAACACTGGACCCATTCCGAAGAATCAAGCGGACTTCACCCGCCTCACCCAGCGCGAATCGACCGGGCAGGCGACGTTCAATTTCTAATGGCTTGTATAATCTAACGACAAATCCATCAACCAAAACCACCACAGCAAGCACACCACCGAGCCACAGCCATGGCATCATCAGCACTGGCAAGGCAGCCGCGACGATGGCGAGCAGAAGCCAAGCAAATGCAAGCGCCAGCAGTCGGGAGGTCGGAGTCATGAGTGGAAATTCAAACTGCCAAGATCCTGACCAACCGAAGCCACACGTCAAAGGCGGAATCTACATTCACTTCGCGAAAGTAGGCGGAACATTGGAACCGATGAAGCCGGAGAATCAGATAGTTTAAAGTTGACCATGCCGCCTCCACCCCGGGCTTTCTTCTGCTTTCTTCTTAAATCAGCGATACCGTCACACCCGCAGCAATATTATACTGACGCGCATGAAGTTTTGTGAAATCCCTGCGAGGCGGATGCGGCTGTGGAGAAGGGGTTTCAAACCCCTTCTCCTTATTACTCCAAAACCCACAAATCTTTATGCGCGTCAGTATACCCAACGTGTAGTGGTAAATCCCATTCAGATGGTCGGCCATGAAGCTCATTTTCCGAAAGATCGGCTTTCCACCGTCCACCCTGCATCACCAGGAGCGGGGCTCCCAAAGCATCACGCTCCGAGGACCTCAGCAGATCCTCCGCAATCTCAAGTTCGGGCTGGCCGAGGTGTTTCCGGAGGATTTTTCGGATTGATCCCGGGCATTTGCCTGTGTCCTTGCTTTCATGCGGTTTTGGATCAATGATTCCGTTATGACATCGCAGCAAGCCATCATGGCGGATTTGGAAGCGCTGCCAGCAACGGCGCTCGAAAAAGTGGCGGATTTCGTCCATCAGATGCGTGATAAGGCGGCGGCTGACCGACAAGCCGCTTTCGATGCGTCCTTTGGATGCATGACTGCCGCAGAAGCAAAAGCCTTCGAGCGAGTCATCGAGGAAGGTTGCGAACGCGTCGAACCATGAACGGATTCGCGCTCGATACCAATATCGTCAGCGCCCATCTGCGTGGTGATGTTGAGGTCGGTGCCCGGATCAAAGAGCACACCCGGCTCTACCTGCCCGTCACCGTCATGGGCGAGCTTTTCTATGGTGCCTATCACACGGAACACCGTGAAAAAGCAGCTCCTGCGCGTCCGATCCTTCCTGCCGCTGGCGCAGACCGTGCATCTGGACGATGAGATCGCCGAGCGCTACGGTATGGTGAAGGCGCGGCTTGCGAAAATGGGTTGCATGATTCCTGAGAACGATTGCTGGATCGCCGCCACCTGCCTTGTCCATGATTTTACATTGGCAACAAGGGATGCGCATTTCAATTCTGTCGAAGCTCTGAGGACCGTCCGCTGGGATTGAGAAGGCGTCTGAGACAGCCGGGACACATTCCCCCACTTCCAGCAGCACAGTATTTCTCCTCTCTTGTTTCACTGCCGGGGCGCGGGGACACTTTCGACGATGGCGTGGAGAATTTCATCCACATCCTGCCCGCTTATGGCCACTTCAGGAGTAAGCTGGACGCGATGCCGGAGCACCGGAAGAGCCGCTCGTTTGATATCGTCGGGAGTGACGAATCCCCTTCCCTCCAAGGCAGCAAAGGCTTTACCGATTCTCACCAGACTGATTGCTCCCCGCGTCCCGGCGCCAAGCGACACCGAGCGCGACTCGCGAGTGGCCTGCGCCAGTGCCACCGCGTAGCCAACCACTTCGGGGACTACCTGAATCGCAGCAGTCGCCTCTTGGGCGGCGATGATTTCGCGAGGACCGCAGACCATTACCACTCCACCATCGGTGCCGCCCGGTGTTTCCGACGAGGCACGGGTGACGATTTCGCACTCGGCCTCGCGGTTCGGATACTCAATAAGCACCTTCATAATAAAACGGTCTAACTGAGCTTCCGGCAGTGGATAGGTGCCTTCGTGTTCGACCGGATTCTGGGTCGCGAGAGTCATGAATGGCGGAGTGAGTTTGAGTGTCTCTCCATCAATAGTGACCTGCATTTCCTGCATCACCTCTAACAATGCTGCTTGGGTTTTCGCCGGTGCACGGTTGATCTCATCTGCTAGTAAAAGATTGGTAAACACCGGCCCCTGACGCAACTGGAAGGTCTGGCTTTTCATATCGAACAATCGAAAGCCCGTGACATCGGATGGCATCAGATCGGGAGTAAACTGGATCCGTGCCGAGTGCCCGCCGAAAGTTCGAGCCAAAGTGGTGACGAGATGTGTTTTACCAAGTCCCGGCTTCCCCTCAAGCAGCACATGCCCCCCAGCTAATAAAGCGGCGAGCACCTGATCGATCACCGTTTCCTGCCCGAGAATGACGCGACGAATCTGCTCTCGCATCCGGTGGATCAACTCCGCCAGACTGTGAACAGGGAGCATTTCAGAAACGTTTTGATAGGATTCAGGATTCATATAATACGGCGTTTAATGGAGAACTTGGAGCAAGACTTGGAGGTCGGCGGTCGTGCGGGTGAGGATGGCGGAATCGGCAGGAGCTCCTTCGACGAGAGCCCGGAAAACACGCTCGCGGGGAATCCCTGCCCGATCGGCTAGAAATTGAAAAAAGTCATCATCACGCTTCCCGGCACGGGCGCAGATCCTTTGGCCTCGCTCGACAATCTGGGCACGTATGGGAGCTAACAAAGTGAAAGCGCGATCCAAGTGCCACTGAAAATCCCCGAGCGCCTCCAAATGGTGATCATAACCCCGCAAAACGGAAGGTTCCGTTGCGGCCTCGATCGGTCCGAAGCGGGAAATATTCTTCCACAACCAAAATACGGTTAGGAATCCTAGCCCGATGAGCACTGGCCAAAGGTGTTTCCCGAGAAGGCCCCATAATGAAATGTTAGAGCCGCGCATAAAAGCGATTTTCCCACCCTCCTCAGTGACCCGGATCAAGGCATCCATGAGTGCCGCATGATCTTTGTCACCGATCCAACGGTTGCGAAAAATCCGCCCGTCGGTAATCACTGTCAGTCGTCCATCGCCTTTTTCTACCGATGCAAAAACTCCGGGATCACCACCCATGGCTGATACGGTTGTATTTGATTTCGCATCCACTTCGTACGAGCGGCCATCGAACTGGATTTTCTCACCTTTCGTCTCCTCCTTCGCGGTGCCACGATTTTTCAAAGTAATCCCCATCCGCTCCAGCATGCGTGTCAATGCAGGCTCCCGCTCTAACTCACTCGGAGGCTCGGACCAATCACTGGTTTCAGCGTCGGCGTGCTCCACTAACAAAACAAGATGCCCTCCGTTCGATACCCAGTCTTCCATCTGTCTGCTGAAACTCTCATTATTCAGAATGGATGCCGGTAAAAACCATACTGCGTCCTCCCCGTCGGGAGCCGTCCATGATGCCAACGAACGCACCTTGTAACTGGAACGGGCACAAAATCGCTCGGCTGCCAGCCAAGGATTGATGCGTGCTTTTCCTTTGTAACCAATCTCATGAATCACGTCTTTGTAATCACACGCAGTTAGAGATAGAGCGAACGCGACTGCTAGAAGCAGTTTTTTCATCGCTTCCCTCCTTCGCCAAACGGCCACTGCTGACAAAGTGTGTGAACCTCGGCATCGGCGGCGATCACCCCTGCATACGCGAGGCGTGTCCAGACCCCGGTGATGCTGCGAAAATAGGCCGGATAAACCGCTTGCCCCACACTTTCGACGCGGCGCATGCAATCACCCTCCGTATCGGATTCTTGGATTTCGACCCGTCCGATTTCGATCACCCGCGAGATTGAGCCACGATAAAGCAATGCGAGTGCCTCCTGATGTCGTCCCTGTTGCCACAGCGACCACGCGACTGTTGGAATATCTTCGGGCAGGCTTGTGGTGCTTACTTCCATGCCCATGACCACCCGGGCGGAACGCCTAACATCGACGCCCTTGTCGAGCGTTCCGCGCATGGCGAATACATGGCGGTACTTCCAGATAAGCCAACCGATCAAGCCGAGCAAAAGTGTCACCGCGCAGACAGCGAAGATCTTGGCCATGGTCATACCGATCCCGGCTAACCAGGGCGGCGTACCACTGCTGCTGCTGGATTTCTGATCATACACCCTTTCTGTGACCGTGTGCACTTTGAAATCAAGATTTGCCTTCACTTCCTTGATCAATTCCCCAGGTGTTTTTGTTTCCGCCGCCCCCGCGCCAGCAGGCGCACCAAGCGCCAGCAAAACGACTGATAGAACCACGGCTTTAGTTAGACGTTGGGCCATGCGTTTGAAAGCGAGTTCCACATCCCAGCCCTCGATCCACGTCCGGTTGTTGATGTAGATACCGAACCCAGCGCCGATCACAAAAATATCAGTGAGTGAGATCGCGAGCATCATACAGATTCCAAGGGTCCTTAGGATTAGCAAGGGAATCTCTGCGGGGAAGTCCGAGTTCCATGATTCTAACGCGAGTCGCCAAGCACTGTCCTGCCCATCGGGAATCAACATATAGACGAGGGCTAAAATCGAAAACGTGACCCATGCTGCCCCTACTTCCGATGCAAAATAAACCCACATCACGGCACCTTCTCCCCTGCGTAAGACTTGGCTGCATCGCTGTTTGAATTGCTTTCCCCGCAGCCCTTCCAAATCCTCCACTGCTAGAGTCACAGGCAGCCACGGCGAAAATCTGGCCCACACGAATCGATGAAAAAACCGCCGAGACCAAGCGCGCGGGATTTCACGCCACATGGCACGCCACGAAGGCTGCTCGCCAAACAAGCGTCGGCTGATTTCAAACAAAACCATTCGCGAACCCGCTGGTTTCCACCACCAGAAAAGCATGAAAAAAATCATCGGATAGTCCCACAAAAAATATCCAGCGAGCACCGTGGGCAGCGCTAAGGCCAGCCACCATACGGCGAAACAACGCCAAAAATCCCTACGCACCATAGCGAACCCGAGATCGACAGACTCCCAATCACTGCGCGGGCGAATCTCCGCAGTTACCGTGTCAAGCCGCATGGTTAGACCTCCTTCCTGCTAGAGAAAAATAGAGGATGTGTAAAATCCACCCCACGATTCCTACCGTGTATTTCAGCATTGAGGGGATCGCCTGCGCCGACCAAAACCCCTCGACGAGCGCCGCCATGAAGGTCATCAGCGCGGCGCCATAGATCAGCGGCAACGCTTGTTTCGATGCCTGCACCAGCGCTCTCACGCGCGGCAGACGCCCCGGCCGGAGGATCGCAAGGCCTAGCCGTATCCCCGCCATCCCTGAAACGATCATCCCTAGCAGCTCGAATGAAGAATGCCCGGCCACGAAGGACCAGAATGACTCTGGATTGCACGCATGATTTACATATCCCGCCGATGCGCCGATCTGCAACCCATTGAAGAGCACAAAAAACAGACTCCCCAAGCCCGCCGCCATGCCACCGGCGAAGATTCTAAAATCAATCGCGACGTTGTTATAGATATAGAAACAGAACATCATGAAGTTCGATCCATACTCGGATCTCAGATGGCTGAGTTGCTCTTCCTTGCCACCATACATTTGTTCCATCGATGCCATTCCATCGGCACCTAACACTGCTTGAATCCATCGAATATCATGCTCGGCGGAAAACATCATCGCGAAAAATGGCAGCCAAAAAACCGCACTGCACAGCCAGAATAAGCGCCATTCCCGCCGCACCGCTTGGGGGAAATCAACCGCTAGGAACGCCACTACATTTTCCCATCCGCCACGCCGCGTCCGATAGATTACCTCGTAGCCGCGGATGACTAGCGCATTGAGCCGCTCCGTGATCCGCGAGCCATACATCCGGGATTCTGCGAGTGATAGATCCAAGCAGAGTTCGTGAAAACGGCGAGGCAGTTGACCCGCTTCCGGGTCGGGCTTGCCACCCTCCACACAGGCGACCAGCCGCTCATACTCGGCCCAACGTTCCTCGTTCTGATGTTCGAAATCTCCGGGCGTCATTTCACAATGAATGTTCGTTTCGTTTTTCCTGCACCCAGTGGGCCATCGCCATCAAACGATTCACCCCGCCCGCTCCAGTATGACCCGTGAGGACCGCCGCTTGGTCCGCAATCTCAGCGCGTCGTCCGTCCGACCATAGGCCCGCTCGCTCGCGAAACGAAGCCAAGGCCCGTGTTTCAGTAGCCGTTAGACCGACCGGCAGTGGCACCGCCGCAATTGGTGGCGGCATCGCGATTAGTGGCATTTTCGGCATCCTGTCGTAGATCACCACCGTGCCGGCTGCTAGATCGCCGAGCCTTTGGAAATGTTTCGATGCGAGACAACTCGTCACCCCAAAGCCATAAGTAAAAAGCGGCATGCTATCAATGAAGCGCAGGAAATTCCTAACCACTGCCTGACCCAATGTGATCGGCGATCCCGTAGATTGCACGACCCGCAGACCGAGCGCCCGCTTTCCCGGAGTCGCCCCCCTTTTTCCCGCCTCGAAAATCACCGGATACAGCCAGTCCATCAGAAACCACGCTAACAGAATAAAACCTTGGGCGACTTTCGCACCAATCGCAATCCCCGCGAAACCGATCGCAAGCGCCATGATCACCAAAATCAACGCACGAATCAGGAAGTCGATCAAATAGGCCCCCACCCGCAGCATCGGTCCTGCCATCCGCAAGCGGATTTCCACACCATCGGCGAGTTCTACCGATTGCAGGGTATCGAGTTGATCTATTTCCGCCATGTTGCCGAATTCCCCGGCAGCCTAGCGGGTTGTGGCCGCAGGTAAAGCCCTGGACGGAGATAGACGCAGATAAAAAGAGAGATGCTTCGACAGCTTCACGCCTTCGATCCGAGTGAGAGTCGATCACCGATTTGTGTCTGATTTATTCAATGATCCTGCCGTGCATGAGGTTTTGTGAAATTGGCGAGTGCACTCCCCTTTTGCTCTCTCATCGGCCTCGCCACGGAATCTAAATCCTCATGCCCGGCGATATTAATAGGTAGGCGGCGGTGCTTAACCAAATTTGCTATCGGCATCAAATCCTCCATTTTGTAAGCGACCCAAATGCCCTAAATCTACAATCCGAAGTCTTAAGCCGACGCTTGCTGTTAGGTGATTTTTGGGATGCTTATCGTTGAAACTGCATTCATTTTTTCAAAAAGTCTCCACCACAGGTTTTGGATTCTGGATTTCCGGCGGAGGCTTGGCGGGGACGTAGAGTTCGCCGAGATAGAGCAGGATTTTCTGGAGGGAACCGCCGCTGGCGATACGGCGGTTTTCGACGAGGGTACCGAGAATGACACGCGTGGGCGCGTGTGTTAGGAAGATTCCATAACCGCAGACGTTCAGCGGCCGCCTCTGCGCTTGATACTGATCGCGGCAGTGGCTTTGGCAATGTTACCTTGCAGATAGGCGACTTCTTCGGCGTCGAGACTATGATCCACGGAAGCTAGCTTCTCTTGGGCACGCTTGATTGCGGCTTCGGCGCGGGCGATGTCGATCTCCGCCTCGCCAAGCGCCATGTCCGTGAGGACAACCACCTTAGTTTGGGTGACTTCGGCGAAGCCTGAACCGATCGCGAGCGGCACTTCCTGGCCATTGTGCAGATAGTGCAGAATCCCCGCCTGCAGCGCGGTAACAAGACCGGCGTGCATGGGTAAGATTCCCATCTCACCGTCCGCTCCGGGCAGATAGACGTTGTCCACAGGGCCCGAGAAAATACTTTTCTCAGGGGTGACGATATCGAGATGGAGAGGCATCTTGGATTTGAGATTTGAAATTTCAAATTTGAGATTTAATCCCTCGGCACGGAGTCGATGGAGCCCTTCATGTAGAAGTTACCTTCCGGCACGTCGTCGAGTTTGCCGTCGAGAATTTCTGCAAATCCTTTGACGGTGTCTTCGATGGAAACGAGGACGCCGGGAACGTTGGTGAACACTTCGGCCACGTGGAATGGTTGGGTGAGGAAACGTTGGATTTTCCGGGCGCGGAAAACGCTGGTTTTATCCTCATCGGAAAGCTCGTCCATTCCGAGAATGGCGATGATGTCCTGAAGGTCCTTGTAGCGCTGAAGCACCATTTGAACGCCCCGTGCCACGCGGTAATGCTCCTCACCAATGATTTCAGGAGCAAGCGCCTTTGAGGTGGAGGCGAGTGGATCAACCGCCGGGAAGAGCGCCTGTTCAGCAAGCGAACGCTCGAGAACGACGGTCGCGTCAAGGTGAGCGAAGGTGTTCGCAGGAGCCGGGTCGGTCAAGTCATCCGCTGGCACGTAGACCGCTTGGATGGAGGTGATGGAACCTTTGTTGGTGGAGGTGATCCGCTCTTGGAGACCGGCCATTTCCTCGGAGAGGGTCGGCTGGTATCCCACGGCAGACGGCGTCCGACCGAGCAGCGCGGACACTTCGGAACCGGCTTGGGAGAAACGGAAGATGTTATCGACGAAAAGCAGCACGTCTTGGTTCGCTTCGTCACGGAAATGCTCGGCCATGGTCAGGGCGGAGAGGGCGACGCGGAGACGGGCACCTGGAGGCTCGTTCATTTGGCCGTAGCAAAGGGCGACTTTCGAGCCTGGAGCGAGCACTGGGTTGCCCTTATCGTCGAGTTTCGGATGGCCCTTTTCGTCCTTCTCCGTGGCGATAACGCCCGACTCGATCATTTCCCAATAAAGATCGTTTCCTTCACGGGTCCGCTCACCGACACCTGCGAAGACGGAGAAACCTCCGTGTGCTTTCGCGATGTTGTTGATGAGCTCCATGATGACGACGGTCTTGCCGACGCCGGCACCACCGAACATGCCACCTTTACCACCCTTGAGCAGGGGGCAGATGAGGTCGATGACTTTGATGCCTGTTGGAAGAACTTCGGTGTTAGCCGATTGCTCGGTGAGAGTCGGTGCCGGGCGATGAATCGGGGAACGGAACGAAGCATCTTGGAGAGGAACGTTTTCATCCACAAGGTCGCCAGTGACATTGAAAATACGACCGAGAACTTGCGAGCCGACGGGTACCGAAATAGGCTTGCCCGTATCGACGAGCGCCATTCCGCGCTTGAGACCGTCCGTGGTGGACATGGCGACCGCGCGTACCCAGCCATCACCGAGGTGCTGCTGGACTTCGAGCACGAGCTTCGTATCCACGCCATTGAGGACGTATTGAATATTCAATGCGTTATAAATCTCAGGCAGCGTGCTGGCCTTGGAGAAGTCAGCGTCAATGACGGCGCCGATGATCTGGACGATGGTTCCTTGGTTGCTCATGGGAAAAAGTGGCTGTTAGTCGAGGTTCTGTTTTGAAATGTTAGAGCCGCACCAACTTGGTGCGTTGATCGGGTGTGAGCGTATCGATGCTTGCAATGGTCAGGGAATGGGAATCATTCGCCGCAATCTTTCCGCCGGAGACGTTGACCGACTCCGGGAATCGATACATGGCACCCGTAAGAGGATCCACGATGACTAAACCGATCAGTCCGCCGAAGAGAATGTTTCCGAAATACCATCCGTTGAGGCTGGCAGTGATTTCATGTTCACCCATGACCTTATTTCCCCGCTTGGTTTGGATGATGTAAGTGGCAGCCTTGAAATATCCGCCCTTGGAGTCCAGCGTGACAATTTGGGGAGTCTTACCATTTGAAATGACCGTGCCATCCGCTTTTTTGACGATGAAATCCAATCCTGTGGGTTGCGACTGGATAGAAACGGGCCAATTACTTTTGCTCACGATGGAAGCGCAACTGGACAAAAGAATGGATCCCGCTACGGCGGAATTACTGACGATTTTGAAAATGGAATTCATGATGTGATTTCTGGGAGAAGGTGATGGACAATCATTCCATCGCTTTCATGGCCGTCGTGATTTCGAGAAGCTCGGAGGTGATGGCACCTTGGCGGAGTTTGTTGTATTCGAGCGTGAGTTCCTTGATGAACTTCTTCGCGTTGTCAGTGGCGGCCTTCATGGCGACCATCCGCGCGGAGTGCTCGGATGCGCGAGCTTCCATGAGTGCTTGGAAGACTTTGAAGTTGATATAAAGCGGCAGGATCGCGCTCAAAACGTCGGCAGGCGATGGCTCGAAAAGAAAATCGTTAGTCGCAGTGGCCTCAGCGTGATCCGTTGGCGGCACGACCGGCAAAAGCTGGACCACTTCTGGCACTTGGCTGAGCGTGTTAACGAAACGGGTGTAGGCAACGGAAACCTTGTCGTAGTTCCCATCCAAGAACTGACGCGTGAGCAACGTTGAGATCGCACGGGCATCCGAAAACGGAACCGGATCTTTCACCGAAAAGTCAGCAATCACCTTGCGACCGAGTTTCTCCATCGCGATACGCAGCTTGCGACCCACCGTGACATAATGCGCGTCCGGCGAAGACTGCGCGCGGATGGCACGGGCGAGGTTCGTATTGATCGGGCCGCAGAGGCCTTTATCCGTGGAAATGACAAGGATGAGCTCGCGGTTGCCCGTGCGCTTTTCTAGCAGCGTATGGGTGGCATCGCTAAAGCCCTCGCTGATGTCTTGGAGGACGCCGTTAAGTTGCTTCGAATAGGCACGCCCGGCGATCGCCTGGTCCTGTGCCTTCTTCATCTTCGCCGCAGCGACAAGCTGCATCGCGCGGGTGATCTGCGCGGTGTTTTTAACCGACTTGATGCGTCGGCGGATGTCGCGGAGGTTGGCCATTGGGAGAGTTAGAAGTTATTTGTTATGAGTTATAGGGAAGGGTCTTTGCACGAAGTGAATCTTTAACGAATAACTTTTAACAAATAACCCTTAACGATTATTTCCAACTCTTTTTGAAATCTTCGACGCCTTGTTTGACGGCTTCGACCATTTCTTTGTCCTTCTTGAGATCCGGCTTTTCGTTGCGGATTTTATCGAGAAGATCACCTTTGCGGGTGTTGAAGAAATCACCGAGAGCGGCTTGGAAACGCTTCACATCGGAGACGGCGACATCGTCAAAGTAACCGTTCTGCATCGCGAACAGATAGATGGACTCCATCTCCATCGCGAGCGGGCTGTATTGATTCTGCTTGAAGAGCTCAACGATCCGGGCACCGCGATCGAGTTTCTTCTTGGTGGAGGCATCAAGGTCGGAACCGAACTGCGCGAAGGCTTGGAGTTCGCGATACTGAGCAAGGTCGAGCTTGGTCGTGCCGGCCACCGATTTGATGGTCTTCGTTTGGCAAGCGGAACCCACGCGGGACACCGAGAGACCGACGGAAATGGCGGGGCGGATACCTTGATAGAAAAGGTCGGTTTCCAGATAGATCTGACCGTCGGTGATGGAGATCACGTTCGTGGGGATGTAAGCAGACACGTCGCCAGCCTGCGTTTCGATGATCGGCAAGGCAGTGAGCGAGCCACCACCTGCAGCTTCAGATAGACGAGCGGAACGCTCAAGCAAGCGGCTGTGGAGATAGAACACGTCTCCTGGATAAGCTTCGCGGCCGGAGGGGCGGCGGAGAATCAGGGAGACCTGACGATAGGCGACGGCGTGCTTGGAAAGGTCATCGAATACGATCAAGCAATCCTTGCCCTGATCCATGAAGTATTCGGCGATGGAGCAACCGGCATACGGCGCGAGATACTGCATCGCAGCGGCATCCGAAGCGGAGGCGGAAACGATCGTGGTGTATTCCATGGCACCGGCGTCATCGAGGATCTTTTGAATCCGGGCGACGTTAGAGAGCTTTTGGCCGATGGCGACGTAGATGCAATAGAGGGGCTTGTGATTGAGAAGTTTGCCATTTTCGGCAGCCTTGTTCTGTTGGGCTTGGGAAATGATGGTATCCACGGCGATGGTCGTCTTACCGGTGGAGCGGTCGCCAATGATGAGTTCGCGCTGGCCACGGCCGACTGGGATCATCGCGTCGATGGACATGATGCCGGTTTGCACGGGAACGGAAACGGACTTCCGCTTGATGATGCCCGGTGCGATTTTCTCCATCGGATAGAAAGCGGCGGCGGCGATCTCGCCCTTGCCGTCGATCGGAGCACCGAGGGCGTTGACCACGCGGCCGAGAACGGCTTCGCCAACGGGAACAGAAAGAAGTTTGCCCGTCGTGCGGCACTCGTCGCCTTCTTTGACAGCGGCGTAATCACCCAGAAGCACTACGCCAACTTCGCTTTCTTCGAGGTTGAGCGCCATGCCGGTAACACCGCCACCGAATTCGATCATCTCGTTGAGCATCACGTCCGAGAGACCTTCGACTTTCGCTACGCCGTCTCCGACTTGGCGGACCGTGCCGACGTTTGTTTTTGCGACGGAAGAAGTGATTCCGGCGATTTGTTGTTCGAGTTCCTGAAGGATGCTGCTCATAAGAAAAGTTTGCTAGTGATCGAGATTAGGGGTTCAGCAAGAATTGAAAGTTAGAATGCTTCGGCAAGGCGATCGAGGCGGCCTTTGACGGAGCCATCGAAAACATCGTTTCCAACGCGGATGCGAAGGCCGCCGATGAGGGCGGGTGTGGTCTGATAGGAAATGACGAGGTCCGGTCCGTATTGTTGCGCAAGACCAGCGACAACGCGTTGTTGAGTGGCGGAATCGAGTCCCACAGCGCTTTCCACGGTCACTTGGCGGCGCTCGATTTCGAGGCGGGTCAGGCGTTGGATTGCGACGAGGATGGCGCGATAGTCACGTGGCTTCGCTTCGATCAAACGGGAAATCACCGTGCGCAGTTTTGCCTCGTCAAGACGGCCATCCGTTTGGCAAAGCCCGAAAAGTCGGCGGGCGGAGGCGGCAGCGGCTTTGGAAATTTTCATGGCGACGTAAAACGAGGAATCTATCAGCCTTCGACACTGGTGAGTGCATCTTCATTAATGCGCTTCTGGTCGTCTGAAGTGAGAATCTTGCCAGTGACCTGCGTGGTGGTAGCAGCAACGAGGCGGCCGAACTCACGCTTCAATTCAAGGCTGAGACGATCGCGGTCAGCCTTGGCAGCAGCCTCAGCTTTGGAAATGATCTGCTTCGCTTGTGCGAGAGCTTCCTGAGCGCTTTGCTCGGACAATGTCGTTGCGCCATGCATGGCTTCGTTGATGAGGCGCACGGCTTCTTGATTCGCTTTGGCAATCGCTTCAGCAGTAGTTTTTTCCGCTTCTGCGAGTTGCTTCTCGATCTGTAGGAGCTTGTTTTCACCCTCAGCGATGCGGCCACGGCGTTGCTCGAGGATGGCTTGGACCGGGCCAAAGGCGAATTTTTTCAGGATGACGATCACCAGGATGAAATTAACCACCTGCGCGATAAAGAATGGCGTGTTCAGCCCGAAGGTCTTCTGGATGTTTTCCAAGACTCCAGGATTTTCGGCGGCAGTGGCAAGCAAGGTGATCATGTCGTGAAAAATTTCGTAAAAAGGGATGCCGCACGCGCTGACTGGCAGTACGTGCGGCGGTAAGACTTATGCGAACGGCACAGCGAATGCTGAGAGGATGAAGATACCTTCAATAAGAGCCGCGAGAATAATCGAGATCACGAGGATCGGGGTCGCTGCGCCAGGGTTACGGCCAGTCGCTTCAGCGGCCTTGGAGCCGAGGATTCCGATACCGATTCCGCCACCGAGAGCGGCGAGTGCTACTGCAAATGCTTTAGTAAACATGTCTAATTGTTGTTATGTTGTTGGGGTTTCCCACCGCCTCCACAGTCTTGCCATGGTCAAGCGGTCGAAAGGATCAGTGGTGTTCTTCCTCGCCGTGATCGCAGATCAGTTTGAGGAATATCGCACAAAGAAGAGTGAAAACGAGAGCTTGGACGAAGCCGACGAGCAGTTCCATGAAGTAGAACGGAAGGGCGGGCAGCCATGAAAGGAAAATTTGAAAGGACTTTGGAATCAACGCCATCAGAGATTCCATAGTCTGCTCTCCACCGTAGATATTGCCGAAAAGACGGAAGGTGAGTGCCACCGGGCGGATTGCGATCGAGACCATTTCGAGGACTCCGACGAAGAGGAAAATCGGAATCATCATCACCAGCATGAGACCTTTGAAGCTACCCTTCGGCGCGAAGATGTGCGCCAGGAAACCTTTCAAATTATTCTCAGTGAGGGCCCAATAAAACCAAAGAAGAGCAAAGCTGGCAGCCATGGCAGCCGTCATATTAATATCCGCATTCGCTCCACGAAGGATGGGCGTGCCACCATATGTCAACGTTCCTACAAATGGAATGAGTCCCAGATAGTTGCTGACGAGGATGAAGAAAAAGATCGAACCGAAAAACCAGAATGTCCGCTGGGCGAGATGCTTGCCCATCAGGCCGGTCAAAAAGTCATAAAGCGACTCAATCGCCCACTCCGCGAAGTTCTGGAGACCGGCGGGAACCAATGCCATTTTTTTGGTGGCCATCTTGCAAAACAAAACGATCACGGCGACGGCAATCCACACCATGATGATCGAGTTGGAAATCGGCAGGGATTCGTGAAGACGTTGCGCGTTGAGCGGCAGCGCCTCATGCCCGCCGTGCTCTTCCACCGCGAAAGTAGAGAGCATCCCAAGAAGCCAGAAAATCGATGTGGAGAATAGGAATCGCATGCAACAAACCCACTGACGTAGGGCGCGGGGTCTTTAATGGATCGTCGACACCCTCCGCAAGATCTATTTGTGAAAAATTTCACAAGCTCGATAAAGCGCTCCATTTTAAAGGGCTTTCGCCGCATTCCAAACGACCGTCAGCGCATGGGTTTTACGATCACAGATTGTATTTTCACCTTGGCTTTATTTCTTTATTCCCCGTGCTGGACTCAAGCCAAGCGACCGCTCCCTCATCGGGGACTCTTCCCTCATTCGCCGGGGAGCAAAGCCCATTCAATCTAACGAATTTTGAGCATCTAACACGGATTGCCACCTTCCGATTTTCGTGTCGCCCTACACCCGATGGTCACTTAAAGTCAAGCGGTCCCTTTTTAAAAAATCCCCGCGTTTTCAATAGATTTTCTCTTGCCAAGCCCCTAGCGCATTCGCACAAACGTCGCTGCCATGAATAAAGCTGACCTCATTGAAGCCATCCAAGCCGCCCTCGGAAAAGACGCTACCAAGCGCGCTGCCGACGAAGCACTCGAAGCCGTTCTCTCTTCCATCGCCAAAGGCGTAAAGAAGGACAAGAAAGTCCAAATCATCGGTTTCGGAACTTTCGAAGTCAAAAAGCGCGCCGCGCGTCTGGGCCGCAACCCAAAGACTGGGGAAGCCATGAAAATCGCCGCATCCAAGTCGGTCGGTTTCAAGCCGTCGTCCGTGCTCAAGGGAAGCCTGTGACTGCCAGAAGAGGTCCCAACCTCGATCATCTATCATAAAAACCAAAAGACCTCGGCCACCAGGCCGGGGTTTTCTTATTCACCCCCCGCGCTTCCGATCCTCTCTGAGTTTCAGTTCCGGCGTCCATTTTTTCAATTCCGCTGGCAACTTGGCCCCGCCTCCACTAAGGCCCGTCCCGACACTGTCGCTCCACTCGCTATGAAACCTCGCATCACCCTCGCAGAAACCCAGCTTCCTGACGGAAACACCCTTGCGCTCCAAGAGCACGATGGTCGGAATTTCCTGCTCGTCCACGGTCAGCAAATCTGTGGGCCGGCCACCCGCGCGGCCGAGGAAGAACTCGCCCGTCTCGCTTGCGCCCCATTCAGACCGGCGCGGCAACCGAAGATTTTCTTCATGGGCCTCGGCCTCGGTCATGCCATTGCCGCCGTCGCGAAGGAGCTCCCGCAAAAGCGCGCCAGTTTCATCGTCGCCGAGCCTCTCGCCGCCATTCCCGAGTGGCATCGGACGTTTCTGCCCGACAGCCCGCTGGTCACCGATGCGCGCGTTCTGCTAGAAAACGATTGCAGCCCCCATGCGCTGATTCGCCAAGAAGGCTCGCTACACGCCATTTTACTCCATCTCGATGCCTCTCCCACCGGCCCGCGCAACCGCACATGGGTGGATGAACGCCGCTGGGTTTCCGCCGCTTATGAGGCTTTGCAGCAAGGCGGGCTGCTTGCGATTGCGGGGTCCCGTCATGTCCCCACTCTCACGCGCCGGCTCCAAGGCTCAGGCTTTGATGTCGCTGAATTTACCGTTCCCTCTTCCCCCAATGCGAAAAGGCCACGATTTCTCCCCATCTGGCTTGCACGGAAAGGCAAAGCTGCCGATTGATTTCCCTTCACACGCGTGCTTCACTGCCAGCAGTCCATGGCCCGTATCACTCCCTTACATCTCATTCCCGCCTTGATCGCCGCAGCATCCCACGCCGGAGAAATCACTGTTGAACAGAGGCCTTTTTCCATTGAGAAAATCTTCAACGCCACCGCACTTCCAAGTGGCGATAGCTTTTTGATCAAGCTCAACCCGCTCACATGGGCGGATTTTGAAATCCTCCAGATTGCCGATCACGGCAGCAAAGTGGCTAAAGGCGACATGCTGATCCGCTTCGACCCCGAGGCGATCGATAAAAAAATCAGCGACGTCCGCAGCGCCCATGCAGCCGCCACTCTCACTCTCGCCCAAGCCGAACACGATTTTAAGCTTCTCCAAGAAACCGCGCCTAACAAACTTGAATCCATTCGCCGCGCCGCTGGCATCGCGAAAGAGGAGAACAGTTACTTCACCCAGACTCGCCGTAAAGCCGCCGAAGAAACCGCCGGGCAAAGCCTCAAGCGCAGCGAGCAAATCCTCTCCAACCAGCGCGAAGAGCTCAAACAGCTTTCGAAAATGTATGAGGCGGACGATGTCACCGAAGACACTGAGGAAATCATCCTCATTCGCCAGCAGGACGCGGTCGCTGCTGCCGAGTTCGCCCTGCACATGGAAGCCCTTGAGCACAAGCGCACCCTCGATGTTTCCCTCCCACGCGAAGCAAAAATCCTAGCCGATGCCGAGCGCGATACCGCGATCAGCCTCCAAAAAGCCGAAATCGATATCCCCCGCTCCATCGAGCTGAAAAAACTCGAAATCGAAGCGTTGAAAACCGCCCACCAGCGCGAAACACAAACTCTCACTGAGCTTGAAAGCGACCGCGCACAATTCGAATTCAAAGCCCCAGCCAATGGAAACTTCTATCACGGGCCGATCGAAAATGGCAAATGGACCACTGGCGACCTCATCAAAGTTCTGATCCCCCACGGCCACCCTCCCGCGAACCGCTCATGCGCTACCTTTATTCCAGAAAGCGCCAAGCTCAACCTCATCTCCTTCGTGGATGAAGCCGCTTTCCGCGCTCTCAAACCTGAACTAACAGGAATCGCCACCCTCTCAGGACGCGAAGAACTGGAGATCCCTGTCAAAATTCTTAAACTTGCCGTCTCTCCAAGCACCGACGGCAGCTACCGCGCAGATTTCGCCGTCACTTGGCCTAAGGAAATCAACCCGGCAGTCGGCACCACCGCCGAAGTCCGCATGATTTCCTATCAGCAACCGTCTGCCATTGCCATTCCTAACAAATCTCTCAGCTTCAACGCGGGTGGCTGGACGGTGGAAGTCAAACTCGCCGACGGAAAAACCGAACGCCGCAGCGTCAAACGCGGTCGGGTCTCCAAAGACGAAACTGAAATCCTCTCCGGTCTCGAAGTCGGCCAAGTCATACTCGTTCCTTGATCGCGAGACACAAAACAGTTAGACATAAGACAAAAGACGCAAGAAAAGAGAATACCTCCATGTCGCTCACTTCTTCTCTTGCGTCTTGTGTCTTGTCGTCTTCCGTCTTGATTTCTCCACTCACCAAAGCTGGAGAAATCCCCCCAATCTCCGCCGCCATCACCCGTGGTGTGGATTTCCTCATTTCCCATCAGAATTCTAACGGGTCTTGGGGTAGCGCTGCCCACACCAAGGACCTCAACATCTACGCTCCCGTCCCCGGTGCGCACCAAGCCTATCGGGCAGGTGCTTCCGGCCTCGCCCTTTCCGGTCTGATCGATGCCGCAGATGCACGGCCCGAAGTGAATACCGCCATTGAAAAAGCCGCCGTATGGACCGCCTCCGAGCTGCCGAAACTCCGCCGCGCCGATCAGACTTCCACTTACAATGTGTGGGGCCACGCCTATGGGCTTCGTGCCATGTCACGGCTCTATCAGCGCGAGAGCAACCCTGCTAAAAAAGCCGAATGGGCTCGCCTCGCCCAAGAACAAGTTGAGCTCGTTGACCGCTACGAAGACGTGAATGGAGGCTGGGGCTACCTGGATGTTTTCGACGGGCTCACCACCCAAAAACCTTCCGGCCTGCCCACCGCCTTTACCACTGCGACCGTGCTTCTGGCGATGGATCAGGCCCGCAGCGTCATGGGAGTGACCTTGAATGAAAAACTCGTCAAACACGCCATCGCAGGCCTCAACTATCAGCGCGCGCCAGATTTTTCATACGCCTACTCCTTCGCGCACCGGATGCGCCCGCGCGCTGATATTAACCGCCCGGCCGGTTCACTCGGGCGCTCCCAGTCTTGTAACGCGGCGCTCCGGGTCTTCGGAGAAAAAGCGATTACTGATGAAGTCCTAACCACTTGGGCCGACCGCTTTCTCGCCCGCGAGGGTTTCCTCAGCAACGCCCGCAAGCGCCCCGTCCCGCATGAAGGGCCGTTCCGCATCGCCGGCTACTTCTACTACTACGGCATCTATTATTTCACCGAGTCCGTGAAACTCCTGCCCAAGGAAAAGCACGCCGCCTATGCGGAAAAGCTCGCCACCATTCTGCTAGGGCGGCAGGAAAAAGACGGCTCATGGTGGGACTATCCGCTCTACGATTACCACCAAGCCTACGGCACCGGCTATGCCCTGATGACCCTGGCGTGGTGCCGGGACGCGCTCGCCGCCCCTCGAAAATAGTCCCGCACCTTCTCTTCCCGTGGCTGTGGCGTCCCGTTCCGGGTCTTTTTTCAAAACGGCAGCTCTCCTACTAACTCCCTGCGATCCTCTCCTCCCCGGTTTCCGGTTTCCCGCTCGGAGAGGTGCAGTCATTCTTGGAAATTGAAACCACGAATGGCGGTTTTCATGAGCAATGAACGGAATTTCCTACCGCTCGCCGATGCCGCGGATGATTTCGGGATCAAGGCGTTGGCGGGCCTTGGTATAGGCGGCGGTGGAGGAGGATCCGGCGTTGGATTTCGGCGCACGCAGCAGCCACCAGGCCTGCACTTTGCGCACGATGTCGCGGCAGGAAGTCTCAGGGGCGAGGGTTTGGGCGAGAAAGTCCCACAAAGTCACATGCAGGGTGAAGGGTCGCTGGCGGCTGTTAGCTCCCGAGGAACGCCGTCGCAAAAGCGCGTCAGGAATGAGGAAGCCGAAGGTCTCGAAAAAATCTGAGAGAGTGTTGAGAGCGGCGACTTCCCGGAGTTTTTCCTGAAGACCTGAGAGCGCGGGGCGACCGAAAAGAATCGAGAACCACAAGCGAGTGGAGGAAATTGTGAGGGGAATTACCCAGAATTTGATCCTTGAAACGGTTCCCGGCATCCGGCGGCGAAAGCCGCTCTCGGAAATCCCAAAAGCACGTTAAGTTAGCGCCATTCAGCTACGACCCCATTTATTAATGTCGCCCGCAAAATCCCAGAATTTCCGCTCCAGACGACCCAGCGCCACGGCGTGTTCCTGGCTGCCCGCGAGGCTCTCAACAACATCGTCAAGCACTCCGGCGCGACCGAGGTTCAGTTGCGCATCACGCGGGCTGAGTCGGTGTTAGAAATTCAAATTGAGGACAACGGTTGCGGTTGCGAACCCGCCTATTCCACGGCTGGCAACGGCTCAAATCACCCAAGGCTGGGGCCCAGGACGTCAAACTTTCCAAACGGGAAACCGAAGTCCTCGAGCTTCTAACCAAAGGCCTGGCGAACAAGGAAATCGCCGATCGGCTGGGTATGAGTGAGGAAACCGTCCGCGTCCATCTGCGCCGCGTTTATGAAAAACTCCACGTCCACTCGCGCACCGAAACCACGATGAAATTCCGTGATTCAAAGGAAGACTAGCGCGGGCAAATCGGATAAACGTAGCCTGCATGCGGATATTCCCTGGCCGATTCCGAAAAATAAGTTGCCTAGCATGTAATTACAGAGTATCCACGAATACACGTTGATTTTAAAGACCCCATGAAAGCTCAAACCGCCCCTCTGCATTCTAAAGGCTTTGCCTTGATCGTTACGCTCAGCCTGATGATCCTGCTAACAGTCATCGCGGTCGGGTTACTGACGCTGTCTTCCATCACCCTTCGATCGACGAACAGTTCCAGCGCGATTACGGAAGCCCGTCAGAATGCACGGATGGCGATGATTTTGGCGTTGGGCGAGCTTCAGAAATATGCGGGCCAGGATCTCCGGGTCACTGCCACGGCAGATATAGCGGGTGGCGCAGGCGGCATCTCACTCGCTGCGGGGGCATCGCCTGTGAATGACAAGTCCGTCAACAACGTCTCCAAGCGGCTCACTGCGGTGCAGCCCGGAACCCGCTACTGGACCGGAGTTTTTGTGAATCAGGATATGCCGGCCTCGATTTTCACCAAGACCCCCAGCCCGATCAACATTCACTGGTTGGTCAGTGGCAACAATTCTACCTACAGCCTCGCCACCCCGACCGGTGGTCCCGCAATTTTCCCCTCCGACAGCAAGTTTGCGGTAAGTTCCTCCGGCGCCGTAAGCGATGTCGCTAAAGCGGTGGTTCTGGCAGGCAACAATACCGTCGGCAGTGCTACCGGCAGCATTGATCGCTACGTGGTTGCTCCGCTCGTTCCGATTCTCGACAAGACTTCCAACAAGGTCAAAGGCCGCTTCGCTTGGTGGGTGGGCGATGAAGGCGTCAAAGCCAAACTCAACCTCGACACGACTCTCAGCGATCCGACTCAGTATGCGTCGCTGACCGCCCAACGCCGCGGTTGGGAAACCGTGGCGGGTTTCGCCGACTATCCCACACCGACAGCGGGTGCGACCAAAGCGCTCCCGCAAGTCATCGACCTGGCGCAGTACGCGTTGCTCATTTCCAGCGCGAAGGACAAGGTCAGTGGAGCTTCTCCTTTGCAAAATGTGTTTCACTCCGCCACCACCGATAGCCGGGCCGTTCTCACCGACTCGCTCAATGGCGGCACCAAGATCGATCTCACCCCCATCCTTACTGGAGCCCTTCCCACTTCGAGTCCCGTCACCTCCATTGCGAACTATCCGGTCAAAAACGTGAATGTGATTCCGGCCTCCGCCGCTGCCCCGATCAAGGGTCCCAAATGGGACGTCATCAAAGATTTCAAAGATCGTTTCAGTCTGCTCGACAACGGCTCATTGCTCGTCAAACCCGCAACTACTGATTTGGCGGCAGCCATCGCGCCACTCATCACCGACTTCCGAATACTCATGGGGGCAAAGATGAAGGCGAGGGATCCCATCGCTGGCACTTTTAATATCAACGCCTGCGGAAAAGTCGCCTTGACCATTGCCAACCCCTATTCGGTGCCCCTGAAATGGAACGGCGCCCTCGAATTTAAAATCATCAACCAAACTCCCTCCGGCAACAGTCCTTCTCGCATCTGGAATCTTGGAGATCAAACCGATTTTATTCCGCCCAATCCCCTCGATACCAACAAGCCAGCAGTTTTCAATAATGCCGTTTTTCGCATCCCGTCGGCGAGCCTCGCACCGGGCGAGGCTCGTGCCTACACTATGGCGAGTCCATTCTATCGCCTCAGTACGGCTGGAACCCAGCGCTTGGAGATCAACCTCGCGCCGGTGGCACAGACTTCCGCTTTCGATTTTAAAAATTGCATCGAGTTGGAGAATACCAGTGTGTACACCGCAACCATCAAGCCGCCCTCCCCAGAGCCCAAGTTGCCTTCAATGGATGTGCGCGAGAGTTGGACAACCACCTTGGTGATGGTCGAAATGCGTCTTTCCTCCGCCCCGACCGGCATTCTTCGCCGGGTCGAACGCTTCGAGCTCGATAACGGCTATTTTAAGGACACGGCGCGGCAATACACTAAAGACGAGGCCGCTAAGATCACCCAGCCCATCCCGCTGATGCTCTACAGCTTTCAAATCAGCCAACCTGGGGCGGACTATATAAACTTGATGCCGCCAAACTACAGTCTTGGTCAACGAGGCTCCACGCTGCGCACCTTTGCAGACTTTAATCTCCAGGCCACGCGCACTCGCAAACCCATCGCCAGTTACAACCCGCCGCCGTATTTCATGGAAAACTCCAATAGCAAGTCCGGCCTCCCTGAACTAGCGCCAGGTGGCGATACCGGCACCTTTTTCACCCGCAATCTTGCTATCTCCCCGCTGCCTTGGGGGCGTTCGCCCTTCGGCAGTGCCAAGACCATTCTCTTCAGCGTTCCGTCACAACTCTCATCCTTGGCCCAACTCCAGCACGCTGATATGACAGCCGACGACGAAACCGTTTCCATCGGGCATCAACCCGGCAACGCCATGGGAAATTCCTACGCCTCCCCGTTTGTCAAACGCTCTGAGACCTCCCAGACGCGCACGGACTATGAACTTAAAGGTGCACCTGAGCACTCGGGCACCACTAACACGTCCCGCAAATACTATGACATCTCGTATCTCTTGAACGCCTCGCTGTGGGACTCTTATTTCCT
>JAYVNE010000228.1:0-9343 GCA_043758615.1 Akkermansiaceae bacterium
CGAAGCTGTAGTCCTCGAACAGGGCGTCGAAGACGGGCTTGGTGATGAGGTGCTGGGCGAGCATCTCGATGACTTCGGCATCGGTGATGGAGTCGTTGAGGTCGTCGCGGAGTTCGTTGGCGAAGGCTTGGAAGGCGGCGACTTCTTTAGAAGGGAGCGTGGGCGTCCCGCCTGCATCTTGGGGAGAAGATGTAGAGGAAGAGGAAGATGCGGGCGGGACGCCCACGCTCCCTTTGACGATCTGGGTGATGCGGGAGATGTGGGTTTTCGCGATCTTTGCGATGTCGGCGGCCCATTCCTCCCAATGGTTGGGATTGCCACATTTTTTCACAACCTTGGCGTAGAGGGCGCGTTCCAGCTCGCCGACTTGGAACTGGAGTTCCGGCTGGACGGTGGCGGGGTGGCCCGTCTCGGGGGTGCCGATGGTGTTCTGGTTTTTCCCGGACTCCTTGCCATCGCCTTTGGAGGATGTGGCTTTCTTCTGGACCTTGTCGGTGATGGAGATGACTTCCATCTTGCGGGGATCGCTGCCGATGAGGTCGAGCTTGTTGATCATCGCGTCGAAGGTGTCGTCGTGGGAGCGGAGAGCTTGGAGAACCTGCCAGACGACCTTGTAAACCTTGTTGTCATTGAGCGCCTCATGCGGCTCCATGCCCACTGGGATGACGACGGGAAGGATGACGTAGCCGCGCTTTTTCCCCGGCGCATTCCGCATGACACGGCCGACGGACTGGACGACATCGACCTGAGAATTCCGCGGAGTGAGGAAGAGCACGGCATCGAGCGCCGGGACATCCACGCCTTCGGACAGGCAGCGGACGTTGCTAAGGATGCGGCAGGTGTTTTCCGGGGATTCGGCCTTGAGCCAGTCGAGTTTCTCCTCTTTCTGGCTGGCGTTCATGCCGCCGTCCACGTGCGCGGCCTCGCAGATGAGGTTGATGTCGGAGTCCTCTTGATCGCGGTAGGCGCTGACGACTTTCTCGAACATCCCGGCGATCTGCTTGGAGCTGACTTTTCTCACGCGTCCGGTGGAGCGCTCGATGACCTGGCAGAAGGCGACGGCGCGGCGCATGGGTTCGGAATCGCCGCTGAGATCCTCGGCGAGGTCTTTCTTCGAGAGTGCTTTCCAACAGCCAATGATGCGGGCGGCGTCGTCCACATTGAGCTGGTTGCTATCGTCCTTGAGCAGATCCTGGATGCGGGCGGAGACGTGGGCTTCGTCGATGGTGAGGACGAGGACCTTGTAATCGGTGAGGAGCTTGAGCTGGACGGCCTCGGAAAAGGTGATGACGTGGAGCTGCTTGCCGTAGATGGCCTCGTCATCCATGGAGCAGAGGGCGACGTTGTCCTTCTCGGCGGAGGCCTTGGCGGTGTCCGCGTAGATGCGCGGGGTGGCGGTCATGTAGAGGCGCTTGGCGGCGCGGATGAAAGTGGCGTCGTGGATTTTTACGAAGTTGCTTTCCAACTCACTCTCGAAGGTGGCCCCGGTGGTGCGGTGGGCTTCGTCGCAGATGATGAGATCGAAATCGGCGAGGCCGTGGAGGTGCTGGGCGTCTGCAATGACCTTGATGGAATGATAGGTGGAGAAGACGACGCTCATGTGGCCGGCGTCGTGGCGCTGCTTCATTTCGAAGGCGAGGCGCTTGGCGTCGGTGGTGGCGGGGTAGCGGAGTTCGTGAGCGTAGGTTTCCACGATGTCGTCGTCCTTGCTGCGCTTTTTCCCGACCTCGGCATCGGAGCAAACGGCGAAGGAGTGGAGCGGGATGGCGCTCTCCTGCGTCCACTCGGTGAGGGTCTGGGAAAGAAGGTTCAGGCTGGGGACGAGGAAGAGGACGCGCTTGTTTTTCCCGGCGACTTCCTCGGCGATCTTGAGGCTGGTGAAGGTCTTGCCGGTGCCGCAGGCCATGATGAGCTTGCCACGGTCGGCGGACTTGTAGCCGAGCAGGACATTGGTGCGGGCGCTGGTCTGGTGCGGGCGGAGTTCTTTCTTCGGCTTGAGGGCCGGGGCGGCGCTGGGTTGGTATTTCGCCCAGTCGATCTGGGAGGTTTCTAGGGCGATGAGGTCGATGCCCTTGTCCTTAGCGTTGAAGCCGAATTGCGGCTTACCTATTTCCGCCGCCCAGTCTTCGTAGAGCCAGACGTTAGAATAGAGATCCGCGTAGGTGGCCTCGAAGCGGAAGTAGGTGCGGATGAGTTCCTCGAAGTAGGTGCCCTTTTCGCGCTCGGTTTGGGATGTGGCGCGATAGGTGGTGAGAATCTGTTGGAGGGAACTCATGGAATGATCGAAAGACTAACAATCACCGGCTTGGCGGGAAGCAGAAAGTAAGGGAAGATGACTGACGGGCAAAAACCAAACGCTAAAAGAAGGTGGCCCCAGTCGATTTCTAGCAGATCCCCCGTTAACCCTCTTCTCAACTCTCAACCCGCTCCGCCGCAAAAAACCACGCGCCGTGAACTTCACAACGCGTGGCTTTTAATACAGCAACCGATAGATGAAAGGAGATCAGTTTCCGGCAACGGTGGTCGGCTTGTAGCCCTTGTTTTCGTGGCTTCCCTTGCCGAAGTCGAAACCGAAGATCAGCCAGCATTCGGTGTTAGGCGAGGAGTCGGTGAGACCACCCATGGCGACGAGGTCGAGGTGAGTGTTGGAAGTGGGACGCCATTGCACGGAGGGTCCGAAGATGGCTTCGGATTTCTCATCGGTGACGTGCGACCATTTTCCCTCCACACCGACGGAGAAACAGTTGTCGATGAGGGTTTTTGAAATGCCGCCGGACACGGCGAACTCGTCCGTCCGCTCACCCCATGCCTGGGTTTCGTGGATCAGGTTGACACCCCAGTGCCAGCCCTTGCCGAAGTCATCGCCGAATAGGATCTTCGACTCGATGACATCGCTGCCCTCATGGGCGAAGGCGTATTCGAAATAGAGTGCCGGGTTAAACGGAATCACACCCCAGTCGGCGAAAGCGTAACGGAGTTCCACTGCGAACTCATCCTGTTTCCAGCCCTTGTCGTCCTCGTTGTCGTGGATCGCTTTTTCGTAAATATCCAACTGCATGCGGAAGGGCAGGCCCATTTCGATCTCCGTCTGCGAGCGCTGAGTGACGCGGCCGCCATCGTAGGTTCTCACGCGATACCATTCCTCGACACCGATTTCCCACGGGTCTTTCTGCAAATGAACGCGGGTGGTGCTGAACCGACGTTGCTTGACCCACTCGGGCTGGCCATAGACCCCGACAGGCTTGTCCTCACTGAAGGCGTAATCCTGCACAAGCAGATCGCTGAAAACCGTGGGCTTCGAGGCAGTCTGGGCGTGGAGGGAGGCGACGGAAACGGTAGCTAGCCCGAAAAGGGCGAGAGATTTTGAGTGGTTCATGTGAGAAAGGAAACGCAAGTGGGAGTGACTCTCTTAGAGGAATTTCACAAGTTTTTTTCCGGTGCCCGCGTTTGTAAATTCTCCGTCAACACGCGGGATGCTTCTTGCCCGAACCCGACGGAAGTGCGAAGTTCTGGACGTTATGAAAACGCCCATTTTATTCGTCGCCGCCGTCGCACTCAGCCTTCATCCCGCAGGTGCCTATCAGCTTCACGAATGGGGTACTTTCACTACGGTGTCTGGATCGGATGGAGTGCTGCTGTCCGGCTTGCAGCGCGAGGAGGAGCTATTGCCCGCATTCGTTCATTCGCATTTCGGATTTGAAAATGGCCAAGAGGTTTCGAAGGAAAAACTCGCGAGCGTGATCAAAACCCATGGCTATCCCCAGTTTCCTACACAAAATAAAGGGCTCGGAAAACGCCCCGTCTCCGGTGTCACCGTGAAAATGGAGACGCCCGTGATCTATTTCCACTCTGACATAGGCTTCCGCGCCAAAGTGAAAGTAGGCTTCGAGGGCGGCACCATCAGCCAATGGTATCCTAACCGAAGCGGCGGAGAAACCCTGCCCGAACCACCACCGGCAGCCGAACCGCAAAAACATCCAGTCCCGGCAGAACAATGGAAAATCGACTTCGCCAAGCCCTATCACGGCGGCATCGAGTGGGACGTGGATGTGCTTTCGCCAGAAGAATCCAAGTCCACCCTCACCTTCAAGCCACGTGATTCTATCAACTGGCTACGTGCCCGCGTTCCGGATGCCAATGTGGTCCGCACAGATTCCGGAGAAATGGAAAACTATCTTTTCTATCGCGGCATCGGCCATTTCACACCCGGTCTGCTTACCACAGTTTCTTCCGATGAAACGCTCCATCTGAAAAATCAGACAGGCGCCGACATCCCGTTCTATCTGGTATTCGAGCGAGACCAAGGTGGGACCTTCACATGGAGCACCGGGAAAAGCGGATTGAGAAACGGAGAGACGATTGATCTCGCAAAAGACAAACTTACGCCTGCCTCAAGCGCATTTGCGGAGGCCGTCTATCAATCCATGAAAAGCGGCCTCATTGACTGTGGTCTGCTAGAATCCGAAGCGAATGCGATGGTGCAAACGTGGTGGACTAGCTATTTTGAATCCCCCGGTCTCCGCGTTTTCTGGGTTCTACCCTCCTCCTCCACGGAGAAGATTCTGCCACTTACCGTCAGCCCCCAACCTGAAAAGATCATTCGCGTCCTCGTCGGCCGCTCCGAAGTGCTCAGGCCCAGCGTGGAAAAGCAATGGGTCGCTCAGTCCAAGCTAACGGGTGACAACGCCTACGTCTGGACTTACACCGTGCAACAGGATCGCTTTGGCCTCGCGATCCAAGAACGGGTGAAGGCACTGGGCAACGTGGCGACGATCACCGATCACCGCGAGTGATCGCGACCCTATTTTCTAACACCCCGCCAAGCACCTCCTCCGCGATCGGCGTTGCTTCGTGAAGGAGGACGATATCCCCTGCGCTGAGATGCGGTAAAATCCGTGCGAGCACCTTCTGAGGATTTTTCCCCACGGCATCAAAACCACGGCGGTTCCATGCCATCACGCGAAGTCCAAGCGTGCTTACGATCGGGTGCGTGAAAAGATTCCGATGGCCCACGGGGGCACGAAACCATTTCGGCTTCACACCGGTGATTTGCTCAATGGTCTGCTGGCAACCAGCGATCTCACGCCGTGTTCGCCACGGGCTAGCACACCAGAAGCTGGCTTGCGGATGGGTCTGCGTGTGGTTGCCGATCTCGTGACCACGTCTCACTACTTCGCGCGCGAGGTCCGGATAGGCCCTGACTTTCTCGCCGATCATGAAGAATATCGCCTTAGTCTGATAGAGATCTAGCAAATCCAACAGAAGCGGAGTATCGTGCGGATCGGGACCATCGTCGATGGTGATAAAGATTCGCGGATGATCGGTCGTTAGATAGACCGGACCCAGCCATTGGCAATAGGGTGATAGCACTGCCCAACACATTCCCCCGGCGATTCCAATCCCACACATTGTTGCCCAGCCCCAACCCAACTTGAAGCCGATGAAGATCGCGATGGCGTGGAACCCCGCGACCATGAGAATGCGTATCAGGTTCCCCGAATTCCCCGAAACACGAATCATTCGTTGCCATACTAACAAAAGACTGCCCGCAATTGTCATCACAGCCATCGCGATCCATGTGTATGAAAAAAAACCGACGATTCCCAGACGATCCGAATGAAAGACCGCCCACAAAACGGAGAGTGAAAACCATAACTGCCATTGCAAACGCGGGCGTTTCCCGGCGAGGAAAAAAGGCAGTAGATTTAATAGGAGAAACGACAGTGGAGCTGCTAGTAAAACCCCGGGAATCCGCCCGATCCAAATCACTAAGTAATCCCCGAGCCCCACCAAAACCGTTAGCGGAACAAGGACCGCGAAAACCAAAGTCTCCCCGCGATGCATCGCAGGTTGATCTGTTATTTCCTCCACATCTGCGGCACTGCTCTCCTCCATCCCGCCGAACGCACGGAAAAGAGTGCTTACCGCTCGGTTATGGGAGGTGATCATGAAAAGCAAATAAGAAGTCGCCCCTCCTTACTCCCACTCGATGCTCGCAGGCGGCTTCGTGGAGATGTCGTAAAGCACGCGGTTGATGCCTTTAACCTCATTAAGAATGCGATGGCTGGTCTCGCGGAGGAGGATCGCGGGGAGCTCAACCCAATCCGCAGTCATGGCATCTTCGGACACGACGGCTCGAAGGTTCGTGGCCCATTCGTAGCTGCGTTCGTCACCTTTCACGCCAACGGTTTTTACAGGAATGAGACCGGCATACGCCTGCCAGACTCTATCATACCAGCCGTGTTCCTTGAGCTTACCGATGAAAATCGCATCGCACTCGCGGATGATCCGAAGACGTTCCGGGGTCACCTCGCCGGGACACCTCACTGCGAGACCGGGGCCCGGGAACGGGTGGCGTTGAAGAATATCCTGCGGGATGCCAAGCGCGGTGCCGAGTTCACGGACTTCATCTTTGAATAGTTCTGCTAGAGGTTCTAGCACTTTTCCTTCCGCCTGAAGTTCGAGGATTTTGGCAACGCGATTGTGGTGGGTCTTGATGACAGACGCCTTGGACTTCGCATTTGACGCGCTTTCGATCACGTCTGGATAGAGAGTGCCTTGGGCGAGCATTTCTGCATCGCCCACCGCGTCCCAGAAAACTTCGATAAACATATTCCCGATGATCTTGCGCTTTTTCTCGGGGTCCTCTTCACCCGCGAGTGCGGTGAGGAATTTTTCTGAAGCATCGACGGTTTCGATCTCCAGTCCAATGCGCTTGAAATTCTCCTGCACCATAGCTGCCTCGTCTTTGCGGAGCAGGCCGTTATCGACGAAAATCGCCCGCATTTTCACGCCGGCTTCCTTCAGTAAAACGGCTAGAACAGTGCTATCAACACCGCCGGACACTCCACAAACGACCTGTTTGTTTCCGACTTTCGCTTGGATATCCGCGATCATCTCGCGTTTAAAATCGTCAATCTCGAATGGCAGCAGTTCGCTCGCATGATCGAGGAAATTCTTGAGAATATGCAAGCCTTCGTGGCTATGCGTGACTTCCGGATGGAATTGAATACCGAAAAATAGATCGTCCCATTGCAGGGAAACCGGCGTGCCGTGTTGGTTAGAAGCAATGACCTTCGCACCTTCTGGCAGAATTTTCACCGTGTCCGAGTGGCTCATCCAGACTTGCGAGCAGGCGGAAATCCCGTCGTATAGACCGACACTCGCAGCAGGAAATAGATCGGCCGGTCCATATTCGCGGCGGTTGCTGGCTTCCACGCTGCCGCCGAATTTAATATTCAAAAGTTGCATCCCATAACAGACGCCGAGCACTGGGACATTGAAGGCCTTGAGTGCGACGAAATCGAGATCTGGCGCATCCGCCTCGCTAGTGCTTTTCGGGCCTCCTGATAGAATAATCGCGCCGGGTGTTCCAATGTTAGGAAAATCCTCGATGGCGTAAAGCTTGGCAAAAAATCCAAGCTCGCGCACCCGGCGGACGATTAGCTGCGTGTATTGTGAGCCGAAATCGAGAACGGCGACGTGATTGGTTTCGTGCATGAAGAAGAAGTTGAGAGTCGATGGTTGATAGTTGATAGAAAGATAAAGAAGCCAAAATGCCGCCTTTTGTCTTGAGTCTTATGTCTTCCTGTCTTCCGTCTGTTTTAGCTGAGCTGCTGATAGTTAGTGGGCTCTTCCGTCATAACGATGTCATGAACGTGGCTTTCGCGGAGGCCGCCAGCGGTGATGCGAGTGAAGGTGGCGCGTTCGCGGAGTTCTTGCAGAGTCGAGGCACCCGTGTAGCCCATGCCGGACTTGAGGCCACCCATGAGTTGGAAAATCACGTCCGAAAGTGGGCCTTTGTATGGGACGCGGCCCTCGACTCCTTCGGCGACGAGTTTGCCCGAGCTATTCTGGCCGTAGCGATCGCCCGCGCCTTTTTGCATGGCTCCGATCGAACCCATTCCGCGGTAAGTTTTGAATCGGCGACCTTGCGAATTCACGGTTTGACCGGGACTCTCGCGAGTTCCTGCTAGAAGTGAACCGAGCATGACGAGATCGGCACCAGCAGCGAGGGCTTTCACGATATCGCCGGAGTAACGAATACCACCATCGGCGATGACTTTCACACCCGCCTCACGGCAAACTCCCGCGACATTTTGAATCGCGGTGAACTGAGGCATCCCCACACCAGAAATGACACGCGTTGTGCAGATCGATCCAGGCCCCACGCCCACTTTCACCGCGCTGGCTCCAGCAGCGACAAGATCACGAGCACCTTGTTCAGTGACGACATTGCCAGCAACCACCGGAACGTTAGAAAGAGCGCGGAGCTGGCTGATCACTTCCATGACGTGGCGGGTGTGACCGGTGGCGGCATCGATGAAAAGCGCATCGGCCCCTGCGTCTATCAGAACGCGGCCCCGATCAAGGCAATCCGGACCGACGCCCACTGCCGCACCACAGCGGAGTTGGCCGTTTTCGTCTTTGGCAGCATTGGTAAAAGTGATTCGCTTTTCGATGTCTGATCCGGTGATGAGTCCTGCTAGACGGCCATCCGGATGGACGAGAGGAAGTTTCTCAATTCGGTTTTGATAGAGAATTCGGCGCGCTTCTTCGAGACTTGTGTTAGGTGGTGCGGTGATGAGTTTTTCTCGGGTTGTCATCACATCGGCGACGGTGGCATCGGTCCGATCCAAATAGCGCACGTCGCGGCCAGTGACCATGCCTTCGAGAATGCCGTTGGCATCAATGACGGGGAATCCCGAAAATCCGTTTTTCGCCATGACCGCGCGGACATGATCCACGGTGTCTTCCTTGCGGACCGTGTGGGGTTTTTGAATCACTGCGTTTTCCGAACGCTTCACTCGATAGACCATCGCCGCCTGTTCATCAATCGGGCAGGCCCGGTGAATCACTCCCATGCCGCCTTCGCGTGCGAGTGCGATCGCGAGGTCGTGTTCGGAAACGGTGTCCATTGCCGCAGAAACGACGGGTAGGAACAGAGGGATGCCCGAAGTGAGTTGCGTGGAAAGATCCGCTTCACCGGGTAAAACCGAGCTTAAAGCCGGCACCAGAAGCACATCGTCAAATGAAAGTCCGAGAGAAATCTCTGCCATGGCGGAGTCAATAGAAGCGACTTTCCCCGCGCAAGCGCGAATCTCCGGGCCGGAAAATTTTCGATCCCGATCTTGATATCCCAGCACGGCTCAGGATTTGCGGGCTCCTTGAGAGGGTGTTCCATAAAATGGTAACACTGACACCATCGCGAATTGAACTCTTTGGAGGCACCTCTGGGGTCAGTTCTGAATGGCGCTAACTTAAGAAACTTACTATTTATCAGCGACTTATGACTTTGGAGTGAATCGCGCAAAATCCAACCAATCGAAGCTGTATGGCATAG
>JAYVNE010000229.1:0-9317 GCA_043758615.1 Akkermansiaceae bacterium
CCCACCCGCCGCCCCGGCGGACCGACACGGGGGGGACGAATTTAAGACGCTTACGAAAAAATCAACGAATCCAAGTCATGAAAAAACTCTCCGACAAAGAAGCCGCCCGCCTTGCCCGGAACTATCCCCTCAGCGTGCGCTGGAGTGATGAGGATCAGGTCTTCATCGGTTCCATTCCCGGACTTGTGGGCGAGTGCTGCCATGGCGATACCCCGGAGGAAGTGATTCCCCAACTCAAGGACATCGCCGAAGACCTTGTGAGCTACCTCACCGAGAAAGGCCAGTTGTTGCCCGCGCCTTCTATCCATGTCAGCAATCCCGACCCCGCCGCCATCCGCACAGCCATGGGAGTTAGCCAGACGAAGTTCGCCCAGCTTATCGGTGTGAGCGTCCGCACCCTCCACAAATGGGAGCAGCACACCAGCAGCCCGAGCGGAGCCGCCAAGACTCTTCTGAGAATCGCCGCCACCAATCCCCACGCCGTTCGTGAGGCCCTACGCTCCGCGTGAAAAGACTCAGCAATCCCATGAAACTCGAATTCCACATGGTCTCCGAATTTGGCGAATTCCTCGCCGATGGACACTTGGGCAACAAATTCCGCTCGCTCCACATCGAAAGTGTCTGGAGCCGGGTTGAGTCTGTCGTTTTCGATTTTTCCGGCGTTACCAATCTCACGGATTCATTCGTTCATGCCTGCTTCGGCAACATGGCGGAGGAGCATGGCGAGGAGTTCTCCGCGCGAGTCCGGTTCAAGGGATGCTCGCCCTTGGTTCGTTCCTTCGTATCCATTGCGGTGACGGAAGGCTTGAAAAAGCATCGGGAAATGCACGCCGGGCATTGAGCCGATGCGTTGGCTTAAAACTTGGCCTTCACGCCTGCGCCATCGACGGCCACTTCCTTCAATGCTGGTCGGAACGTCAACTTCATCGGGCCGGAGGGTGCTTTCTCACGGAAGCGGGTGGTAACGAGAGTGCAGAACGCTTTTGCCTTCAAGGTGGCTGTGATTTCTCCATTGCCGGTGCAAGGCATTTGACTGCCTCCCCACCGGGAAGTGACGGTGAGAACCTGTTTCTCCACTTCCAGTGTCACGTCACCCAGTAACGACTTGCCAATAGCCCGTTGAAGAGTGCGGCCCACACTGTAGAGGCTCGTGCTTTCGAGGGTAAATACCAGTGTGCCAGGTTCGCTCATAGAAGGTCATCTAACGAATGTCAGCACGTCGCCAGGAGATCACCCAGCTTGGTTGCCTTGATGAATTGAGCTGCCGGGGTGTTGTGCTTGGCGAGTTCGGCGAAGTGCGCGATGCCACATTTGATCTTCGCATCTTCTTTTGTCCGAACGTCGTCGGTGAAGAGGCTGCTCTTGGTTTCCACTACGAAGTAAAGTTGCTCGCTTCCGTCCACGTCCACCAGCACCGCCCAGTCCGGGTTATAGGGGCCAAGTGGAGTTGGCACCTTGAACCAGCCGGGAAGCTTCGCATAAACCTTAATCGCCTCGTTCTTTTCCAACTGCTCGGCAAACGAGCACTCGGTGTCGGATTGGTAAATCACATGTTCGTGGACGGACTTTTCCGCGTCGATCATGGACTTTAGATAACCCATGAGTTCCTCCGTTTCGAAGAGTTGTTGGGCGTAATATTCCTCGGCTCCCACACGTTGGTATTTGATGCCATCCACGAGTGCCAGGCGCTTTGAGCGGATGATGATTTCCGCTGCGAGTTCGATGAACTGCTGCGGGTTGCGCTTGAAATCATCGAGCCTGCCGCTCTCCACGAGAATGCGATAGATGCTGCGCCGAGTGAGCTGGGTCTTGTTCTGGAGATCGGTGAGAACGTCAGGAAGTTCAATATCGCCCTCATCGAGAGTCACCGGTGCGGAGGTAGTAGTCTCGGTCGCATCCACACCGGAGCGGCCAATGGCGAGGTTCGCTTTGCGCCATTGCAAGCGGGTCTTGGCGACGGGCGGCGCTGCGTTGAGGGACTGTATGCAGGTTTCTAGCAACGCTTCGTTGTCGAACTGCACTCGATAGGTCGTCTTGTGTTTGATGCGATCCCACAGTGCCTTGAATTCAGCACCTTGGAGCATGGCTTGGCGGGTCTTCACTTGCACACGATCATCGGCATTGTGGATGATCAGGCGGCCAGCCAGCTTACGGAGAATCTCCCTCACTTGCGGGAGTTGTTCGGCGAACTTCGCTGGAATGGTCAAAGTGCCATCCTTGAGTGCCTGGCGCAGCGCGTCCTGCACCTTGCCCTTGGCATCGACCAAACCGGCAGCGTGAAGATGTTCCCACAGTGCCTTGGACTGCTCGAAGCCAAGAGGAGTGATTTCACCATCGGCTCCAGTGACCGAAACCCCGGCGAATTGATGGTTTTCAACGATACCAAAACGAATGCCAGTGTCCTGCTCGATCTCTTTCTGGAGATTTTCGGCGAATTGTTCAAAGCCCTCAGTGGCAATGACCGTCAGGGTGTTCACCGATCCCCGCAAGCGTTCGCCCTCCTGATTCACACAGAGGCGCAGGCCGCGTCCGATAGTCTGGCGGCGCTGTTGTTCCGATGACATTTCCCGCAGGGAGCAAATCTGGAACACGTTCGGATTGTCCCAGCCTTCACGCAATGCGGAGTGGGAAAAGATGAATTTCAGAGGCGTCTCGAAACTCAGCAGCTTCTCCTTGTCCCGCATGATGAGACTGTAGGTGTCGTCATCCGCCTGGGTGCTGCCCTTGGTGTCTTTCAAAACCTCCACCGTCTTGTTACCGACCTTCTTTTTGTCGATGGAGAAATAGCCGTTGTGAACGTCTTGGGCGGTGGTGCTCAAGTCCACTTCCTTGAAAAGGGTTTGGTAATCGGGGAGCTTGGTCGCACGAGTGTATTCCTCCTCGAATATCCGCGCATACTCGCCGGGTTGTTGGTTTCCATCGGCATCGTAAGTCCGGTATTTTTCCACGGCATCGATAAAAAATAAGCTGAGAACCTTGATCCCTTGGGGTGATAAGCGCAGTTCCTTGTCGAGGTGTTCCTTAATGGTTCGGCGGATCATCTGCCGTTGGATAGGTTCCCTTCCCACTTCGCCGTGCGCCTCGCCAATTCGGAGAAACACCTCGCCGCCGGGATAGCGCAATTCCATGAATTCATCGTCATTCGTCACGCGGATCTCACCCACACGGCAATCCTGATAGATCTCCCGGTTGGTGGTCATTTCCAGATGATCGCCGTCCTGCACGGTGCATTCCTTGCGGTCCACCTTTCCCGTTCTCGTCTGCACGTCGATTTCCACCTTGGCAGTGATGACGCCGCGCGTGCTTTTTACGGAAAGCAGCTTCACGTAGGGCTTGTTATGCCCGCCGTCCACGGTGGCTCCTGCCACTTCGATTTGCTTCACCAGCTTGCGCTCGTAGGCGTCCACCGCGTCCAGTTTGTAAACCATGTGATGAGCCTCCTTGGGCGTAGCGGAGTAGCGCAGGCTGCACAGCGGATTCATCCGCGCCATGGCCTTCTTGCCCTTGCCGTCCAGACCGCCTTCCACGCTCTGCGGCTCATCCACGATGAGGATGGGGCGCGTTCCCCGGATCAGGTCGATGGGCTTCTCTCCGCCCGTCTTCTCGCTGGGCCGATACATCACGTTCTTTGACTTTTCGCGCCGTTTGGCTTCGTCCGATTCCTCTTCTTGGGCCTGCTGCTCGTCGCCGAACTTGTTGATCGCGCCCACCGTCATCACCATGATCTGGATGTTCGGGCTGGTGGCGAAATTCCGCACTTGGCCGAGTTTGGCAGAATCATAGATGAAGTAATCAAAGGGAACTCCCGCATACATCGAGCGGAGATGTTCCGCCGCAATCTCCAGCGTATGGAAAACGCCTTCCTTGATTGCCACCGAGGGCACGACGATCACGAATTTGGAGAAACCGTAGCGCTCATTGAGTTCGAAAGCCGTGCGCAGGTAAACGTAGGTCTTCCCGGTGCCGGTTTCCATCTCCACAGTGAAATCGCTGGAAAGAGGATGCTTCTTTGAGTCGAGCGGAGTTTCCTTGGTGAAATCCGGTTTGAGGCCATTCCTCAGTTGGATTTCGGAAAGGTTCTTTGCGATCTCATCGTCCAGCAACTTGAGCCCATTGCCTACGCCGAGGTCATTCTCAGCGAAACTCATCCGCGTTTGCGCGTCGGCGGCATCCCGTGTGACAGTGAACACGGTGCTGCATGTCTCCTGCCCACGAAATAGGTCACAGACCGCATCGATGGCTTCGAGTTGGTAATCAAGATTCGGTTCGAAATGGAGTTTCATGGCGCGGTTTTTCAATCCCAGTCGTGGAGCATCGGCTGGGAAAGAATGGATTCCGCTTCCGCCACCAGCGTCTTGTATTCGTTGTGTGTCAGATCCTCACAGTCGCCCTTGAAATAGGTTTCGAGGAAAACCACGTAAACTGCCTCATCCATTTCCACCGCACGATAGATCAGACGGTAGCCACCCCTCTTGCCCACGTTCAAGCCCGGTGCGCGGAGCCGCATTTTCCGCAAGTCCTGAAAACCGGGGATGGATTCTCCGAAGAGTGGAGTGAGCCGCAGCACTTGGAGGATCGTCGGGCAGCTTTCCAGCACGCGGTGCTTGGATTTCTTACCCGAGTGCTTCACCCGCTTTGCACAATGAAACCGGACATCCATGGGTCACAATCCGTCCGGGTCTTCCGTCTGACCGTAGGCGATCAGTTCCGGCGATAGTTTTTCCATCATCCCGGCATAATGCCACGCTGGCTCACGGTGGCTCATGCCGGAAAGGATCGTGGCACTCTTTCTTCCCAGCTCCACACAGACCGCGTCGATCAATGCCAGTTCGTCCTTGTCGAAGACGCTCAAATCCGGCTTCCGGGTGGATTTGACTTCGTTCAAGGTCATTTCTCCCACTTGCCGGGGTGCCGTGACCACCTCGCCGCGCTTCGCGAGTTGTTTCAGATGCTTTTCACCACGGCTGGGCACCGGGCCGTGCTGATACTTGATAAACTCGGACGACGTGACAGGCTCTCCCAACTCCCGCAGTGCCTTGGCATCCACGAAATAGATGAGCTTCCATAGCTTCGTCGGGCCAAGATTCTCCACTCCTGGGTGGGAACCCAGATGAATCATCAATTCTTCCAACTTACGGGAGTGCATGGCGTAGGACCGCGTTGCGGTGGTTCTTAGAGAAAAAAGACCCGCCGAATTACGCGTGGAGAGTCAGAGGCGCGGCGGGTTTGACGGTGAGAAGATGCTTTATCGCGCGTTGCGGGTCAAAGGCATTCTTCCGGGCATGAAATTACAGGCCACTTATGGCCCGGATCTGGTATTCAAGATGGGGGTTCGAAATGGAGCATCATGCGTGGATCACAAACTTGAGCACATCAGAATTAGTTTTCTCAAATAATTTAAAATCAGCTTGTTAAGAACTTTCATCAAACTAAAATCCTTCATTCATCCATCAAGTTGATCCCAATTTAGTTTGACCGCTTGTGGAGTCTGCATGAGCAACAAAAGTTTTTGTGGAGCGCAAAATCAAAAACAGACTCCACAAAGACCCTTGCGGAGTTTGTGGACTACTCAACTCCTCACAAGACGGCCTTTTCGAATTCGTGGTGGTTCATAGATGGAGAAATCGAGTTTCATGGCGTGCCGTTCGCGATTGCGTGATAGATGTCCAGTTTCAGAGATTCGTCGTCTTCGTCGCCGTTGAGAACCGCAGTGATCCAGCGGGCGAGGAGTTCCTTGGGGATGTTTCCCGCCGCGACGTGGTAGCTGATGTTTTCTGCCTCCCGCATGAAATGCCCGACACAATACATGTAGCCATTGAAAAGCAGGATCTGAGCACAAAGGGTAATGGCGATGCGCTTGTTCCCATCTTCAAAACAATGGAACTTGCAGGCGGAGAAAAACAGGTGAGTGAGTTTTTCCTCCAAGGTCGGGTAGTAGTCATCGTTCTGGATGTGGGCGAGAACACCTTCCAATGGCCCCAGTTCGAAGTGTCCCAAGACGCCTCCCCCGCTGACTTCCACGGTTTTCGCGTGAATCTCAATGGCTTGCTCCAGAGTAAGGTAAATCAGGGCCATCACTCGCGTTCCTTGAGGCGTTTCATCACGTCCTTGACCTCCTCCAGCCGATCAGCCAATTCCATGCTCTTTGCGCCGATGAACCGCTCGAATTCGCCCGGCGCGAGAGGCGTGACATATTCGGAGAGCTGGAGGTGAAGGGCATCCCGGAAGGCAAGGTCACGGCTCGCCATCTTGTTGCGGGCCTTTTCGACCAGTGGTCGCCAGTGTGGAAGCGCTTCGAAGCGCCGGAACAAGGCATCCACCTCAAACGCCGAGAGCATGGCCCCTTTCTTTTCAAAAGCGGCGCGAAGTTCTTCGGCGAACCCACATTCGTAAGAGGCGATCAGGTCCAGAACCTCCGCATAGAAGGTGCCGCGTACCTCGTCTTTCTCTTCCAGGCGGAGGATCTTCCGGTATTCCTTGGCGTTTTCGCGGAAAATGCTCACATAGATCCGGTCCGTGTAAACGGCGTATTTGAAGTTGCCCATGCCCACGCAGTCCTTCAGAGCGTCTGTGAACTGCTTGCGGTAATTGTCCTCGATAAAGGCGGAATGGATGAATTCCTCATCCCGCTGGTTAATGTATTTCGTTCCGCCCCCGGTGCGCTTGTTGATCGTGTCGATCACGATGTCCAGGATCAGGCCCCGGACAAGAGCGGCACGCGGACTCTCCGTCAAGAGCATGGCCAAATTCAAGAATGCGCGGAAATCGAAAATCCCGAGCTGAGGAACTTTGGAGATGTTTACGAAATCTGTTTCGTGAACATCCACGGCCTGAATCGCCAACTTGAATGCCTTCAAGGACTTACCCTTCAAAAGTGCATAGCCATTTTTCTTCAATTCTTCTCCGCTTTTCTCCAAATAATTGTCCACTGTCCGGGGGGTGACCTCAAAAAACGAGGCCACTTGCTCCTTGAGCAGCACGGTTCTGCCCTCAAAGGGAATGCCTTGAATGCCCGCTGCTTTCTCGATCTCCGCGAGGGCGTAGGGATTGTTGAGGATGTTTTGCCGGTCGATTTCCGAAGTGGTCAGGTCTTTGCTCATGGCGTTACAGGCTTCTCACGGTTTCCAGGCCGTGCTGGTGGAGGATGGCGGCGAGGTTGGACTTGGCCACGTCATCGGCGAAGGCGCTGTCCCGGAAGACGACGGTGCTGTCTCCGGCGGGTTTGAGAGTTTGGTGCCACGCCACGATGCCCAGCGCCAGCGACTCCACTTCAGTCTGGGGAATTTTGGTGGAAAGGCAGACCAGCAGGCTGCCTGCGCCGATGGAATGGACGGCGTGGGACTCACACGAAGCCACGAAGCCACGAAGCCACGAAGTTTTTTAGAATCAGATTCTAGTTCCTCCTGCTTCTCTTTCCCGCTTCGTGTCTTCGTGCCTTCGTGTGGGAAAATCCGGGTCTCAATCGGCACGCACAGGTCGAGGCCGAGCTTGAGCAAAAGTTCGAAGAGGATGTCCTGTTCCGTGCGGTCGCTCTTGAGGTGCTCGATGGAGGCTTCCAGACTTTCCGCCAGATTCTCCCGGTTCGGGTCCCACTCGCGGATGTTGCTGCTCGCAAGCTTGAAGACGCGGAATCCGAGGTCCGGCGCTTGGGGAGCGTGGGTGGAAGATTGCGGGGTGAGAAGATCCGCTTTCTTGGCATCGGCGCTTTGCTTCGCTTCCCATTCTTCGCGGATCTTTTTTCCGGCACGGCGAAGGCGTTCTATGGTGAGTTCTGCGATATTGCTATAAACTCCTTCCTCAATTGGTTCTGGAAGCTGAACCATGATAAAGCGTACTGCATTTTCATTCACCGCAGTCGAGTAGCAGGCGTGCGCAGTGGTGCCGCTACCGGAAAAAAATCAAGGACTAGTTCATCCGAATTGGCACATCCAAGCTCTAATATTCTGCTGAGTAAACTGACGGGTTTGGGTGAATCAAATACTTGTTTCCCATCAAACAGCATCTTCAATTCTGTAGTCGCAGCCTGCGTATGCCCAACATCGTCATAACTCCATACTGAGCGTGGAACTACATTGCCCATTTCTGACAAGAAAAGTTTTGCTCGTGGAAAAGCTGCCTTGCCATTGGCCCCCCAGTATAATCTCCCATCGGCAATCTGCTGGGCTGTCACATCTGGGCCGTACTTCCAGACAGCTGTTTCCTTTGGCCAAATTTCATCCCCCGTATTTGGGTTACGAATTGCGTAATACAAATTTGGCCGTTCATCTTTCGACTTATTACATGTATAAGTCGCCGAGTTCCATGGGCCACGCGGATCATTGTCAGGGTTCTTATAATTTGATAGTTGCGACTCATTTCTCGTTAGCTTGTTCGGCCTCCAAACCTCCTTATTCTTCGCGTAAATGACAACGAAATCATGGTCTGAACTAAACCATTTAGCATCATTTGCAGGCGATACCCGTTTTTCCCAAACAGCTGAAACTACTGCATTTTCTTCTCCAAATACGTCATTTAGAATTGCCAACAAATTAGAAGCCTCATTGCCATCGATGCTGATGAAAATCGCCCCATCCTCCCGCAGAAGATTCCGGGCTAGTTTGAGCCTCGGATACATCATGTTCAGCCAATCGGTGTGAAAGCGACCGGAAGCCTCGGTGTTGGAGGAGAGTTTTTTCCCGCCCTTGCCCGTCTGCCCTGTCAGTTCGAGATAGTTGCTGATGTTATCACGGAAGTTGTCGGGATAAACGAAGTCCTTGCCGGTGTTGTAAGGCGGATCGATGTAGATGAGCTTCACCTTACCGGCGTAGGATTTCTGGAGGAGCTTGAGGACTTCGAGGTTGTCGCCCTCGATCATGAGGTTTTGCGTGGTATCCCAATCCACGGAATCCTCCGGGCAGGGGCGTAGGGTGCCGGTGGAGGGAGTGAGGGCGAGCTGGCGGGCGCGGCGCTTGCCATGCCAGTTCAGGCCGTATTTCTCATCCGCATCCGTCACGGTCTTATCGCCCACCAGTGCCTTGAGCACGTCCAGATTCACGGCCACGCCGTCCTTGCCCTCGGTGACCAGCTCGGGAAACAGCTCCTTGAGCTTGGCGAGATTCTCGGCGGCGAGGTCCGGGGATTTCGTTTCGGGATCTTGGGCGGTGAGTTTTTTCATGAAGTCGGAGTGTTCAAACAGAGGGCACGAGAAGGGGTAAATCCGGGAAGTAGGTGCGCAGGTATCCGCGATCGATGGCGGCGAGGCGGTCGGCCTGGGTGCTGGCATGGGCGGCAATGAGGAAATCCGGGATCAGGTGCTGGCGCGGTCCACCTTTACGCCG
>JAYVNE010000230.1:0-25788 GCA_043758615.1 Akkermansiaceae bacterium
GCAGAATCGATCACTCCGTCGCCATCTGTATCCGCAATAAGAGGATTGGTGCCCTGAGCGGCTTCCTGTGTATTAGTCAGACCATCGTTATCAGGGTCAAGACTCACCGGGTTAATGCCCGCTTGTGCCGAGACTCCATCGGCGAGGCCATCGCCATTCGTGTCTGCTAGGTTTGGATTACTGCCGTAGAGTGCCTCTTGCCCGGCGGTTAGCCCATCCCCATCCACATCAGTGAAGCCGCCCGGGTCGAAAATTAGCGGATCGGTGGCCTTTAAATACTCTGCTAAATTGCAATAGCCGTCCCCATCGTAGTCTTCAAGCCCATCCGGTATATCCCAGTCTAATTTCCTAACGAACACACTTCGTTTGAGCACAGGATCATAAGTGAGATTACCTGTCTTCGCTTCCCAGTAATCGGGAATACCATCACCATCCCGATCGCGGGATACATCAGCCGTGCCGTTTGAAGTGGCGCTCTTTGGGTTAAAGTTAAGGACGTATTCGTATTGGTTTTGAATCCCGTCATTATCGTAATCACCCGCCGTGCCGTCGTTACTAATGGACGATTTGGGATTGAGCCCATTGGTCACTTCCCAGCCATCTGGCAGAAGATCTCCATCACTATCATAATTGAGCGGATTCGTCTGGGCGGTGTATTCGCCGGGGTTAGTCAGGCCATCATGATCGGAGTCGGTTTCATAGACAAAAGGATTGGTTCCACTGCTGATTTCGGCTCGATTGACGACACCATCCCCGTCGCTATCTCGTAACGTGAGCGTCTGCATTTCTGCAAGTTTGAGGGCACTGCTAATTCCAAGGCGATCTATCGTGATTGCTGGAGTTGAAATACTAAGTGCCCCTCCTGCGAGTTTAGTTGCTCCGGCTAGGATATAGCCATATTGCGAGTTCACACTGTAGTTATTGAAAAGAAATGCGTAGGCGGTACTGACGCTTCCTACTAACGGCGTGATCAAGTTTACTTGTTGGCCATTGATGACACACCAGCGGTCTTGGGTCGGTGACCCTCCGTTCGCGTTAAACGAAAAGTCATTGCATTGGGTTAAATCGATCCCATCGGGAAGTTTCCACTCTGCGTAGAGCCCTTCTGGTTCTGGAGGATTCACGGAAGAATTCGCTAACGAAGGGTTATGAAGTCGGAGTATCAGCCCCGATACACTCGAATTCACCCGAGAGGGCCCCACGACCAGAGAAAGTTGGATTTCTGGAGGAACGTTGAGCGGCGTGGCACTTGTGAGCGTGGCATAGACGCTAAAGAGAGGAATACTCACGCCACTAGCAGGTGCGTTTGTTAATTTTGCGGTGAAGGAAACATTCCAGTTAGTATTTCCTGGCCAGATGTTTTTCGTTAGAGACTCCAAATAGCGCGTTCCTCCGCCCAACAGTGCTGCCTTACCCACCATTCCCGAAGCTTGAGTCCATATCGTATCCGCCTCGGCATAGGGCATCGGCTTTGCCACCCGCGTGCTTACCCGGCTGATGAAATCTTTCGTCGCTGAATCACGCGTGTTAAAATCCCAAAATGCTTTCATTTTATTCGCGGCTGTGGCGGGTTCCACCGGCCAATCGGAGTCTGTCGAAAATTGGTTGATCAGTGGGTTGGTAGCTGCGCTCGCCTCGAAAAAATCGCTTCGCCCATCACCATCTGTGTCCGCGAGCAATGGGTTGGTGGAGAGTTGATTTTCTTCAGAATCCGTTAGGCCATCGTTGTCACGATCCGTATCATTCACGGCTACCCGCCAGAAAAGTTTGCTAGGGATGCTGCCATCCGGCTGCGTGATCGCGGTGGTGATACCCATCACATTTCCATTGCCGGTGAGTGGCACATCGATGGCCAGCCAACTGTTTGGCATCAGGTCCGTGGAACAGCTAAGAGTGTAAAGTTTACCGATTTTGGTGGGCCAACTGAGCGAATAAGCTTCTGGAGTGACCAATGTGCGCACCCCGTTTGAGCCAGTGAGATAGACGGCGGGGACGTGAACTTGAGTGGCTTGAATATAGCCAGCCGGAGGAATGGAACTTAAAGGATTGGTGCCTGCGATAGCCTCTAGCAGATTTGTCCGCCCATCGCCATCAGGATCGGCCTGGGGGTTATAGCTACCCGGGAAGAGCAGGTTATTGTTATAGGTTTTCTCCCAGAGATCGCTAATGCCGTTATGGTTGGTGTCGAGGAAGGCGGGGGAAGTTTGTGAAACCAGAATCCAAAGACAAGATACTAAAGTGAAGAGCACTGCGCGGGAGGATACCGGCAGAGTTTTGCTAGATGGCCTCATTGGTCGGCCTCCTTTTCGGCCGCTGGCGCTTCCGTGCGCCAGAAACTGAGGACGATGTCTTTCGGCTTGGGCGGATGGGCTTTGAGCTCAGCTTCCTGAGCGATACGAGCTTTCTCGCGGCCTAGGTAGGCTGCTTGGAGACGGTCGTGTTCGTTATTGTAGAGATCGTGGAGAGATTGAATGGCAGCGAGAATTTCTACCGTGGCTTTCCCAGAGGTAATCGAAAAGGTAGCTTTACCTTCTCCTAGATCGGGGAGCTTTGGGATGCAGTTCCGGTTTTTGATAGGTTCTGTTAAAACATTAAAGCTAGGAACTTCTTGCACACCCCATGCCATCATGATGCTGCGGATTTTCCCATCAGAGCCGATAAACGAGACAAACCCAGACAACAGGGCAAAGTCTGCGGAAGACCAAAAACCGATCGGCTCGCCCTGGCCTTGGGGCCAGAGTGTTACGTAAGTGCGCGCTGCACCGTCTTTTGTTTGATAGACGGTAGCACCGATGAAAAGAAATCCAGCATGCGGATGCTCTTCGGTGAATGCTCTAATTTGTTTCTGAACCGCCGGAGTGGAGGGATTAATCGCCGCTTCTTCCCGAGTGGGAAATGGTAGATCGATGGGGGCGATGCGCTGGACGGTCATCATGCGTCCGCCTTGGGGGAAGGTTTTGGATTCCAGAATATCCTCAGCCGGGACGATAAACTTGGGCTTCGGTGGCTCAGGCGGCGGCGGTGTCCCGTCTGGGAGAACCCCGACAACACGGGCAGTGTTAGGGGCAGTTTCCGCCGCTGCAAGCATGCCGCAAATGGGCAGCAATGCGTAAAAGATTAAACAATCTACTTTCATGCCCATATTTGGACATCCCGGATTTATTCGTCAAGCTGATTTTACTACGAAGTGACTCGAAAAACTCCTGAAGAGGTAACATTGGCTGTGACTGCGTATATGCGGGATTTGCGCATTAAAAAAGGGGTCTCACAGAATCAACTTTCACAGATTTCGGGAATCAGTCGGACCGGGCTAGGCCATATCGAGTCTGGAAATGTGCTGCCCTCATTTGCGAATGTTTTGCGAATCTCAGGTGCGCTTAACATTTCGATCAAAGAGGTGATGGAGGCAGTCGAGCACGGTCACTGAGAGCGTGAAGTTTAAAGGCTGGAAAGAGGAAGGTTTAGCAGGTGTGGTTGGGGAGTGAGCGTGAGGGGACTTTCTGGAGCCAAAAAAGAAAACCCCGGCGCTTTCGAGGCGACGGGGTTTAGGGGATGGGTTTAGATATGAGGGTTCTGGATTATGGAGTAGCGATCACCGGGACCGGCGTTTCCTTGTGGTGTTTCGCAACTGCGATGGAGTCGCGGGAGAGGGTGTATTCCTGATAGAAGTTCGTGTCCTTGAACTGGAGGACGAGCTTGTCGAGGCCTTTGGCGAGGAGTCGTTCGATTTCATCAAGGGCTCGAACCTCGCAGCCCTTGTCTTAGCCCAGATCATTGACTAGAAACCGGCATGGCAAATGCCTTTGATTGTTTGGGCTTGCAGCTTTGTTTAGTGCTTTCCGAGGAGATGCTGCGTGAAGCTTTTCGCGCCGCCGGGAAACAGGCGCACCCCGATGGCGGAGGTGCAGATGGGGAGTTCACCGCGCTGAATGAGGCATTTTCCATTCTCGCCAGCCCGGCGCGGAGGTTGCGGCATTGGCTCGAAATGCGTGGTCTAACCGTGGAAACGCGCGGCACCATCGACACCGCGCTGATGGATCTTTTCTCCCAAGTCGGCACGATCACCCAACGCGCGGAAATCCTCATCCGCAGGCGCGACGAGGCGAAATCCGCGCTGGCCAGAGCGATGCTTGAGGCAGAGACGCAGATTTGCCGCGAGGAGTTAGAAGCTGCGATTGCCACGGTGGAAGCTTGGATCACGCGCGAATGCGGAGTGTTTCCCGAATTAGAGAAATCAGAAAATCTCGATGTGGAGGCAGCTTCGAAAGTCGCCAGAAACTTGGTTTTTCTTGAGAAATGGCGGGTAGGCCTGCGCTCGTGTTTTTCCCGCCTCGTCTAACGAACAGGGGTCGCGACAGGAGGTTTGTTGTGACCGCCCGGCGCCGGATGAACGGGGATCGCTACCGGCGGCGCATTTTTCCCCGGAGCAACTGCCGGAGCCGTCGTGCGGGTGAACGTGGCCGTATCGCTCAAATACCAAATCAAGGCACCGCCACCGATGACGGCGACGAACACGAACAGGGCAATCAACAGTCCGAGACAGGATTTCATGGCTTTTTTTAAAGAAGTGGCGGCGTTGAATCCAGCGGCAATTGAAAAGTTAGGACTGGATTCTGGCAGCGAAGGCACCGTCGGTTTTTTCCCGGAAAGGCAGCGCCTCGCGGGTGGAATGCAGCGAGAGCTGGGGGTGGTCGGCAATGAAGGCCTCCACTTGGCCGAGGTTTTCCTCCCGCTCGATGGAGCAGGTGGAATAAACGATGCGACCGCCGGGCTTGAGGCAGGCGAGGGCATTTTCCAGGATTTTGCGCTGGGTGATGGCGATTTTTTCGATGTCCGGCGCTTGCAAACGCCATCTAACATCCACGCGGCGGCGGATCACACCCGTATTCGAACACGGGACATCCAGCAAAATTCCATCGAAGCTCCCGTGCCATTCGGCGGGGGCGGGCTGAGACCAATCGTGGACGGAAATTTTCGCGTTGCCGGCGTGCAGGCGTTCGAGATTTTCCTCCAACCGAGGCAGTCTCTTTTCGTTAGAGTCGGTGCAAACGAGACCCTCTGCCGAGCCCATTGCGGCGGCGATGAGAAACGCCTTTCCGCCGGGAGCTGCGCAGGCATCGAGAATCCGCTCGCCGGGTTTCGGGTCGAGGAGTTCGACTGAGTGGCGCGTTGCCGGGTCTTGAATGTAAACCGCACCGGAAGCGAGCAGCGCCGTCGGCAATGGACCATCGAGTTGATAGAATTCCGGCGCACTTTTCACCGGTTTACCGGGCAGTGACTCGGGCGGTGGCACAAGCGGGTTCACGCGGAAATAGGTGACTGCCGGCTGATTGTCCCATTCAAGCAATGAAAGCGCTTGGCGTTTTCCGAAAGCGATCTTCCATCTGTTATAGAGCCAATCGGGATGCGAGTGAATGATCGTGGGTGGCAGTTCGGCCACGTCATCTAACAAGCGTTTTTTCGCGACGGTGGCGCGGCGCAAAACAGCATTGATCAGGCTGCGCACATTCGCTTTTCCGGCTTCCACGGTCTCGTTGACTGCGGCGTGATCCGGCAGGCCGAGGATGAGTAATTGGCATAATCCCACCCGCAGGATGTCGCGGGTTTCGGCATCCACTTTGCCGTCTCTGAGTTTGCTGATCCAGTGATCTAGCAGACGCCTGTTACGCAAGACGCCGAAGAGAATCGCTTGCAGTAGCCCGCGGTCGGATGAGGAAAGTTTCCGCCGCTGGGCGTGGCGCTCGATGAGGGTTTCCGCATAGTCGTGTCCTTTCGCCCAAGCACGGAGGGCGGAGACAGCGGCTTGGCGGACGTGGAAATTTTTGGCTGGCATGGACTGGGAAATAAAATCACCGCGATCACGTAATACCGGGAAGCGCGGAAGTGGGGTATCCCTATTTCGCTGGCGTTACAAATGACAGCAAAATCAAGCTGGTGGGCTCCGGGATCTCCCCCCTCGGAGCCAGCCGCTTAGGTTCTCTAAAGTTTGAGAAACCTCTCCAGATCGAGGAAATCCTGACCGTAAATCAAATGGTCCAGCAGCGGAATTCCGGTCAAATCCTCGACCACTCCCTTGTTGGTGATCATCGCGGTGTCCATTTCGTCTTCCAGTTGATTGAGGAAAATGCCCGCGCACACCAGGCCCTTTGCCCGGATAGCATCCACGGTGAGTAAGATATGATTGAGTGCGCCTAACTTGTTTGCAGCCACGAGGATCACCGGCAGTCCGAGGTCTGTCGCGAGATCGGACACCCGGTAATTCGCTGCAATTGGCACCTCCCAGCCGCCTACGCCTTCCACCAGCACCGATTCATGGAGCGCGGAAATTTTTTTAAACCCACCTAACAATTCCGCTGGGTCCACCGTGCGGTTTTCCAACATGCCGGCCACGTAGGGTGCCACGGGCGTGTTGAGAAAAACCGGATTTACCAAATCGGCATCAATCCCGCCCGATGCCGCAGCAAGCAGGGCGGCATCCCCTCGATCGCCGCAAGCCACGGGTTTGTAGCCCACAGCATCCAACCCGGCATTTCTCAAGCCTTCCAGCAGCAGGCAGGTGACGTAGGTTTTCCCGACTCCCGTGTCGGTTCCGGTGATAAAAAAGCGCATGGGCCAGCCTGCTTCCGCCGCTGCCGTGCGGTCAAGAAGCACGAATGATAAATTTCCCTTTTCCGCGGGGATTCCGAGTACATGCTGGCCGCAGATGACAGCAGATTTCCTGGTGATCGGTGCCGGTATTGCCGGGCTTTCTTTTGCGTTGCGCGCCGCTCGCCACGGCTCGGTGATCGTGCTGACCAAGGGCGATGTCTTTGAATCTAACACTGCATGGGCGCAGGGAGGGATCGCCTCGGTCCTGCCAGAAAATTTGCGCGACCCCGGTGACTCGGTGGAATCCCACGTTGCCGACACGCTCGATGCCGGGGCCGGCCTGTGCAAGGAAGCCGCGGTCCGGACCATCGTGGGTGAGGGGGCGGCCGCGATTGATGATCTGGTAAATTACAGCGTGTCGTTCGATAGGGAAGACGATCATTTTCTCCTCGGCAAAGAAGGTGGCCACTCGCATCGGAGAATTTTACACGCCCGGGACACCACTGGCAGGGAAGTGGCGAGAGCGCTCATCGAGGCGGCCCGCAGCCATTCTAACATTACTTTGTTGGAGCATCACTTTGCCATCGATCTTATTACCACCGCTAAGCTCGGCGCGGCGGTGGATGACCGCGTCGTAGGCGCATACGTTCTGGAAACAAAATCTAACGAAGTGAAGGTCTTCCGCTCGGATCGCATCATTCTCGCCGCTGGCGGTTGTGGAAAAGTCTATCTCTATACCACCAATCCGGACTCTGCCACCGGTGATGGTGTGGCACTCGGCTGGCGGGCCGGTGCGGCCATTGCGAACATGGAATTTATCCAGTTTCACCCGACGTGTTTTTACAATCCCGGAGCCACCGGACCCGAAGCACGCTCCTTTCTCGTCAGTGAGGCAGTTAGAGGCGAGGGCGGCATTCTGATAAATGGGAAGGGCGAGGATTTCACCAAAAAGATCGATCCCCGTGGCTCGCTCGCACCACGGGACATCGTCGCCCGCGCCATCGACCGCGAAATCAAACGCACCGGCGCGACCTGCGTCTATCTGGACGTCACCCACAAGCCTAAGGGTTTCATGAAAGAGCGCTTTCCCTATATCTACGAAACTCTTTTGAAATTCGGGCTCGATTGCGAAACTCAGCCGATCCCAGTAGTCCCCGCCGCCCATTATCAGTGCGGGGGTGTTCTATCAGATGTGAACGGCAAGACCTCCGTTCGTGGACTTTATGCGGTCGGTGAGGTAGGATGCACTGGTCTCCATGGAGCCAATCGTCTCGCTTCTAATTCCCTGCTAGAAGGCAACGTCATCGCCCGCCGTGCACTCGATGCAATGCTCCTGCTCCATCCACCGGGCAAGGACGTGATGGCTCCACCACCGATCCCCGAGTGGGAACATGGAAATACCGCAGAGCCGGACGAGCTGGTGGTAATCTATCATAACTGGGACGAAATCCGCCGCCTGATGTGGGACTACGTTTCTATCGTCCGTACGGATAACCGCCTGCGCCGCGCCACTGCACGATTGCGAAATTTAAAAAAGGAAGTGCGCGAGTTTTATTGGGGGCACCGCGTCAATGCGGATATTCTGGAACTCCGCAACCTTGTGGCCGCCGCCGGGCTCATCGTCGAGTGCGCCATGCGCCGCAAGGAATCGCGCGGGCTTCATTACACGTTGGATCACCCGAGCTCCGATGATCGTCTCTGCCAGGATACGATCATCCGAAAGTTCTAAGACAAGCCACTTTCTTTCATGAGTGTTGCTCTGCTCAGGCCGGGCTGCCAATCTTCCGGCGTCCATGGCCCGTCAATACACCCTTCATCGCCCGCAAACGGCCGCAGCTTCGGGCATCGATTATGTGGCGGCGCTGAATGCAGAACAATACGAAGCAGTTTCCTCATCGCCGGGAAAGGCTCTAGTGATCGCTGGCGCGGGCTCTGGCAAGACTCGCACGCTGACCTACCGCGTGGCTTGGCTGCTGGATCATGGGATCGATTCGAAACAAGTGTTGTTGCTGACCTTTACTAACAAGGCCGCCCGCGAAATGACCGAGCGGGTGCGCGAGTTGGTCCCGCACGATACCTCAGATCTGTGGGCCGGGACCTTCCATTCGATCGGCAGCAGAATCCTACGCCGTCATGCGGAAGACCTAGGATTTACCCGCTCATTTTCAATTCTAGATCGCGATGACCAAAAATCGCTGCTCTCCGCCGTGATTGCGAAATGCGACATCGATACGAAGGAACGCCGTTTCCCCAAGTCTGATGTGCTGGCGTCGATGTTCAGTCTGATAGAGAACACCGGTGCCTCATTGGAAGAAGTGATCGCAGCGCGCTACGATCATTTTTACGATTGGATGGAGAAAATCGAACTCGTCCGCGCGGGCTACATCGCCAAGAAGTTGGAAACGAACTCGATGGATTTTGATGACCTGCTGTGCATGGTCGTGCGCCTGTTCGAGGAACGACCGGACGTGCTGGAACTCTATCAAAATCGTTTCAAGCACATTCTGGTGGACGAGTACCAAGACACGAATTCGGTGCAGGGTCGGATGATCGACCTGCTCTGCGGCCCCTCCAACAGCCTGATGGCCGTGGGCGATGACGCGCAGTCGATCTACTCGTGGCGCGGCGCGGACATGGATCACATTCTGAGTTTCCCAAAGCGCTATCAAGGCTCGCGCGTTTTCACCATCGAGACGAACTACCGCAGTGTTCCTGAAATTCTCGATCTATCAAACGCCGCGATCCGTGCGAACTCCGGTCGCTTCGAAAAAGACCTGCGCGCCTCCCGTGAGAGTCCGGGCGTGAAACCGGCACTGGTCGCCCTAGCAGATCCGCGCACCCAAGCGGCCTTCATCGCGCAGCGGATGTTAGAGCTACGGGAAGAGGGAATTCCGCTCGAAGAAATGGCGGTGCTCTATCGGGCGCATTTTCAAAGCTTGGAAATCCAGATGGAGCTGACCGTGCGCGGCATACCGTTCGCGATCACTAGCGGGCTGCGGTTTTTCGAGCAGGCGCACATCAAAGACATCGCCGCATTTATGCGCTTCGTGGTGAATCGGCGGGACGAGGTCAGTTTTTTGCGGATCGTGAACTTGCTTCCAGGCTGCGGTCCTGTCGCTGCGCAGAAACTCTGGAGTGAGTGGCTGAAAAGCGGCTGGTCCACCAAGGAGGAACTTCCTCCGAAGTGGTCTGATTTATTTCTGAAATTCAAGGTGCCGAAGAAGGCGGAGAAGCATTGGGAGCAGCTTTGTTATATTCTGGACGAGCTCACGCCTAACGGTGAATTCGCCCGCCCGTCCGAAATGATCTTCAGCATTCTCGAAGGCATCTACGACGAATACCTGAAAGCCAGTTTCGAAAATTTCGAGAACCGCCGCAGCGATATCGAACAGCTCTCGCAGTATGGTGGGAATTTCGATGACATCCTCGAATTTCTCGCTCAACTCTCGCTCATGAGCTCCGTGGACGGTGAGCCCTCCGGCGATAAAAGCGAACCCGACGATGAAAAAGTCACACTCTCTTCCATTCACCAAGCGAAAGGCCTCGAATGGAAAGTTGTTTTCCTCATCTGGCTGGTGGACGGGCAATTTCCTAACGGACGGATTCTCGAAGCCGACGATCTGCCCATGTTAGAAGAGGAAAGGCGGCTCTTCTACGTCGCCATCACTCGCGCCAAGGACGATCTTTATCTGACCTATCCGATGATGAATCCCAAGTCCTACTCCGGCGATATCATCTGCCGCCCCTCACGTTTTCTAGAAGACTTTCCTGCGGAGATGGTGGAGGAGTGGCAGGTGGGTAACTCCGATCCATGGAGCGAGGATGAGCCGTTTTGAAGTTACGGCACCCCGCATTCAAAACCAAATCACCCGAGTAGATCCTGTAGTCTGAGACAGGCAATTTCGTGGATTTGCGACAGGGCCTCCGAAATTTCCGTTTCCGGGGAATTCATTAAGCGCGATTCAAACGCATCGAGCACTCCTTGTTTGGTGGTTCGCCGGGCGCAAATGATGAACGGAAACCCAAAGCGCTCGCGGTAGCGTGCATTCCGATCCGAAAAACGCTCGTATTCCTCGTCGCTCAGCCGATCCAAGCCCAGTCCGGCCTGTTCGCGTGTGGATGCCTCGGTCAACACTCCGGCGCGTGCCAGCTTGCCCGCCAGATCCGGGTGGGCGCGGATGAGCACGAGCTTTTCGTCCCCAGTCGCCTCATCGACCCTCCTGCGCATCGCCAATTGCAGGTTTTCTTGGTCGAGGAATGGCCGCTGCTCCAACACTCGATCGGCGACCCACGGGGAATGCTCGTAAATCCCGGCGAGGATCGTCACAAATTCCTCTTCCGACGTGGCATTGAGGTTGGCAAGGGCGATCATCTCGACCAAGTAAGACCTGTGCTTGAGGGAAATTCAATACCGATGGACATTTGGGAAAAAATCGTCGCCCTGCGGCGCGATGGAGTGAATGTCGTATTGGTCACCATCACTGCCGTGCGCGGCAGTGTGCCGGGCGTAATAGGGGGAAAAGCCTTGATCACCGCTGAGGGGTTAATCGCAGGAAATCTTGGTGGAGGAAAAGTTGAGGCAAAGGCAATCGCGCACGCTTCGGAGCTGTTATGCAGTAAGGAATCCTGCAGCGCTTGCACGTGGAATCTGCAGCGCGACGTGGGCATGACTTGTGGTGGGGAAATGGCATTTTTGTTTGAAAAAATCACTGCCACGCCTCCATGGCACATCGCGGTTTTTGGTGCAGGCCATGTTTCACAAGCGCTTGTGCCGGTGCTCGCGACATTGGCCTGTCGCATCGATGTCTTCGATACGCGCTCAGATTGGTTGGCTCGGTTTTCGCCCATGAACAACGTGACACTCCATCAGGTGACGCGATTCGAGGACGGAGTGAATCACCTTCAGTCGCAGTCCTTCGTGCTCTCTATTACACAAGGGCATTCCTGCGATCGCCCGGTCCTGCGTGAAGTTTTGGGCCGATTTCCCGACGTTTCCTTTCTCGGGGTGATTGGCAGCCCCGCAAAACGTGTCGTGCTTCTGAGGGAACTGAAGGAAGACGGAATTCCCGAAACCCTCTTGGAAAAAATCATCTGTCCCCTCGGTCTGACGATCGGAGGAAACGACCCCGCGGAGATCGCCATCAGCATCGCCGCTCAGATGCTTTCGCGAATTTCATGCGCTTAGCGTGACTGGCGAGGGTAAATCGCTATAATCGCCTTCGTAGCTTTGTTTTCGGAAGCGAGACGTTGTGGCCACTTTCAAGGTATTTGCTCGCTTGGATCCATTTCCTACTGCAGGCCAATAGAGTCCGTGTCAGTGACTCAAATCACCAAAACAAAAAGCCGCTCCATTACTGGAGCGGCCCTTTGGTCTGAAATATTCCCGAATGTCTCTTACGCGCGACGGCGGCGCAGGACGAGCAACGAAGTGCCAAGCAAGCCAAGCAACGCTGCTGATGGCTCTGGAACCAAGCTGACATTGTCAATGGTAACAGAGTTGTTACCGGCGCTTACACCGCTGTTCCAGCTCGTTGAGAAGCTCGACACAAAGTCGCTTTGTGCAGCACCTGTGAGAGTACCACTTGAAACAAGACTTCCTGCATTTTTAAATACATACGTCACTGCGCTACCATTCCACGCGGTGTCGATTTGAAATTGGGTGGTAGCACCAGCGGAAAGCGTTCCAACTGCGCCACCTGCAGCAAAGGAGCTCGACCAAGTAACATCGTATTGACCTGCACCTGCGGGTGTTAAGTCAATGGTGAGAAGATTACCTGAGTTGGCAGTCAAAACAAACTTGAATGGGTTGCGAGTTGCCCCTCCCGTGCTCTCGGTGTAGGAAGTTTCAAACTTGAATGAAGAAGGAGCATTGCTGACCAAAGCCACGTTTGCGGTGTGGCTTAAAGTGGTAAAACCAAGGCTAGGCTGTGTGTCACCACCAACGGTGGCGGATCTCAGACTGCCATCCCATGTGTAGTTATCAACGATTACAACTGGCCCGCCGCCGCCAGTAGGAGCGCCGTTTGAGACGACCCAGCCGCCTTTGCCGTTCATGTCACTGCCTACAGGGGAGTAACTTTCAAAGTTGTCGATGAACACAGCAGCATGGGCGATGAACACAGCAGCATGGGAGCTGCCAGTTAGTGCTAGAGTGGCTGCAAGGCCAAGAATAGAGCGATTCATAAGATTTGAATGGGGGAATTATTTATGATAAGAAATCTCTCAGGCTCCACTTACTGGCGTAGGTGGATTGACTGTCGACGGCGGACGTGGCGCACGCGCAGCTTCCGCAGGAGTAAAAGCGGCAAAGCCGACAAATACGACGATGGCGACAACTAGTTTTTGGAGTGAGGAATTTTTCATGACGGCGCAAGTTGGCGGGGGAGTTGGAGTTGGTCAACCGAAAAATCCCTAACCCCCCTTTTTTTTCGAAACTTATCCAATTCGCTCGAAGTGGCGCTGCAATGGTCGCCGCAACTGCGGGTTTAGTGGACGTTTTTGCTCCCAATTGGTCGGCTTGGAGCGCAGGGCGATTTGCATCGATTTTATCGCAGTATTTGGCGCGTCCGTTTGTGAAAAGCTCAGATTCGCTTGGGACGGGGGGGACTCCTCAACTTTCCCACTTATGGGTTGGTAATCCGTTGATCATCAGCAAACAACCTTAATTGATAGGCACATCGATTCAGCGTAACAATTGCCATGACTTGCTCCGTTTTCCAAAATCCAGCTCGGCACGGGTATTGGAGTTAGGAAAGAATATTGAACCACAGATAGATACAGGTAGATGCAGATAATCAATGAGTTGCAAGATTTCAGCGGGTCGTCTAATGGGAGAGTGCTGCCTCGTCTGTTATTTTTTTCTATACAGCCGCGCATCAGGATTTGTGGGTTCAGCCTCACTCCGATCACGGTAAAAGGGGAGCACACGCGCCCTCACCGAGGACTTGTTAAAAACAGGACGTGCGATGATTTACCAGGAAAACCCAAGCTCCAGAGCCGTTCCAGCCCATTTCCGGCGAGGGCGCTTATGCCCCCCAACGCATCGCGTTGCATTCATATCGCAAATCACAAATCCTAATGCGCGCCAGTATTCCAAGAAGGTGGGCTGACGACTCTCCCAACCTCGCGACGCAGAAGGTGGCATCGCTCCATCACACAAGCTCAGCGTGCGGCTTTCAGACGCAGGAAGTAGCTCGGCTGGGCAGCGGGTTTGGCCACGGACGCTCGGATCACCCTTGTGGAGCCATCGTCGGACATCGTGGTTTCGCTGAGCGGGGTGACCCGTGCCCATGAGGAAGGGTCCGCGAGGCTGGTGCTGTCTTGGATGGAATAGCTGAGATCCAAGGCATTCAGGTTCCGGCGATAGGTGAAATCCAAGGTGCTGCCACTGGAGTCAATACCCACCGGGGATGGGCTATTCCCCGCAAGAGGATTGAGATTCGAGGCGTATTCGAGAAAGTTGCTGAGACCATCCCCATCCGGGTCTGCGGTGGCAGTGGTTTTTTCAGGTGGGAGGCCGGAGGCGGAAAAAGTTGCAGTCTGCCAAGACGTGAAGGAATCGCCGATTTGCAAGGTGCCATTCACCTGCCCTATATAATTAGGGTTACTCGATGTTGCTGTGACCGGATAGAAGCCCAAGGCGGAGGGAGCCACAGCGGATGCGGCATAGGTTATGCTGGTGGAGATTCCCACTGGAGTGGTGGTGACGGTGACGGGTTTCGGAGTGCCGTCGCGAATTTGGGAGAGATTGGTGAGGGTGGCCTGCAACGGGGCTTTGTTGATCGTAAGAGTAGAGATGGATCTGCCGTCGGTGCCGAAGCTGGTGGTTTTGGTTTTAGTCTCGTAGCTACCCGCATTCACTGGAGCATTTAGAGTGGCGTTGGTGGGGATCGCACGCAATCGCAGCATAGGGCCGGTAGTGCCGGAGGTGGACTGCCAGCGCCAGTTCTGATAGTAGAGAGTAGGCGCAGGGCCCGTTGCGAATTGAGTTATTCCAGTCAATGGGAAAAGGGGCTCTGGAGGGGTGGTGGCGAGATTCGTAACGTTAAGAGCATTGTAAGGCCCGGGGACTCCGATGGGAGCGGTGCCATGGGAGCCGGTATTATAACTCACGGCCACCCACACTTGCTCCGGCAGAATTATGCCATCGGGAAAGCTGAACGGCACCCGGAAGGCGTAGCCCATCAAGGTGTAATCGGTAACTCCATCAGCCAATTTCAAAGGCCGCCACGGAATAAATGCCTGTACTGTCTGGGATGTAAGTAAGTGATAGACCTCGGTAATTCCGTCGCTGGCATAATCATAAAACGACAAGGTGACGGGATGGTAAAACCCGCCACTATTGCCAGGAATTGAAATGCCAGGACTTGGCGGCACGACCAATTCCGGATGTGCGTTGGCCCAAGATAAGAAGCCATTGGGTGAGGATGTATCGTATCTTGCCAACGAGCTGAGGACCACATCGCAGTAATCGAGCTTACGAGCGGTCCCGGCGGGGAGGCTGATATATTTTCCCATTGCCCAATAATTGAGCGCTTCAAAACCTTTGCTCGTATAGTTCAAAGCCGTAAACGTATCAGGGCAATTTTGGAAGACCACTTGCGAGTTAGTGGCAGCTTCGGCCACGCTGGTGGCACGGTAGGTAATTTCCGTAGCTTGACCTGAGGGTAAAGCATTGGAATTCATACCCTTGGCAATGCCGTCATAAGTCACTGTCTGAGTGCCGGATGGCAAGGCCGCAAGCGAGCGAGCGACATTGAGAGGCTGTGCAATCCAAGACGCGGCGTTGTAGTTAGAGTCTCCAGCGTTGCTGGCGAGGATCGAGGTTTGACCGGCTCCGGTAAGGGTGACCAGTGCGCTGGAGGAAACACTCGCCACAGAGGGATCACTGGATTCCCATTTGATTGGAAGACCACTGCTGAGGGTGGCTGTTACGGCGAATGGCGCATCACCATACGTTTTTGCGGGCAATGTCCCAAAAGTGATGACTTGATTCGCCTTGCTGATCACCAAAGTTCCGCTCGCTGAGCCTGTCCCGGCAGGATCCATGATCGTGGCGACAACGGCGTAACTGCCGACATTGGTGGGCGGGGTTGTTGAGTCAGCGTAGGTAATGTTCACATTCAGTCCGGCGGGGACGGTGACCGCAGTGGCAAAAATTGGGATACCACTGTAGGTTTGCGCCAGATTGGAAAGGGTGACTTGGGCTGCCATGGAAGCTCCGGCAAAAACCGTAGCAACCCATAACGTAAGGCATTTGAATCCAAAGAAATCTCGGTGGCCTGCCGGGCCAATGGCTTGATCATGGGAAGTCATGGAGCACATCGATTAAATTCGGACCGGAACAAATGGCCCAAAAAACTCACAATGCGAGCTTTAAATCTAAAAAAATTTAACAGTCGCTTTCATATCAGCCGGTCGCGGAAGCGTTGGCAGGTGGCCGACTGTTACGGAGCGGAAAGTCCAAGTTCTGAATGACTTATGGCAAAATTTGCTGCCGCATCCTTTGAGCCACGCTTTTCCCAGACTTGAAAAAGAGGCTTGCGGGCAGCGGGTCCATCACCGTTAGAAAGCAGACGCGGCATTTCGCGATCCAATAGGATTGCGGGGGCTGTGTGAGCCCAAATGAGCAATAAGGACAGATCATTCCCAGCGAGTTCCAGAGCGGCGGACATCAGGGCTTCACTCTTCTCTGCATCATACACGACTTTTTGATAGGTTTTACCTAAACCAAAAGCACTGCCAGGTAGGCGGGATTCCTCAATGGAGGCCCGGCGAATAGCTTCTTTCCAGAGCACAAGCGCCTCATGTGAATCTTGAGCGCTCCAAGCCAGCGCTTGCTCCATGGCAAGATTGACCCGGGTGGGATCCAAGCGCCGTTGGATGGCAAATGCCTTGTCAGCGATGTCCCGCTTGTCGTCATAGTGCAGAGCGAGGCTCCCGCGGAGATAATAAGGGTAAGGGTCCAGCGGCGTGAGGTGATTCACCTCGCTTAGGATGACGAGAGCGGTTTCTAGAGGATCATGAGCGGGTTCGGGTTTATAATCCTGGCCTGTCGCAGTCGCCTTGTCGTAAGCAACTTGATCTTGATCGGAGAGGGCTTTGACCTGGACCATGCGATGGCTGATCTGAGCGGAAGGCAGCAGCGGTTTTTCGACCCACTGGGCGTGGAGCAATGCAATCCCCCCGAGTAAAGGCAGCAAGCCGAGCACTCTCCACATGAGAGGAAAGGCACGCGAGCGGCGGATAGGCTTAGCGTTTTCCGCCGGAGGACGGAGGGAAATCGCCAATAAGAAGGCGGCAGACCACGCGAGGCCGACGCGGTGGCCAGGGACATCGAACAAGCCATGCACACAGAGCAACAGCGCGGCGACGAGGGTGCCCATTCGCAGGGCGCGAGCACGGCCGTGACGGGCACGCTTTGAGCAGGTAAAAAAAACGGAGAAAAGGCCGGCGGCAAGGCAAAGGGTTGCTAGCCAGCCGTTTTCAGCAAGCATCATCAACCAGTCGCTCTCCGGATGGAGGCAAATCGCGCTGTTAGGAACGTTGATGTTTTGGCGATATTGCGGGAAAACTCGGGCAAACTGGCCCGGTCCCACGCCGCTCCATGCCTCGCTACCGATCATTTTCCAAGTGCCCAGATAAATGGCCACGCGCCCGTCCATTGAATGAGCTTGTTGCTCGGGAGAGCTTACTTCCGGGGAAATGCTTGGGCTCGAATCTGGGGTATCAAGGTGTTGGACTGTCTCGGTAAGCCGAGTTTTAACTTGGGATTCAACGATTAGAAAAACCCCAACAAACGCAAATAGCAGAAGCACGATGGCTTTCCCACTGTGCCCTCGGAGCTGGCGAATCCCTGTCAAGACCAACCACGCGCCAAAACCCGCGGCGATCAGCACAATACCGGCACGGCTTTCTGAGGCGGCGAGCAAGGCGTAGAGGCAAAGAGTGATCGGGATGACGGACAAACCGATCTTCCAGCCGTCTTTGAGGTGGATCGCGTGGGCGAGGCTACCGATGCCCGCGAAGCAGCCCATCGCTAGCAGGCTGGCGGTGTGGTTGCGGTTAGGGAAAAAACCGAACACTTCGCCGGGTTGTTGGAGGATCAGGGCGCTGATCACCCAAACTCCGGTGCCTAACGCAAAACCCAGTGCCAACCGATGATGAAACCGTGTGTCAACCCGATGGCCCAGCAGAAAAAGCACCACAAGTGCGGTTACCGCGAAACCGGCCAAAGTCTCTGCTGACAAATTGGCCTGCACAAAAGTGGATGCACCGGTATCCACACCCAGCGATTCCAAGTCGAGGCGCCACTGCGAAACGTGGAACCATGTGCGAGGGAGAAAACCCAATGCAGAGGTCAGCACAAAGCCGGCAGCGAGCCACCCCCAAAGCCGTGGGATTCTAACGGTCGGGGGTGAAATTAGCATCAGCAAGCCTGCCCCCGTCCACAGAATGCCCTGCAATGCTTGTGGCTGCATTTCGGGAAATGCCAAGGCAAGGAGGGCCAGCAAGAGTATCCCGGAAAAGACGACGAAAGACCTGCGCTCCTCGATGGATGGCGGCTCGGGCGGGGCTGAAATGCGGTGGGACATACAACTAGCGGATTTCTCGCTGATGCTAGAGTGCAAAATATTGAGGCGGGAAGATAAATCCGCAGAATCAGCTCGTAAATTCCGATCCGTTTCCCCAGGGCCCGCAATTATTTACCGCCCGCTACCGTGCCATTTCCCTCGAGCTGTTGCCGGAGTTCGGCCAAGCATTCCTGCCAGAACTTCACTTCCATGGCCTCATAGCGCACCGTATCCGGGTTCACTTGGGTGGTGAAAAGGATATTGCTAGGCTCCTCTAGCAGCTCCTCATAAAGCGCTCCCATCAAGTAGGCGAGCACTTGATCGTCATCTTGGAGCAATGGCCCGGGATCTTCGTTCCGGGCCTCCGCCTCGAGCGCGGCGACCACTTTCAACAACATTTGCTGATCCAGCGCCACGCCGATGTGGCCGGCTGACGAGTGATGATCCGCGACGATCGCGAGCAATCGCTTGGTGATGCGCTTGGCCTCGCCCTTACGATCCTCAATTTCTTGGGCAGCTTTCGTTGGCGTGATCTCAGGCAGAAGCGGAAAACCTCCACCTAGATGCGGGAACTTTTCCGAGATGTCCGGAAGGCGGAAGTTCTGATCTGCTGGGCGATTTTCCATGTCGCAAGTGATTAAATCCAAGCGAGCGCCTGATCCAGCGATTCCACGACGTGATCGGCCCCGTGGGCCTCGAGGGCGGCTGCGGTGAATTGCCCTGTCGAAACTGCGAGGCATTTCGCGCCGATGGCATGGGCGCAGGCGATGTCCTTCGGGGTGTCTCCGATGACGAGAGTTTCCTCGGGGGTGAAATTTTTGCCAGCATGGGCCGCCGCGCGTTTGAGGGCGATGGGTCCGAGTCGATTCCGATCCGCATGGTCACAACCGTAAGCACCGAAGGGAAAAAAAGCAGCCAGCCCGAAGTGGCGCATTTTACTCGCCGCGCCGCCTGCGGTGTTTCCTGTGAGCAATCCGAGCGTGGAATGAGGGCGCTTTGAAAGCTCATTTAACACTTCTAACACTCCAGTATGAACGCGACCGGGAAAATTTCCGTTCGCCAGATTCCAATCAAGTCGCCCTTGGTAAGCCTCAAAATAAGCAGCGATCCGCTCGGGTGTCGGATCGATCTCGAAATGGGTGTGGATGTTGGCGATGATACCAAGATCCGTGCTACCTGCTAGATCGAGCGCCGGCCCCTCGTGGCCGAAAACCTCGCGGGTGGCTTCCTGCAGGGCCATCATTCCGGCACCGCCGGTGTCCACCAGCGTGCCATCGATATCAAACAGATAGAGCATCGAGGGTAGCGCAATGAGAATGCGTTCGGTCGGAAAAAAAAGCAGGCCGTGGCGTTAGAAAACTGCCGCCACGGCCCGCCTAAAGAATCACGCTTGTGGCACTTCTTCTTGTTTCTCCACCGTAGCAGATGGATTGGGGGCAGCCTCGGCAACTTCATCCGGCATCTCGTCCGGGACGAAATCATCATCCGGATTTTCCGCGTGGGCTTCGTCGTCTTCAAAGTCGTCTTCTTCCATCAGCTCGCCGTGGAATAAGTGGAACTTGCGCTTGCGCTGGTGGGCGGGCAGCGGCGAGAGAATCATGGCGACGGCACGTCCATTCAGACGCGGAGCTTGATCCACCTGAGCCATCGACTTGAGGTCCTCGATGATGCGATTCAGCACCACGAATCCGAGATCTTTGTGGGCATTTTCACGCCCTCGGAATTGCAAGACGAAGCGGCACTTGTGATTTCCTTCGAGGAATCCTTCGGCACGGCCCAGCTTGATGTTGTAGTCGTGCTGCCCAGTGCCGACGCGGAATTTCACTTCCTTCATGCGGGTGGAGCTTTTCGACTTTTGCTTCTTCAGCTTCGCCTGCTCGTACTTGTATTTCCCGTAATCGACGATCTTGCAGACCGGAGGGTCCACTTGGCCGGCGATCTCGACAAGGTCGAGTCCGAGTGATTGAGCTTTGGCGAGCGCCTCACGTGAGGTCATGACGCCGAGTTGCTCGCCGGTGGCGAGGACAACACGAACTTTCGGGGCGCGGATTCGGTCGTTGATCCGCGTCATATCGCGGAAACGACCCCTATTTTGGTCTCTTTGTGGCTTAGCGATGGCTTTGTCCTCCAGTGGGTAGATGCGACACACTGGTGCACGGTCGGACAAAGCCGCCGCACAAAACCGGTGCGAAGAGGGATGCGGAACGATGAACCAAGCGCCGGATCATAGATCGGAGACAGCGGGTAAAAGCCGATCACTGAGAAGATCGGTTTTTAGGGTCATTATGTATCGTTCCAATAAAATCATTGAGCGGTGGTGAGACCGTTATCCAGCCGATGACAGAGCTGATGAAAATTTTTCCACCGACGTGCTGTGACCGTCTATGAGGATTTTTTAGCGGATACTTTGAATTTGAGCAAGTCTGATTTTCCAGACTTAAATGGGCGGGATTTTACCCAACAAAAAAGTGCTCCTCCGGGTGGAAGAGCACTTTAAATGGGTTTGTTCTTTGAGGCTTTGTGAAATCGTTCGGGAAGTTTCGCTTGAGCGGGCTAATGACGCCCGCTCCTCCTTAAAACAGGAAGAGCGGGTGTCACAAGCATGGATCAGATGCGGAACTGCCAGAGCGCCTCGGTTTCGCGGTCGCGCCACGCAGGGCGGCGCGCCATCGGATCTTGGAGCGTGCGGATTGCTTTCCGTCCACCGGTGCTGATGAAGCTCTCACAGTCGATGGTGACGACGTCGAGTCCCATGTAGTAGGTGCCGTGAAGTGTCACGACAGCCTCCTCCCCGAAGGATTCAGCGAGGTGTTCTTTAAGCAGAGTCGCTTCCTTTCTCCCCAAAAAGAGGAAGGCGGGAGTTTCTCCATGATCGCACTTGGAGCGAATGAGTTCGGAAACTGCCACGCCGTCCCAGATGTCCTTGAAAGACAGCTCGGACGGCACGGTAGAAATATCCGGATACGTAGCGTGATGTTCGGTAATATTCATTTTGTTGGTGTAGGGTGCCATTTTTGGGGGAGCAGACCCCGTGCCAGCACCGGGCGATGACGGCGGTTTTGCTTGTCACTGCGGGGTTCTGAGGGGGCCCTGGGATAGATCGTAGTTCTCGCCAATCGCCATCAATCGTCATAAGCATTGCATTGCCAATGGGTCGAACTACTTAAGGACCCTAAACTTTCCGGTTGATTCGGGCAAATTCTCAACGGTGACATTTTCGCAACAATCGGTCACGAAACCCACAAACGGTGCCAACGAAAACTCCTTAGGCGGGGTTTTCTCTAGCAAGAGGAGCCAAAGATAAATATTTTTCGGTTATTTTTTGGGATTAGTTTTGCTTTTGACCCGGCTTTTTGCCATTTCGCCTGTAAGAGATTGTTAAGATTTCCGTAGTATCGGTCATTTGATTATCTTTCGCCTTGTGAAGAATGGACTCTGAAAAACGCAAGATTGCCCGCCTGACTTGGCAGCGCTTCCGCGCTTCCCTGCGGATGCTTGTGAAGTCGGAGTCCGGTCCAAAAGCGGTCATGCTTTCCAGCCTGCTGATCGCTTGCATGGTCGCCATCAATATCCTCAACGTCATTAACAGCTACGTGGGGCGGGACTTCATGTCGTCGATCGAACATAAAAATATTCATTCGTTCAAAAGTGAGGCCCTGCTTTATCTCGTAGTTTTTGCCGGTTCGACGGTGGCCGCCGTTTTTTACCGCTTCACGGAGGAGCGCTTAGGGATTCTGTGGCGGGAGCAATTGACCCGCCGACTGACCGATGTGTACATGAGTGACCGCACCTACTATCGGCTCGATTCCAGCTCAGGGGTGGCCAATCCCGATCAGCGCATCACCGATGATGTCCGTGCCTTCACCACAACGACCCTTTCGTTCATCTTGCTGATTTTAAATGGAACGTTGACCGCCATCTCATTCTCAGGCGTTTTGTGGACCATCAGTCCATTGCTTTTTGGCGTGGCCGTGGTGTATGCAATTTGTGGCTCCGTGCTTACGATTTTGTTAGGTCGGCCCTTGATCCGGTTGAATTACTATCAACTGGATATGGAGGCGAATTTCCGTTCCGACCTCATTCATGTTCGGGAGAATTCGGAATCGATTGCTTTGGCGCACCGCGAAGGGCGGTTTAAAGCCCGCCTGAATAAGCGGTTAGATGCCCTGACTTTTAACTTTCGGCGTTTGATTCGAATTAACCGAAATCTAGGTTTTTTCACAACCGGTTACAATTATCTGATTCAAATCATCCCGGCGCTGATCGTTGCGCCGATGTTTATCTTTGGCGGGATGACCGAGTTCGGTGTGATCACGCAATCGACGATGGCATTCGCCACCTTGTTAGGGGCGTTTTCATTGATCGTGACGCAGTTTCAATCCATCTCGACTTTTACTGCGGTGACAGCCCGGCTCTACAAGCTGAGCGATGCGATGGACAAGGCGCAGAACGCGACGATCTGTGCAATTGAGGTCGGAGAAATCCCGGATAGATTATGTTATGACGAGGTGACGCTCTATTCGGCGGACAAGTCGCGTTTGTTAATCTCCGATTTGAATTTAAATATTATTCGAGGCTCGCGGTGGCTCGTCACGGGAGCCGATGACGCGCCGAAAGTGGCGTTGTTCCGTGCGACAGCAGGTGTATGGGCGTGCGGTGGCGGGCGGATCACTCGTCCGGGTTTGGATGATATCCTTTTCCTCCCAGAGAGACCCTATTTGCCGCCGGGAACGTTACGGGATGTCTTGTTGCGAACGGGAATGGAGTCAGTGACAAAGGATTATCAAATCATGAAAGTTTTGACGGATCTTGGGCTACAGGAAGTGGTGACTCGCGCCGGTGGTCTTGGGGTAGATCAAGACTGGGACGACTTGCTTTCTATCGGAGAGCAGCACTTGATATCCGTCGCCCGAATATTCCTTGCGCAGCCAGCTTTTGTTTTTCTGGATCGTCCGGGTAGCTCACTGCCGAAGAACTTGATCTCCCGAATTCTTGATCTACTCACCGAACAAAACATTGGAGTTGTGATCTTGGCCAAGAATGGCGAGTCACGGTTGCGTTATGATGGTCGCTTGGAAATTAATGCGAATGGGACCTGGGAAGTGCGGCATGAATTGCCTGATGAGAATCAAAGTGAACTGAACGATTTGAGCTGCTAATGCCCCCCTGTATTGATAAGATCTGTTATGAGAACTATTGAATCCGAATTTGTTTTTGCCCTCACTAATATTGGATCGGAACGCGCACTCAAGCTGGAGGTGGAGTCGATGGGGCTAGGTTGGCGACTGAGCTATCAAAGAAGAGGCTTTGTGACTTTCAAAATGCCATCACGAGATGGTTATTTTTCTCTCAGCTCCCTTGACCATCCATTGGCTTGCGCCCGCAGACTTTGTCTTTCTCTCGGAAAGTCAGCAACGCGGGAGGACGCTGAAGGTAAAATCAAACTTCATCCTGCCTATTGTGGAGGCCCCATTCATCAGGTGCAATTTGCTAACCGGAAAATGGAACGGATGCCGGGTGAGTCGTTAGAGCGACCTAAAATGGGAGAGTGCATTGCCACGGTGGTGGAGTTCGGCACCGATGAATATTGGGCGGGACTTCATTTACACTCGCACTATCTCAGCCCGGATCCGGGTGGCGATTCGGCACTTTTCATGCCCGAGGAATCGCCGTCACGCGCCTGGCTGAAGCTGGAGGAGGCGGTGCGGTTTTTTGATATAGATTTGTCTCCGAAGGATATCGTCGTAGAGCTTGGCTGCGCGCCGGGAGGGGTTGTTCTCGCTCTTTTGCAGCGGGGAATTTCAGTGATTGGCGTGGACCCTGCTCAAATGGCACCCGTCGTTTTGGAATCGGTTGTCTTAGAAAGACGTTACGCGCCTTTGGACAGGGCATGGTTCTATCATTGCTGCAAACCTGCGGCTCTCGCGGGCAAGCGCGACCTTGGCAAGGGAGTCACCTGGTTCATGTCCGACATGAATCAATCACCCGCCGTCGTCATTAAGGAATGCGAGCGCTTTTGCAAAATGTCCCCCACCATTTGCGGTGTGTTGATCACGCTAAAACTAACAGATTTATCGCAAGTGGTGGAGAAGCAACAATGGTTTGATGGACTCTCGGCAATCGGGTTCACCAACATCCGTCTTCAACAGCTCAGTGTGCATCACACAGAATTCGCATTGCTCGCCTTGAGGTAACGCTCGGCCTCGAAAATTCCGCCTTTCTTCTTGGCATTTGTCGCTTAGCTCATGCGCTCGATAAGGAAGTATCCTCATCACCGCCTTCTTCATACCGTTTCAAGTGAACTCGAAAGTTTTCCAGACTTTGTCTTTGATCCTCAATTCTTAAGTTTAATTCGTTCTTCCAGAATGACGAACGGATGGTTTTCTCGGCTTTCTCCAATTGGCTCTGCTGGTATTCAACGCACGACTGATAGAATCTTGCATATTCGCGATGGGATTGCGCCCATGAAGGATTCTTCTCCTCTGATAGGGACAAAACGGCCCGGTTCGTCTCGGCTATTCCGCTCCATAATGGATGATTCTTTGCCAAGGCAATCACTTGATGGGCCACATCAGGCATGTTGTCAGGATAATGAAAGCCAACTTTCCTCGCCTCTAGAATGCTGATAACGAGCATCAGATCGTTTGTGATCAGGCAATTCCGGACTAGCACTTGCTCATTTGCGAGATCGGCTGACGTCGTTGAGGTCCAATGAAAATCTCTGCCGGGAATCCAGGCGAATCTTCGGACTTCCTGTTTCGTGTCCTTTGTCCAGACCGACTGGTTGCTGGTCATGTATGAAGCGATGCCTACAACTTGTCCCTCTTTTGTCACGATAGGGCCTCCACTGTTTCCTTGGATAAATTCGCAATCGACCTCGATTTTTGACGGTCCCACGCCCGTGATGTGCCCCTTAAGCGTCTTCAGAATTGATTCTCCGCCGCTATCACCGAGTGTCCAAACATCAGGTTTGAGTTCGATTTCGGGCCTGCTTGCGAACTTGAGTAAGAGCTTCGGAGGTTCAATCATTGGAAATCGCACGATGTCGATTCCAGTTTCTCCCCGCGAGGAATCAGACATACTCACTACCTCCCCCTGACTCTCGACTTGCACGGGCACCCCACGGAAATCGGTGAAATTCAGCGTATTTGCCGAGGCCACATGGACGTTGGTGTAAACGTAGGGTCTTCCGTTCTCGGAAACGATGAAAGCGGTTCCACACCCCTTATCAGTGCGTGCCATTAGAACGCAGTGCTCGGAGGTCTCTACTGAATTCGCCGTCATTCCCTCTGAATCAGGCTCAACGCGTGGGCTCGGCTTGGTGATTTCATCTTCGGTGGAACGATGAATCGACTCCACAGGTTCTTGGTGATTTCCATACGGTGCCCTCACAGAATTAGGATGACGCATGAATAAAAATAGGAATAGCAAGCAGGCTACTACCACGCCCACCCCTAGCGCCCACCACGGTGCGGAGGAGTTGGGTTTTAGACCTCTCTGATCGGCTCTTGCGAGATGCGAGGAGGATGGGCTAGGGTTGAGGAGCGAGGGGGCAGAGCGGCTATGCTCGATCACGAGAAATGAGTAGCTTTTGAGGATCTCTGCCGCAGTTCTCCATTCCGGGTTG
>JAYVNE010000231.1:0-9242 GCA_043758615.1 Akkermansiaceae bacterium
CCCAGGCGGCGCGGAGATCGGATTCGTGCGGTTGGCCTACTGAGCCGACCATCACGGCGCAGGGCGTGTTAGGGGGGATGTGGAAACGCGAGTTGTCGAGCCATTGGATTTCGCCGCTGGGATCGGGGAAGACCTGTTGGACGTGGGTGTGGCCGAAGAAGCCGGTTTTGGATGGGCTGCTCATGAGTTTTCTGAGGGTGGGCGCAGCGCTTGTTAGATCAGTGATGGGATCGAAACTTTCCGGTTCGTGGAGATTGGCGTGGGCGGCGATGGCCCCGGGGATTTTCAGGGTAAAGGGCAGGTTTTCTAGCCATGAGGCTTGTTCGCCATTTAGGGATTCGGCGGCGTGGACGAGACCGGCGAAATAGGCGCTTTGCTCCCAGCCCGGACTCATGCCTTGTCTGCCACGGATGCGAACGCGTTTGAGGGCGTGATCGTGGTTTCCCATAACGCATTCGCCACCGTGCTTGCGGACGAGTGTGATGCATTCTGCGGGAGAGGTGCCGTAGCCGACGATGTCGCCGAGGAAAACAATGCTATCAGCTCCAGATTGCTGCACTTCCTGGAGCACGGCTTCGAGGGCGTGGAGATTGGCGTGGATGTCGGAGAGGATGGCGATTTTTTGCATGGGATGGTGGGTTGTGGAGTTAGGGCGGGACATCCTAACAACGGGCTGCGGCGAGACGCCACAGCCACTTGGGTGGATGACGCAATCCTTTTAGGGAGATGTTGCCGGGATGGTTAGATAACTCGCGGGCGCAGGCGGCGGATAGAAAGGTGAGGGAATCGAGATTCAGGCAGGGTTCGTCGTGGTCAAGGGCTTGGGTGGCTTCTTCGAAATCGCCGGCCAGTCCTTCGCAGAGATGATTGATACGGCGGGCGGCGAGTGCTCTTGCGACTGTGGGAGTGATCGTTGTCAGGCGGTCGAAGCGGATGGCAGGACGATGGTTGATCAATGCCAGCAGGGTTTGCTCAGGGAGGCGGGAGTGAATTTCGATTTCGAGATGGCCGTGATGTTTTGATAGAATCGTGGCGAGACTGATGGGAATCCGTTTCAAAGCCGGGAGGTGGAGGGTTCCCTTGTGGGATTGCAATGCCCGGGCGGCGGTTGCCGGGAGACGTGTGATACCGCCGAGATGGAGATCACCGCGATGGAGCGCAAAGCCTTCTGCTACTTCTGCTGTTAGTTTTGACAGACTATTCAAACGCAGATCCCATCGATGATCCGCGAGTGCTCTAGCAGTGGAGTGCGAAAGGGAAATTAATCCATTCAACTGAAGTGCTCCCCGGTGTCGGGCGAGTCCTTTTGCTGCGTTTTCTGAGAGCTTGGTGATGCCGTTGAAGAAGAGTGCCCCGCTGTGATTTGAGATCGCATGGGCGGACGCGGGAGAAAGCCGTTTAAGCCCGCGAAAAGCGAGGGCACCCCGGTGTGTTGCAAGTGCTTGTGCGGTCTCCGCTGATAGATTCTTTAGCCCGTTGAGGAGGATTTTCTCATCGTGATGGCTGAGAATCCGGCCGATGTTAGGCGGCAAGTCGTGCAAGCCGTTGAGAGAGATGGGCGCGGCATGCCGAGCCAGTGCGCGGGCGGTTACTGTTGATAGAGAAGTGAGTCCGTCAAGGCGCAGTGGGTGGCGGCATTCGCCTAACAAACGAGCGGCGCTTCCGGAGATGGCTTTGGCTTGGCTGAGATCGATGGCTTCCGGGGCGCGCAGATAGCTGCGGGCGATTTTCAAATCCACGATCGCAGGTGCGTATGAGCTCAAGGCTCCGGTTCGCCTATCAGATGCGAGTGGGATTTGTCGCCGTGGACTATGGATTCGTTTCATTGGGTCCATTTCCTGCCTCTCCTGAAGTCGTGGTCTTGGTTTCGATGAATCGGGAAAGCGTGCCCAAGACGATCCTGATAGAGGCTTTCGTATGGGGAGTGAGGTGGCGATCTACCAGATCGTCCGTTTGCAGCTTCCAGACCAGATCGTAATCGAGATCGACGAAGCAGAGTTCGATCCTGCATTGCAGGTCGAATCGAAGCTGCGGAGCGAGTTCTTCAAACAGTTTCTTCAATTGCAGCTGCAACTGCTTTTTCTTACTATCTGAGGCGTGTTCGAAGTCGGCAGTTTGGAGGAATTCCCGCATGCGGAGGTTGGCCGGGCATGGAGCCAGCATCGCCGGAAATTTGACTAACATGTCTTCCAGCGTGCCACTGGTTTCAGCTTGTCCGCCCGAGCTCCAAAGCACGGAATAGGCTTTGAGAGTCGGATATTTTTCCCGGATTCGTTTAAAGTGCAGGTCTGCGGCAGCGAGTACGCCTTTAAGTTGATCGTGATCGAGCCAGTCTTCAGAAACGACGGTGTTCGGGTGCGCTTGGTTCATGCAATGATTCTAGCAAGCGATGCCTGACAAATTCGGTCCGGGATGAAAACTTGCAGAAAATTCATTGCGGACCGCTTTTGTCCGCGATGGCGGGATAGTCTTTGTGATCGAACCTGAGTCCGACTCTGATCGGATGTGATCACAGCCAGTATTCCCGCTGCCGGTTTTCTTGGACTCCGGACGTATTTACGAATCAGTATTCCGCCATGCCGAAACCCTCCCATATCCAGTCTGTAAGATCCGCGTTCCGGGAAAAGGGGACGTGGACGGCCGGGGAACTGGCAATGCGGCTGGATTGTAGCGAACGGACGGTCCGTAGATGCATGGACCATCTTCGCGATTTTGATAGATTACCGATAGATGCAGGAAAGTCCGGCTATTCCCTGCGCGAGGCTTCGGTTGCGGAGACAAGGATCACTTCAGCACAGGAGATTGCTGCTTTGGCGATGGCGTATGAGGCACTTAGATTGTTAGGTTCTTCGGAGCTGGCAGCGGGAATCCGCGGCGAGCTGGCGAAGGTCTGTCGCAGGGCGGGGGCTCTGGATGGAGTGGAATGGGACCAGATGGGAGGAGTGATCGACCAGCGGTCGGCGTCTGGCGGGGATTCGATGGATCTTGCGATTCATGGCGCGCTAACACTCGCTATCCTACATGAACAGGTGGTGGAAATCCGTTACCGCAAGCTGGAGGAGGATCATGATTTTTCGCGATTGGTTTTTCCACAACGGCTGATTTGCCGAGACCAGTGCTGGTATCTGATCGCGTGGGATTTGAAATCGGGGGACCAGAAGACTTACGCGCTGCCCCGGATTTCCCGAGTGAAAGTCCGACAGAGGCCTGATAGATTTGTGGTGCCGGAATTCGAGGATCGCTATCAGCATGCGTTCGGGATCTGGACGCCTTACGAAAACGATGGTGTGCTGCACGAGGTTTGTGTGGAGCTGAGTGGCTACTGGGCGCGGATCGCAAGAGAGCGGTGTTGGCATCCGAGCCAGCGTTTGGAGGATCTGGCACCGGACCGGGTGCGGGTGAATTTTACCCTATCAGAGTTGGTAGAGGTGAAGAGCTGGGTGCTAGGGTTTGGCGGTGCGGCGAAGGTGATCGCTCCCGAGGAATTGCGTGAGCTGGTGAGTGAAGAGGTGGAAGAAATGAGGCGGAATTGCGGGCAATGAAGCCGAGACGGGCGAAGTAAAAATGTTAAAAATCGTTGGAGGCGCTGTGAAGATGATGCTTGGAACCGGCGGGCGATTTCCGCAGGGTTTTCCCATGCGAGCCAAAGCCGTTTCATTATTGCAGGAATTGACCCAAGCTCATTCCGTTTCTGGACATGAGGATGAGGTTAGAGCCATTTTCGTCGATGAGCTGCAAGAATGCGGTGAGCTCTCGACCGACAACAACGGCTCGGTTTTCTGTGAGACGGAGGGCACCGGGCCGCGGGTGTTGGTGGCCGGGCACATGGATGAAGTTGGCTTCATGGTGCAGAACATCACGGCAGATGGATTCATCCAGTTCGTCGCGATCGGTGGCTGGTGGGAGCATAATCTGTTATCTCAAAGAGTCGAAATCCTCACCCGCAGCGGCGACAAATTCCTTGGTGTGATTTCCTCGCGCCCACCCCATTTTTTGCCCGAAGCACAACGACGCCAAGTGATGATGATCGACCAGATGTTCATCGACATCGGAGCGGATTCACGGCGGGATGTGATTGAGGAATTTGGGATTTCGTTAGGGGATCCGATCGCTCCTTGCTCGGAATTTACTCCGATGGCGCGCGATGATTATTTCATGGCAAAGGCGTTCGATAATCGCGTGGGTATGGCCGGGGTGATTCAGGCCGGACAAATTCTATCACAATCGCAACATCCGAATCGCCTCATTCTCTGTGGCACGGTCCAAGAGGAAGTGGGTCTGCGTGGGGCAAAAACTGCGGCGAATTTTATGAAACCGGATATCGCAATCGTGTTAGAAGGACCACCTGCCGATGACATGCCGGGATTTTCTCGTTCTGAGTGCCAGGGCCGTCTCGGTGGCGGCGTGCAGATTCGGATGTTCGATCCCACGGCGATCACGAACCCGCGGCTTGCGCGTTTAGCGATCGAGACGGCGCAACAAGAGGGCATCCCCCATCAAGTCACGGTGCGGCGCAGCGGCGGCACGGACGCAGGATCATTTCACCTAGCAAATCATGGCATCCCGAGCATCGTCCTCGGAGTCCCGTCGCGTTACATCCATTCACACAACGCGATCATTGATATTAACGACTATATACATATGATTTCGCTCACCATCGCCTTGGTCCGGCGAATGAATCAGGAAACGGTTGAAGGGTTGGTGACATATCTTTAAAAGATACAGTTTTTCACTGGCTCAAGCGGGGGAATTGCGTTTTTCTCAACGAATGAGTGTTAGTAATTTCAAGCTCGGTTTTTTCACGTCCATTGTCATCAGTTTTTCAGGTGGATTCACCGCCAAAGCGCAACTTCCTTCGCTGGAAGATCGAAAGTGGGTGGGTAATTTTGTAGTGCTCGACCGCAAGAACTTCGAATTCACTCTGACCAGCCAAGGAAAGGCGAGGATTTGTGCAAAAGGAAAAAAGGACCTTCCTATTGGCGAGCGGTTAGCAGTTACTCTGGAATTTCTGGTTCAAGAGACGCAGCCGGATGGGAAAATCGTCACCAAGGCGATTCAGCCCGATAGTTTGGAAAGCAGCCAACCGGCCTCTCTGAAGCCCAAGGACATCACCTTCCGCGGAAAAGTCACAGGTGGTGCCGAATTTGAGGCGTATATCACGGAAGACCGCGGCGCGATTTCAGTCGGCGGGAAACTACTCAACCCCGGAACGTTGACGAAAAATCCGCTGCGTTTCGCCATTCGTGCGAATTTCCCCAATCCCTATGGCGATGCGAAAGGGAAAGCAGCCGAAAATGATAAGGCAGCCGTGAAAAAAGAGGCAAAAGCCATGGAGAAAACCATGCAAAAAGATCGCCTGCAAGTGAAGTGGACCGATGCAAAGAGCAGCAAGCTGGACCTCATCAAACCCGTGGATGCCTCTGCCAAGGAAATCAATGGACCCGGAATCGCCGCATTCAGTGTGGAATTCAGCACCTATCAGGATAAAAAATATATTTTAATCGCCTCGGAAAACTCGTCGATGAGCCTATCCAACAGCGCCCCAAAACCGCTCAGTGAGGGGTTTGCGGTGACCTGGCTGGCAGACCCAGCTAAAGATCCTAGCGCCAAATCCCGCCTCAGCGTGGATGTGAAGTAGCCAGCCGGATAAATTAGGGCTTGGCACTTTTTTGTTCGAGTGAACATCTTTTTGGTTGCATTCGCTTGGAGGATGGATCAAACATCCCTCAACACAAAACACCGTCATGGCCGCAAAACAATCCTCTGAAGAATCCGCAACTGAAAAGCTCAACGAAGCCCGCAAACGCAATCTGGATCTCGCGATCTCACACATCCAAAAAGAGTTTGGTGAATCCGCCATCATGCGCCTCGGCGATGAACGCTGTGTCGATGTTGATGTCATCCCGACTGGAAACCTCCTGATCGACCGAGCCCTCGGCGTTGGCGGTTTCCCTTGTGGTCGGATCGTCGAGGTGTACGGCCCGGAGTCCTCCGGTAAAACCACATTAACGCTCACCGTCATCGCCCAGGCTCAAAAACGCGGCGGACTCGCCGCCTTCATTGACGTTGAGCACGCACTCGACCCGCAATATGCCCGCAAGCTCGGCGTGAACATGGATGACCTGCTCGTTTCCCAGCCGTCCTCTGGTGAAGAAGCCCTCCAAATTTGCGAAGCGCTGGTCCGCTCGAATGCGATCGCCGTCATCGTGCTGGATTCTGTGGCTGCCCTCGTCACCAAACAGGAATTAGATGGCGAAATCGGCGACTCCACCGTCGGCGCCCAAGCCCGTCTGATGAGCGCCGCCATGCGGAAACTCACCGCACTGATTTCCAAAGCGCAGACCTGCTGTATTTTCACTAACCAAATCCGGGAGAAAATCGGCGTGATGTTCGGCAACCCGGAAACCACCCCCGGTGGCCGTGCGCTCAAGTTCTTCTCGTCCGTCCGTGTCGATATCCGCCGCATCGGCGCCATCAAATCCACCGATGGCACCGTAACGGGCAACCGCACCAAGGTGAAAATCGTGAAAAACAAAGTCGCAGCACCCTTCACAGAGGCCGAGTTCGACATCATGTATAACGAAGGAATTTCATCCACGGGTTCGCTGCTCGATCTGGCACTTGAAATGGAAATCGTCCAAAAACGCGGCTCGTGGTTTAGCTATAACGGCACTCAACTCGCCCAAGGCCGTGATGCCGCGAAGGAACTTCTCAAAGGCGACCCCGTCCTATACGGCGAAATCGAAGAAAAAGTAAAAGAAGGCCTCGCTGCGAAAAAGAAAAAGTAAGCGCGCGGTCCCGAAGTGCCGCTGGCGGGGGATTCCCGAGACCACCGTCATCGGCGCTTCACAGAATGCCCTCCTTCTGCTTCCAAAGACTGTCGTCCACCCGCTAGTCTAGCAGGTAATGAGATGCCGGTTGATTTCTTTTCTGAATTTGACGTTCTTGGCGGCTTTGGCGTCTTGGCGGTTCAAAATTCTGCTAAGAGTGCGGACTTTATCCCGCGATGGCCCAAATGACGGAACTCTCGAGTTCAGAACTAAGAGGACTATCCTGCCGCGCATGAGGATTTGTGAAAATACTCATGACAAAAAAGTGGCTGGCGCGTCTCGCGCCAGGCCGTTGCGGAGGCGTCTCGCCTCGCGCATTCTGACTCCGAGTCGAAACGCCCAGACAACCGACTGGAGCGAGACGCACCAGCCACGTTTTCACAAAACCTCATGCGCGGCAGTAACCATATTTTCGTCTCCGCGTATTTCTCTACGACCCAAGCCACTCCGCGTTTCGTTTCGAAAATGATCTTTTGCTAACGGTTTAATGTGCGATTCGCCACTCACCCACCGGCGAACACGGGCTTAAAACCTGCTTCCGTTAGGATGCGCTTCATCTCTTCCCGTTTGTCGCCTTGGATTTCGATACAGCCATCCTTCACGGTGCCTCCCACACCGCAGGCTTTTTGCATCAACTTCGCCAGCGCCTGTTTTTCCGTGAGCCCGATTCCCACGAAATTTTTCGCCACCGTGACTCCTTTGCCGCCGCGGTGCGCGGTCTGTCGGACGATGTCCACCCTGCCCCGGTTCGTGTTCTTTTGTCCGCGTTGGGATGTCTTCACGGGGACGACTGGAGTGGAATCGCGCGGGCTTTCGGGTCCTGCAGGCAGATCGCCGAGGCGGGTCAGTGCATCAAAAGGATTTCGCACCAAACCTTCTCCTTCACTGCGGTCTTTGCTTCCTTTGTTTCGACTCATCAAGGTTATTCAACCACGGATGCCACTAAGTTCACGCTTTTTTGTTTCTAGCAATCCACCGTTTTTCTCTCTCAGGCAAACATCAAATCGGATAGAAAAAGTGAAACGGCTAGAGGCGCACGGCAATGCATCCAAAGCAGCCTCCCATTGAGGAGTTAAATGGCGTGGAATGGATTATGATTTTGCCGCGGGCGCGGCGAGTTTCTCCGTCGGCTCGCCAGCCTTTTTCCAACCGTCGATACCCTCGGAGAAATGCTTCACGTTGGTGTAGCCGAGGGCTGCGGCCGCTTTCGCTGCTTTCGCGTAGGCGGGGCAATTCGGATTGCCACAGTAAGCGACGATAAGTGCGCCCTTGTCCTTGGGCAACTTCGCGGCAAGTTCATCCTTGATCGCGTCATAGTCCAAAGCGCTCGGTATATGCCCTGCTTCGTAGGAAGCGGAACCGTTGACGTCGATCACAGTGACGTTCTTAGCGGCAATCTCCTTTTTGAGTTCATCAAGCTTGATATCCGGAAAACCGGCGGCAACCGCACCTGCAGCGGCGAGGATGAGCAGACTGAATGTGCATATTAGGCATTTTCTGCATCCACAGACCTTCTCTCAGCGCTTCTAATTTCTAACTTCTAAAAAAGCTCCATCTCACGGGTGAATTATCCTATCCCCACCCGTAGATCACGCACACTCCACAATCCCTCCGCAGGTGAGGCACTCCCCCTCATCTTGCGCGCCCCGTCTTTGCGCTTCGGACCAAATCTTTCCCTGGCATTCCGAAACGCCTCGTTCACAAACTCCTTGCTGCCGATCACCGCGCCATCGGTGAAATAACGCACCCGGCATCGTAGCATCTTCGCGACCCCCAGCTCTCTCAAAACCGTTTCATTCTCACCGCTCTCCAGCGCCTCGGCGGTGTTCATCGTTTTCAATCGAACATGTTTTGAATCCACCTTCGCTTTCATCGCCTTTCGCTCCAGCGCGATCCCCATCAGGTGCCGATATTGCCGCGAGACATCTGGCCATTTCTCCACCTGAAACCCTACGCCCTTCGCGGACATCATCGCCCTCACTAAACCCTCCCGCGCCTTCTTGCCATTGCCCTTATTTCCGCCGCCTATCGCCTCACCATAGCCGCTCCAGCGATAATCCGCCGGGTCCGTCACCATTCCGGCTCTCACGGGATTCAAATCAATATAAGCCGCCATCGTCCTAGCAGCGTCCCCGCTTTCGACGATCACGCTCTTGTAACGCTCCTCCCAAAGCGTCCCGGTCCGTTGATGGGTGCGATTGAACCACCGCGTGAAACGCTGCAGCAAAGTCTTCATGAACTCGCTCAGGTGATGCATCCGATAGGTGAAACGCTCGTGAATCTCCGCCCGCCGCGACTCGCTTTTCTCAATCCGCCCGTCTTCTAACTCCTTCGCCACCCCGGCGACAAATGCCTCGCTATGAATTGCTCCCAAGCGCTTGAGCAGTTCTTCGTCAGAAATCCCGTCCTCCG
>JAYVNE010000232.1:0-9233 GCA_043758615.1 Akkermansiaceae bacterium
GTTTCAACGCCACCCCAACTGGAGTGGCAGCAGTGACTTGTTGATCCGGCTTGGTTGCTGTGGATCGGTTTCAACGCCACCCCAACTGGAGTGGCAGCAGTGACTCATCGTCAAAGATGTCGCGGCCCGCCTTGTTTCAACGCCACCCCAACTGGAGTGGCAGCAGTGACGAATCTCCCTCGCTCTCCGTTACACCCAAGTGTTTCAACGCCACCCCAACTGGAGTGGCAGCAGTGACTCTATGGCAAATTGGCCCTTGATTGTCAAGGACTTGCAAGACGATTTTGTAGAACCTCAGCGCAAAGAGCGAATTTGGCGTTATGGTTTTTCATATCGCGCAGGACACCAGGTTTTGTGGCACCCTTTGGGGGATATCCCCAGAACTAAATAAACTCGGTAACCCCCTCTGTCCAGGCGACTGATTTCTGCCGGAAGCCGGAGCGCAATTCCCTAATGGCGGCCTTAAGATCAGGCAGAATCCCTTCTTCGCAGTCGAGCACCCAAGCCACGTTTTGCCACGGCTCCCAGTTCGGCGGAGCGCCAAAGAAGTGGATGGTGACCTCATGAGACTCGATCACACCCCGCATCCGCCTCACAAACTCCGCCCACTCCTGCTGGGTGAGCTTGTTGTCCGTGTTACCGAGCTGGAGGGTGATGGTTTTCATTATGGGTGGTCTGACCTTGGTGGACTCATACCTCTTACAGTCGTTTAAAGGTGGGCAAGGTCTCGCCTACAGGTTTGAGGAATTGCCGTTGGTTATTATTCCTGTCGTCATTGGCCACGAACCACTTGTAGCGCTCCAGCTCTGAGGCTGCTCCATTTCTGCCTAATACCTGGGGATAGTGGACAGGGTGTTGCACGGAGGCGGGGTCACCCAGCTTCTCCACCACTTTGAGTGTGTGCCCGGTGGTGTCGATTGCTTTCAGAGCATTCGTGAAGACGGCCTTTAATCCGGCGCAGGATTCCGCAGCGTCATCCGCCCCAACCTTGATGGGGGCTTTATCTGCTACTTTCTTGTAGGCACTGGGCAAATCCGCCGCGTCTTGAGGCCGCCAGACGCGATGGTAACGCGGTGTGGAGAAGAGCGTGTCCTTACTGTAGCGCTCGTGGCGGTTGATGAAGAGCAGGGCCTGCGGCTCGATCTTGACTGTGCCGAGTCCGAGGGGTTTCCCCATGCCGAGCTTGTGGTGAAACGCGCCGTTGGGCTGGAGGGCGTAGCACAGGAGACCCAGCTCCAGCGGGCTGAGGTTCTCAAAGTCGAGATGGAACCAGAATTTTTTTTCCGCCAGAATGGGTTTCACTTTCACGCGGACATTGTTCAGGGTTCCTCCGTTGACGTTGTTGGGGTGCATGGACCACTGTGGGTCTGCCGGATTAGTTTTTGCAGCGGCATTCTGGGCGTGGAGATACATCTTCCGACCGTGGATGGTGTGAGCGCCTTTGTTGAGGTCTGATTTTTTGATGTAGGCTCCCTGTCCATTTTTATTTCGGAAATAGAGCGCGGGGCTGGGTGGCTTGGGGGAATTGAGCACTTGAAGGTCCACCCAGCCGCTGTGAAGCAGGCTGCCTTGATTGCTGGCAGGCACGCCAATGCTGGGACGGATGCGCCCAGCTAGGGCACGCGTGCCTTTGTTCTCCACAAATCCTAACAACTGTTCGGCGACGGTGAGCTTTTGCTTGAGTGGATGTCCGACTGGGAGCAGGTTCGGATTGGTGGCCGCGATGAAGTCACTTAGCCGGGTGGCTGTTGATTGGCCTTTCTCGTCGTCGTGCTTCACTCGATCCCGCCAGATGGAGGAGAGGGAGACTTCCACCACAGTCTTGCCATCCTCGGAGGGTCGGAAGAAGACGATGTCTCCAGGCTTGAGATGGTAGGCGTTGCGAGGGCGTTTTTCAGCGGGTGCGCCACTACCTCTGGTCTGGCCATTGGGCGTGAATGGCAGCAGGTCGAGGGCGGGTGTGCCGTCCTTTTGCGTCTGGGTGCGCTCGTCAGCGAGCTGGTTGAAGCGGGAGAGGGCAGCATCTGTAACTTTGTATATTTTAGCCGTTCCGCTTTTCAGTTGGACCTCTTCGCTGTCGCTAAACGGGAAAAAGAACTCGTGTTCCTTTGTCCCCATCCCTTCATTACGATCCGTGCTGGTCAAATCCACACCGAGGACACGGAGGATACCCCGGGTGTATTGAGCGCGGTCAGCATCTGAAATTGTGTCCCACACTTTTGGTGTTGCCGTAGTTGAGTGACCTAGATGAAAATGCAAAGCACCTTGGTTGGTGTTTTTGGTCTTGATCTTGGCACCATGTGGAGTCGCCTTCGGCAATCCATAGAAAGGGCCTCCGGTGGCGACTGAATTTGTCATGAATTGATTTAAGAAACGAGGGGAACGGATGTCCGCTGGAGTGCCGAAGTAAACCTTGCACTTTTCAGCGGGGAACATCACCGCATAGTTTCCACCTGTCCTCGGCAATGGCGTATTGCGGGGAAAGGGGGAAGGTGGAGTGTTTCCTTTGGCTTCAAAGTGCGGCTGGGAAAGAGGGTAAAGGTGCATGGCTCCGTCTTTCTCCACAATCATGCCCATGGCGGAAAGCCCTTCCTGCATCCCGCGTCGGAATGAGAAGATGCGGTCTTCCATAACCCTCAAGGCTGAGTTGCTGGCAGCTTCTGCAATGCTGGAGATCAACCCGCGCAGCGTGCTCGGCGGGATAAGCGGGGTGTTGCCCTGATCGCCTTCCGTGAAGGGGTGGATCGTTGTCACTCCGCCGTTGGCTGGCTGCGATTGCCGCCCTCCAATCACCAAGGGTGTCACGGTGGTAAGAGAGCAGACGATCCGGCCAGAGAGGGCGTCAGTCGTCCAGCGGTCATGGGTGACATGAGCGGGCAACCCCAAGGCAAAATCCTTTGAAGGCAACAAAGGAATACTCGCTGGTCCGTCCTTGTCGGATAGCGGCACGGAGTGATAGGGATTGTGAAAAAGTTCTTCAGGCATGGCGGTGTGTTCCAATGGTATGAGTTGGATTTACTGGGCAGCAGCGGTGGCTGGGGCCGCTGGCGTGATTTTTGGCGGGAGAGCGGTGCGAAAAGCACTGACGATAGCCTCAAGTGCGGCTTGATGTTTTTTGCCATTTCCCTCAAAGTCAAAGGTGGTGCCGTCTGGAAGCTTTATAGCTTTGAATACAGCCTCCTTCACAACGCCGAAGCCCTTGCCCGCTCCCATGCCGAAGGTGGTGTCTCCTTCCATCAAGTCCCGGGCCACGAGAAGAAGCAGGCCCTGGGCCAGTTCGTTCACGCCTGCTTTCTGCCAGCGGTCAAGATGGATGGTGACGAAGCCTCTGACCACAGGCTCCCAGGCGTATCTGAATTTGAACTTCGCGCCATCAGCACCACCGCCAGTAAAGCGGTCTATGGCGACGAATTCTTGATCAAGGAGAGTCTTGTCTTGCACCTTAACCTTGGTCTCGGAAGCAAACGGAGTGAAGGCGATGGGTGATTTCCATGATCCTGCGCCAAATATCCGAGCAGCGAGGGAGAGTGCATCGAAGTCGAGCGAGCCGTCCGCCTTCCGACGCAGCACTTCGTTGTTTAAGCTGGGATCGGGGGCGATTTTTTGGTCAGCAGCATCCGGGTTAAGCAAGGTGCGAAGGATACGCTCGGCCTGGGAACGGATGGCTCCACGCATGGAGCGCTCGGGGATGAGAACCTTCCCATCCGTGGTGAGGCGGGGTTCGGCATCAGGCTCGTTGGGGGTGTTGGGAGCTTTGGGTTTCTTGCTCCGACGAACAAGCAGAGGGCCGTCGAAATAAAGTTCGAGTTCTAGGGTGATCTGGTTTTTCGTGGTCGGGTTGGGGGTGAGCGCGGTGGCTTTGGCCTCCATTACCACTTTGCGGTCTGTGCCTAGCGCGGTGGTGCGGTGGCCATAAGTGAGGGCGGCGGGTGGCGGGGGCGGGTTCTGAAATCGCAGCAACCAGGCGGCGACGTCGCTATCGGTGAGGTGATGCACGTTTCCCAGCCCCCAAGTCATGCGGCCCCAGCCGTTGGCAGCCTCTGCGCCGAGAGTGATGGCGTCTGTATCGGTGATGTTGAACTCCTGCAAGGCACGCAGGAGCATGGCCACTTCTTCATCACTGAGGTTCTGCCCTGTGAGTTCGACTGTGAATGAGACGCCAGCGGGGACAAATTCGGTGTTGAAGAGTTTCTTGTCCGCTGCGGTGCGGGTGCGGCGCTGGATGGCTACGGAGGCCTCGATACCGGTGAGTTTGGTGGCATCCCAAAACGGTGGTTCACCGCCAACGGCAAAGGTGAGCGTGGGGGCGGTGGTGATGCGGGCTTCGTGGAAGGCCACCTTGCCGCCAACAGAGTCCGTGCTTGATGCACCTTTCTGCTGGTGACCGAGGAGGGCCTCGACTTTCTGCGGATCAAAGGCCTTGAGCATCCACGCCCGCAGCGGCCCACGCCATGAGGAGCCGGGGATGAAGGGCCTTCCCTCACGATCGCGCATGACGGCATTGAATTTCACTGCCCTACCGTCATCGCTTTTTAAAACTGGATGATCCAACTGCTCACCACTGCCGATGTGCAGCGGGCTGCTGGTGGTGAAGGTGCCACGGATGAGCCAGCGGCCGGTAAAGGGGGTAAGTTTGCGGTGGATGCTCATGTTCAGGGGAAGTTGGCCGGGTTCAAATCTGACTGAATTTTATCAGGGCACTCTCTGCAGGTTGCCAATCCTGGTGACAGTCGAGGTTTACGACAATCTCGCCATAACCGTTCTGCGGGAGGAAGGGATTCGACTGCCAGTCGGCACCGAGTTTCTCCGACCACTTCGGAAGCGGAAGGCCGTGGTGTTGCCAGTCTTCGATCAATTTCGCGGCTACGTCAGCTTTTCCTTCAGCCGCCTCCAAAATAAAGACGCTACCGGAGTCCGTGAGCAGCCAAGGATTGTAGGGATTATTTTTCTGGAAACGCTGCCATAGGGTTTTTCCGCCAAGGAGGATTTGCTTCGCATAAAAATGCTTTAAGCTGAGCGCGCCAGTGGCGAGTTCGCCAGTGGCGAGTTCGCCAGTGGCGAGTTCGCTCCACACTTGCTGGTAGGCCTCATGCAAAAGGTCGCGGCGCGCTTTCTTGCCCCGCAGTGCATCAGGATCAGCCAGCAGTGCTTCAGGATCAGCCAGCAATGCGGGCGTTTGAAGAGTGATGATCCAACGATGCGGAGACGAAAAATGTGGCTTCGATTCCAATGCGTTCTTGACATCCTTCAACACGGCCACTTTGGCAAGTGCCTTAGTTTTGCCCAGCCCCCAGAGACCGAACTCGCCGAAGATCGTCTGGAGTTGGGAGGCCACTTTCGCCCGCGCCGCAGCATCGGTGATGCGGCTCAAGTCCACGCGGGCGAGCCACTGGCAGCCTGCGGGCAGGATGCATTCGTAGGCGAAGAGTTGCTCGTCCTGCGCACGGCGCTTCTCCCAGTCAATGGCGGTGCGCACGCGCAATTCGCGGGCGGGGTTTTCCCAGCCGAGCGTGGCGTCCAGAGAGTGCCTTTCCCTGCTGGTATCTGGTGGGTCATTGGGCAGGACATCATACTTGCGCTCCTTCCAGTCCACGGCAAACTCGGGTGCTTTGTCGTGAATGAGGCAGGCGTGGGGCTGGTCAGCAATGTCGTAGAGGCGCTCCAGCGCATCGGCATCTCCTGCGAGCTTCGCCTTGACCTTCACGAGGGACAAAGGAGCACGCACTGGACGCAGTGCATCGGCTTTGTCTTCAGTGGGAAAAGCATGCGTGAAGCGAATTTTATTCAAGTGAGTCACCAGTTCTGAGAAAGCAGGCTGCTGCGCAGAGCCGCGTAAGCAACCGAGGTCTGTCAGCAACTGCGCGAGGCAGCCCATGATGGCCGCACCGGAGATGACATCGTCCGACTCAAAGACATTCTGTTTGCGCAAAGGACGAGCCAGACAGAACGGAGACTGCGGCCTAATGGCCAGGACGAAGGTGGTCGCACTGCCCAGATCAACGACCGCCGCCCTTGGTTCCGGCTGTAGTTCCTTAACCTCGACTCGCAGGAGATTGCCAAAGCCGACGCTCTGATGAGAACCAAAGTGAGTGACCCAGCCGAGACCTTGCCGGAGTTGAAGAATCACACTCGCACCCTGAACGGCGCTGTCCGCAATGAAGTTGAGTTCCCCGATAAAGGCGGCCTCCTCACCGGAGGTGAAGGGGCTTTCCGTCACTATCAGCGCACCCTCGTCCGCTGCTTCGGTTTCTTCATCCATGCGGATGCGGGTGCGTCTGGCTTTGTTGGCGCTGGCGCATTTGAAGTCGGTGAAATGAAAACGTCCACGGTCTGGCTCGAAGCTGCCACTGGCTTCGTCCGGCTTCTCACCAAGCCAGGTTTTTGTCTTGGGCTGGAAAGTTGCATCTATGGCTGCCAGTTCCGTCCAAGCTTCTAGCAAGCGGCCTTTTACGAGCGAATAGGGCAGCACAAGGTTCTGATCAGCATCACGCAAAAACACTTGGTCGAGGCCGAAGTCACCCGGGCTGGAGGACTTGGTGAGCACCGGCCCTTGAAGCACAAGCTTGATTTCTAGACGAATATGAACCGCACTCATGGACGCACCTCCCCGATGTAATCTGCCAGAAGTGCGAGATGCAGCCACGCGGCATCTGAGTCTGTATGCTTCCACCATTCTGCAAGATCTGATCGGCAAGAGTCTAGGTTGCTGTCTTCTTTGTTCACGATAGAATTCAAGTTTGCCATATCCGGTGCTTGAGTGGCCGCTTTGTCCCGCAACAGTTCCTCCACTTTCATGCGCACTCGGCGGGTGGGCAGGCCATTTTTTTTGAGGTCGGAGAATGTCTCTCGTAGCTTTGGCATGGCGTCACCAGTGAGAACAAGCTTTTTGCGCGTGAGCCACTTCGGGTGGCGCTTGTTATGATAGGCATCCAGGTTCGGTCCCACATGGTCGAAAGATTCAAGCACCTCGTAAAGGAAGAGGTTATTTTCCCGACTCACTTTTTTGGCCTCCTCAGCCAGACTCCTCGCCAGTGAAGTGAGCCGCTGAATGGGAGCGTTGTAATGAGCGAATACGATACTGGCAGCGTGCGTGAGGTTCCACGTTTTTTCGATAACTCCAGCGGTGTCCTTCTGCTCGAACTTCCAATTTTTGGACTCCCTGAAGAACAGTTCCAGTGTCTCCCAGCCCTTCCACGCCGGAACCACGAACATGAGTTCGTCCCCCCCCCACATGAGAGTTTCCAGGCGAACGCAACCACCTACGGCTCTGTTCGTCCAAGATGAATCCGTTGCAGCAAGTAATAGTGACTGTAAAAAGGATCGCCGAAGTTTCTTGATGTGCTGGTCCCATTGCTTCAGCGCTTCCACCGTCTCGCAGGCGAGCTGGATGTTTCCAAATTTGTTACCGTCGAGATAGATCACCGCCAGCTTTCCACTCAGGTTTCCGCGTGTGAAATCGTTGGCGATAGCATCGAAGTCTTCTGCAAATGAAAGCCCGACCGCCTCATTCTTCCAGCCGGTGGTTGGGGCTTCTTTGTCGAGTTCATCGGCATAGAACCTCGATTTTGCACCCACGCCGTGCCCCCGCCGTGCCCAGACAGAATCACTGACATGGCCTTTTTTGCTTTTCTGGCTGCCACCCTGTGGCGCTGGTCGCACCAGATCTGCTGCGCAGACATCCGCGTCACCGCGGAGTTTGTTGTTTTTCTCTGGGACTGCCAGCGAGGGCGATTGCAACTGCTCGAACCTGTTCATGGCCAGCAGCCGCTCCTTGTCCGTGCTGAAATTTTCCGCCTTGAGAGCCGCAACTACGAAGGTGCCATGCTTTAGTTGCTTGTCTTTTTGCTCCAGCATCTCGCGCACCTCCTTAACGATGTTTTCCACTTCCGAAGACTTCTCCATCCGCAGCGCAAACAGCCCCGATGAAGCTCCGGTAGAAATTTCTGAATGCAAGACGTTCATATTTTCTAGCATCGTTTTCACTCTCGTCACCGCATCCAGCAGCAGCAGCCCTCCGCCACGCATGGTGCTGAGATCTTCGGTGTCCAGCACGAAGCTAGAAAAGTTCACTCCTTCAACGCGAAGGTAGTGAGTGGGTGGTGATGTGTCTGGCATGGGAAAAATTGTTTTGTGTTTAGAAGAATGTTTTAAGGTAGCGACACAAATTGATTAGCCAACGCGGACGCCACACAATGATAAGTATGCCCACGCCGGACATTCCGAAGATAATTCCAGGAAGCAGAACCCAGATATTAGCACCGAATTTATTCTGAATTGCACTGTCAATTCCCCAAGCAGACAGCAGGATACTAATGCACAGCCCTACGGCGGCTACCAATGTCAATCGCTCGACCGTCTTGGCTTGTTTTCTTTCCACCATAGTGGCTAGGAACTCGCGCGTGTTCTGAATCTCACTGCGCACCTCTTCGTATAGATCATTCACATCCATCTGCTCACGCATGAGAACATACATTTCTACGGCCTGCTGTTGATTAGAAATTAGGGGAAAACGGTAAAAGTTAGTGAACTGAGTAAAGTCTTGCAACATGACATCAAATTCCTCCAAGGTCTCGTCATTGAGTTTATTAGCCAATTTCTGAGTAGCACGGCTGATGCGCTCACTGAACTTGAAGATGCTCACGCGCACATGCAGCAAGAGCAGGGCTTGATCAAAATAGATTTCCCGAAAATGTTGCCAGGTCGGAGGCTCGAAGTTCGGTCCAGTCATCATGACCCCGCTGTGGCTTGTAAAACCATAGAGTGCGCCAGTATGCGCCCAACGGGTGTAGGTTCGGGAAAGCACCCAAGACCGCTCGAAGGGCGAGGGCGGGTAATTCAAACCACCGGGCTGATCCACATTTAGAAGCATCAGCCAGGGCAGGCAAGACTCGTGTGCCATACTGCGCTGATCCATTTTCGCTACCGAAAGATCATGCGCAGACTCGTCCAGAGCTTTGGAATTTTGATACTCTGCTATAGCTTCGTTTTTGATAAATGAAAAAGAGCGGTGCGGTCGTTGAAATCTATTTTTGAGACGTATACTACCTTGTATTTTGTCAGGACTTCGCTTGACGGCACACGTCCAAACATAAGCACGATTGTCAGAGAAATTTTCTGCATCCAGTATGCCTTGGTGGCATTGTGCAGGTCTCATCCTCAGGCAGTTTTTCAGACGATCGGTCACAGAATGATTTAACAGAGCTTCCCACCGCTCTTTGTAATTCGCCGCAGAT
>JAYVNE010000233.1:0-25650 GCA_043758615.1 Akkermansiaceae bacterium
GTGTCATGATCCACGGAGACGAAACGAACTGCCATGCGTGGAGTGTGATCGAAGGGCGGCGGATTTAGAAGCTTCTTCTAAGTCCGACAGGCTGCTAGGGCTCTATTCGCTTTTCTCCGCCCCTGCATGGGGCTTGCTGACGACCATTGCCCTAACACACCTACCCCAAGGCGAGCGGCAGTTCCCTTTGGTTAGGCTAGGAGCCACGATCGGCTGGATTGTGGCGGGTGGGATGACAAGTTATTTGCTACATGCTGATGTGAGCCCGAAGGTGGGATACGCCTCGGCGGCTGCGCGGTTGATCGGTGGGCTGTGCGCTCTGATGCTGCCACACACTCCACCGTTAGGGATGGGTTCGTCGTGGCAGAGTCGGTTAGGACTGGATGCATTCCAGTTGATGAAACAGCGGGATCACTGCGTGTTCTTTGTGGTCACGGCATTGTTTGCCGTGCCGCTCTCTGCGTTTTATATGTATGCACCTGAACTGCTCAAAGTGTTAGGCGACCATCACTCAACGGCGACAATGACAATCGCGCAGTTTTCCGAGGTGGCTGCGATGTTTCTGGTAGGCCGGGTGATGCTGCGCTTCCGGGTGAAAACGGTGTTGCTGTGTGCGCTGGGTCTATCTGCGGTGCGCTTTGGAATGAGTGCTTATGCCGGAAGCAGCGGTCTGATTTCATGGCATATCGCAGGGATCGCACTGCACGGAATGTGTTATACATTTTATTTTATCACGGCGCAGGTGTTCCTAGACCGGAGGGTGGATTCGGGGTTGAAAGGGCAGGCGCAGGGTCTGCTCGCTCTCGTGTCCGGAGGTCTCGGCCCGTTAGTGGGCGCGTTGATTTGCGGCTGGCTGCGAAACCATTACGTGACAACAGATGGCCGGGGATGGATGGAATTTTGGACAGTTCTCTCCGCGATGATCGGAGTGTGTTTCGCGATCTTCCTTTTTTGCTACAAGGGACTGGGCAGGGGAAAGTGTTGAAGCAAATTCGCCTCCCGCTCACTTCTAACGTGCGTAAACTCCGCAGCGGGCGACGACGGCACATGGCCCACCCGTGATGCCGACCGGGGGAATGGTTAGGTCGATTTTCGTGCCGTTCACCTTGAGACATGCATGACCGGCGGCGGCTTCCAGTCCCTGCTGATAGAAGGGCGACATGGCGCTAGGTTCACGCTGGATCAGCGTTTGGCCTGCAAAATCAGAGAGGTGGGATTCGAAGATGAAACCAGGAATTTCCACGCGAGCAGTGGCTTGGTCGTCGGAAATTTCAATGAGAACCTGGCCTACGATCGACGGAGCATTTTCAAACGGCGTGCCGGCAAAAATGTGTTTGCCGAAATAGCCCGCCACTTCCGGATTGCTACTCACAAAACCAAATACAAGGGGCGGGGCTGCCGGGTCTGGCTGCCAAAAAAGCATGCCCCCTGGCGCAGATCCGACCGGAGTGTGGACCATGCGTGCCACATGGACGATCACGTTTGGCATTTCAATTCCCTCGCTCGTTTTTGCAATGAGATCCACGCCACCTTCCCAAGACATCCAATTTTCCATAATCATGAGCGGATGTTAGGCGCGCAGCCGTTCCGGTCAAGCAAGTTCACAGGCAAGTCGGATCGCCGCGATCATGGATGACGGGTTGGCCAAATTCTTTCCTGCAATCGAATACGCGGTTCCGTGATCCGGGCTGGTGCGGGGCTTAGGCAAGCCCAAGGTGACATTCACAGCGGTATCAAAATCCAGCAGCTTTAATGGAATCAATCCTTGGTCGTGATACATCGCTAGGACCGCATCGAAATGCCCTAGTGCAGCTTCTCGAAAGATCGCATCGGGCACGGCTGGGCCAGTGAAAACCCCTGTTCCGCTCAAATTAAGTTCATGGATCGCTGGGACGATGATGCGAGATTCTTCATCGCCGAATGCACCGTTTTCGCCGGCGTGAGGATTCAGTCCGGCCACGGCAATGCGCGGCTCCATGATCCGGCGACGTTTCAGAAAGCCAGCAGTTAGAAGGCCGATTCGCACGATGCGTTCCTGCGTCAACAGCTTGGAAACCATCGCGAGAGGCTCGTGAATGGTTGCCAGTCCTACGCTCAGCGTCGCGCCAGTGAGGAGCATTCCAAAGTCCTCCACGCCGAACGCATGCGCAAAAAATTCGGTTTGCCCAGGGAAGGGAAAACCGAGTGATTGGAGTCCTTCTTTGGCGACGGGCCCGGTGACTACGGCATCAGCGCGGCCGCTTTTTAACTGAGCCACGGCCTCATCGAGGGCAGCAAGGGCCGCGGCGGAGGAGCGGGCGTCGGGCTTCCCGGGGACTCCGGCGCGGCGGTCGCCCAAGACTTCGATTTCAAAGCCATCTGGAATTTCTCTCGAAGCCAAAGCGAGATCCACGACTTCCGGACCGACCCCTGCCGGGTCCCCTAAGGTGATCACAATGCGTGGCATGGGGGCAGCATCACCCGAACTTTCATTCCTGCCAAGCGAGGAAACCGGCGTTGGCAAATGGGGGCCCGTCTCGTCACCGGATGCGTTTCCGGGCTTGGAACTTGCGGATTCCGCAGGCATCATGACGGGCACCACCCACCTTTATTGATGAATCGCGCTTTCCGTCGTTTACTGACTCTTGTTGTTGTTTTTGTTTCCGCCTTTGTGGCAGTCGCTGCCCTGCGAACGTGGCGGTCGGGTGGGGATTTGCGGAGCTTGATCCCCGGGCTTTCAAAACAATCCGGAGAATTTCGCCCCGAAGCATTCACGCTGCCGGACAAGGCACCGCTGGCCCTCGCCGATGTGGAGTTACTTTCACGGCTCAATGGAGAGTATGCGCGGTTGACGGAAGCAGTGGTGCCATCCGTGGTGAGCATCGACACAGCGGGCATCCGTACCGAACGATTGTTAGACGACTGGGGGAGGACGCGGGTGCGAAATTATCCGACACAAGGGCAGGGCTCCGGGGTGATCGTGACCCGCGAGGGGCATGTCATGACCAATCACCACGTCATCGCCGGCCAGCAGCAAATCCAAGTGACCCTTCACGGAGGAAAAACCTACGGCGCGCATCTCATCGGTGAAGATACTTTACTCGATATCGCGGTGTTAAAAATCGATGCGAATGAAACATTTGTCCCTTTAAAATTGGGCGACTCTCAGCAAGCTCAGGTAGGGCAGTTAGTATTTGCAGTGGGTAATCCATTCGGTCTTGGGGAGACGGTGACGCAGGGCATTATTTCCGCCAAAGAGCGTTCGCTTTCCGACAATCAGCGGGATCTTTTCCAGACCGATGCTGCGATCAATCCAGGAAATTCTGGTGGCCCACTCGTGAACTTGCGCGGCGAAATTATCGGGATCAACGTCGCCATCTTTTCCCAAGACAAAGAGAATCCAGGCTTCCAAGGGGTGGGGTTTTCAATTCCTTCTAACGATGTGAAAGACGCACTTTTTCAAATCCTCGAACGCGGCAGGCCAGTTAGGGGATTCTTAGGAGTGCAGATGCGCGATCTCGATCCAGCCGTCCGCAATGCGTTAGGCTATCAGGAAAAGGAAGGTGCCGCCGTGCTTGGGGTGTCCCCGGGATCGCCCGCACAGGCGGCCGGGCTCCAACCTTGGGACGTCGTCCGCTCGGTCAATGGAGAGGTAATTACGGCATCCTCCCAACTTTTCGCAATCGTCCAGCGCACCCATATCGGAGACGTGATCATGCTCGATGTTTGGCGGAAGGGCGAGGTGGTGAAACTGAAAGCCACCATTACTGAGAGTAATGTGTCTAGCGCCCCGGCGATTCAAGCGACCGCCACTCCTGGGCTGCAGGGGCGCACGCGCGATCCCGATGCCATCTTGCGGGCGCTGGGCATTGAAGTCCGCGATCTTTCCGTGCCCGAGCGCATGCGGGGATTTCGCGGGGTGGTGGTGACAGGGCTTGGTGAGCACGCACTGGCTGGCGATTTGGTGAAACTGGGGGATCTCATTTTAGCGGTCAACAACTCGCGGATCGGCAGTGCCAGCGAGTTTTTCCTCAATCTAGCAGCATCTGCCGCAGTGCAGGACACTACGCTCAGCCTCATTCGTGAAGGCAAGGCGCTGCGCGTGAATTTACCCGCATTACCGCGCCAGGATTGATTCTTTAAAACGGTGAAATTTTCGTCGCCCATCCCGCGTATATCCCGACTCTTCCATGCATCGTTCCAAACTCCCCTACTTTTTTCTTGGTCTCGCCGCCCTGATCGCGGTGGTGGCAGTGGTCATGCTGATCATGCGCACCGGCGTGCGCCCTCAGCCTCAGCCGCCTACCACAGCGCCCGTTGTCTCCACGTCACCCGCGCCTAACATTGGGACTCTGACGAATCCCGGTAAACCAGAAGATACCGCCGCCGTGCTCAAGGATTTGGGAGTCGGATACTCGACTGTCGATACTGCTGAACTCGTGGCGCAGATCGGCAAGGCACTGGAAGCCGGCGATCTCGCAAAAATGGGCCGCTTGATCGGAAAAGACGCGCTGGACCCAACGACCCTCGAGCGTCTCAAGGCCCTTTCTTCTAACGCATTAAAAATCCGTCAGCCTGATGGGGTGCGTGAAGTCGGTGAAATTGAGCTTAACATGCGCACTCGCTGGGCACTTGAACTTCTTGGCCAGGAACCGGGCCGAGATCATATTTTCTTTGATCTCCGCCGCGACAACGGTAAATGGTTAGTGGAAAAAATCATGTTTCCACCAGCGCCCGGAGAGCCGATCCCCAAAGCAGTTTCTGCCGATTCGTTAGGGGTGGCAGACACCTTCCTCCAGGCAGTGCTGAGGCAAGATTTCGAGTTCGCCCGGGCCTTCGTCGATTCGTCGAAAGTTTCCGATGCCAAGATCGCCGGCCTTTGCATCCTTTTTGAAGAAGGTGGATACCGGCTGCGGAAATCAAAGCCACTGCGAGCGATGTTCCAACGCCCGAACACCGTCGGCTATCTTGCCAATGTGGAATCTACCGACGCCACCCAGAGCGCGCAGTTTGCGATGACCATGAGCCAATCGTCCGCTACATCTAACTGGTTGGTTTCTGAAATCAATTTGAACCAACTTCTCGCCGATTACGCCCGCCGGGTTGCGGGTGGCGACCTCTACTATTCCCCGCTGGTGAAAAACCCCGCAGGTGGCGATACGCTGGCTCTTTATTTCGAGTTTGACGAAGATGTGATGAATCCCCGCACCCGCCGTCAGTTAGAAATTGTCACCATGATTCTCCGCTCCGATCCGGGCAAGAAGATCACGCTCAGTGGCCACACCGATGCTCTCGGATCAAAGGGCTACAATAACAGTCTTTCGTCGCGCCGTGCGGACGTGGTGCGTGATTATCTCACCAAGGCGGGTGTCGCATCCAGCCAGATCGTAACAGTGGCGAAAGGCGACAGCCAGCCCCGCCGCCCCAACGTTACCGAAACTGGCGGGGACAATCCCGAGGGACGCCGCGCGAACCGCCGCACTGAAATCTATCTGGATTTTTAATGATCGCTCTCACCGCTTTTTACCGTGGAGCAATTAAACTCCACTTCGCTGCATCATTTTCGAAGCTTTCGCACGATGCGCTTGTGTCAAGGATAGCACAAACCGCCGCACGATTTCTTCCTTATATTGGCTTTGCGCTTTTTGGATTGAATGCTTGTGTCGGGCCCGCTTCGTTCAGTCAGCAGAAAATGGTGCTGCCGAGTGACTGGAAGGCAGCAGGAGGTTTTCCGGTGGCCTCCGCATCCCGCGACCTCTCGCGCTGGTGGACTCGCTTTGATGATCCGACGCTGTCGAGAGTGATCACCGATGCGCTCCAAGCCAGCCCGGACATCGCCTCGGCTTCCGCCCGGATCAAGGAATCCCGCGCCCACCGCGATGCGGAAAGCGCTTCGCTGTTTCCCTCGCTCAGCGGCTCCGCATCAGCGGGCTACCGGGCCACTCAAACCGACAAGGTTGGGACGATTGAGAGCACCACTTACTCCGCCGGACTCAATGCCTCATGGGAAGTTGATCTCTTCGGAAAACGCCGCAGCGCCGTGGAAGCTGCTTCTGCTAGTCTGGGGGCAACTGAGGAAAATTTTCACTCAGTGCAGGCCGCGCTGGCATCGGAAATTGCCATCGCCTACACCAATCTCCGGTCTAACGAAGCAGCAATGGTAGTGCTCCGGCGCAACGTAAAAACGCGCGAGGAAACTTCACAGCTCGCCAGTTGGCGCACTCAGGCAGGTGAGGCGGACGCACTCGAATCTAGCCAAGCACTGAGCAGTCTCGAACAAGCTCGCGCAGGCATCCCTTCGCTGGAGCAAAATATTTCTCGTGCCCGCAACCTACTCTCGCTTCTATCAGGAAAAAATCCTGGAGCCCTCGATGCTGCTCTCCATGCCGGAAACAAAGGGATCCCAAATCCTCCACGCAGCCTCGCTGTCGGCATTCCCGCAGACACCATCCGCCAGCGGCCCGACGTGCGCGTCGCAGGCTATCAGCTCCTCGCCGCTGCTGCGAACACCCGTGCTGTGGATGCCGAGCGCTATCCTTCACTTAATCTATCAGGAACACTAGGTCTGAACTCCCTGAGCACCGGCAAGTTGTTCAATCCGCAAACCTCCGCCGCCGGGCTCGCCGCCGGAATCACCAGTCCGATCTTCGATGCCGGCCGCATTCGTGCGAACATCGCCGCCCAAAGCGCCATCGAAGAACAGTCGTTTCAAGGTTACCGCTCCACAATACTTACGGCTCTATCAGAAACGGAGGACGCGCTCGTTGCCTGCCGCCGCACCGCCGAGCGGCTGGAGACATTAGAGAAAGCTACTGCAGCGGCTCGCGAGGCGGACTTAATCGCTAGACAACGCTATACGACCGGGGAAATCGACTTTCTATCCGTGCTCGATGCTCAGCGCTCGCTGTTAGGAATTGAATCCAGCCTCTTCACCACACGCGCCGATCGCACGAATGCTTATATCCAGCTCTACAAGGCCCTCGGCGGCGGCTGGTCGGCTGGCACTTGAAATCGTTTTCCTCATCGTTCTATTTTCATGAAACCTATCAATCCATCTGAAGATCTCGCCACCATCGTGAGCAGAGGAGCCTCTCGCCCGATCAGGAAATGGATCTTCATCGGTCTTGCGATCGCACTCATCGCTGCAGGCGTTTGGTTTTTTCTATCAAGAAGTCTAGATGGACCGAAAGCTCCCGAATATCTCACGGAAAACGCGAAGATCGGCCGTATCTCATTGATCGTCACAGCCGCCGGAAATCTAGCGCCTACCAATCAGGTCATCATTGGTAGCGAGCTTTCTGGAACCGCGCAGGAAGTCATGGTGGACACCAATGACCAAGTCAAAAAAGGCCAAGCGTTGACAAAACTCGATACCTCGAAGCTCAGCCAGCAGACTGAACGCAGTCGCGCTTCCCTGCTCGCTGCGAAGGCCCGTGTCAGCCAGGCCGAGGCCACCCTATCAGAAAGCAAGGCGGCGCTTGCCCGCCAAGTGGAGCTCCACGAACTCAGCGGAGGAAAAACCCCTTCGCGAGCCACCATGGAAACCTCACGCGCCACCGTTGCGCGGGCCGAAGCGGATTTGGAAAGCGCGCATGCCACGGTCGCCGGCGCTGAGGCTGAAGTCCGTTCATTCGAGCGCGATCTTGAGAAGGCGATCATCCGCTCGCCAGTGGATGGCGTCGTCCTCGCCCGCTCCATCGAGGTCGGCCAGACAGTAGCGGCCTCATTCACCGCTCCTACGCTTTTCACCATCGCCGAGGATCTTAAGAAAATGGAACTGCTCGTGAACGTCTCCGAGGCTGACATCGGGCGTGTGGAAGTCGGTCAAACCGCCACCTTCAGTGTCGATGCTTGGCCCGGGCGCACCTACACTGCGAAAGTCAAGAAGGTGGCTTTCGGCGCTGCTGGCACCGGTGCTCCCGCCAAAGAGGGAGGCAACAACGGCGGTCAATCTAACGGTGTTGTAACTTATAGCACCGAGCTGGAAGTTTCTAACGAAGACTTATCTCTTCGCCCCGGCATGACCGCCACCGTGGATATTGCGATCGTGGATAAGCAGGAAATTCTGGTCGTTCCGAATTCCGCACTTCGCTTTGATCCAGTCGTCGCCGCCGCGATCGGGAAGCCAGACGAAACCAAGCGGACGCTTGTTCAGAGCCTTTCCATGGGCGGAGGCAGGCGCTGGCGCGGCACGCCTCCACCTAAGCCGGGATCGTTAGACGCTGAGCCGAAAGTCTGGACGCTCAAGAACGGGGAACCTTTTGAGATTCATGTTAGGCCCGGCATCACCGATGGGCGGGTCACGGAAATCACCGGCAATTCACTATCTCCCGACACGCCACTCATTATCAGCATCAAGCCCGTCAAAACTGAATGACCGCTGAAAAGCTCATCGAGCTGCGTGGGCTCACCAAACAATACGGTAACGGTGAGGCCGCATTCTTGGCGCTTCGCGGGGTGGATCTCACGATTCACAAAGGGGAATTTGTCGCCGTCATGGGGCCCAGCGGGTCCGGTAAATCGACGCTCATGAATCTGCTAGGTTGCCTCGATACTCCCACATCCGGCTCCTATCAGTTTAAAGGCATTGAGGTGGAAAATCTCAACAAGGACCAGCGATCACTGCTCCGCCGTCACGCGCTCGGCTTCATTTTCCAAGGTTTTAATCTGCTCGCTCGCACTTCCGCTCTTGAGAATGTGGAACTTCCGCTGCTCTATCGGGGTTATTCCAGGAAGGTGCGCCACGAGATGGCTCGCGAAGCACTGGCGAGTGTCGGTTTGCCCGACAAGGAGCGTAATACCCCGTCCGAACTCTCCGGCGGTCAACAGCAGCGGGTCGCCATTGCCCGCGCGATTGTCACCCATCCAGATACTCTTTTTGCAGACGAGCCCACGGGAAATCTCGATTCCAAAACCACCCTCGAGATCATGGACCTACTCCAACGCCTGAACTCCGAACGTGGCATCTCGATCATCATGGTTACTCATGAGGACGAGGTCGCCGCCCGCGCCCGGCGAATCATTCACGTGAGGGATGGATTGATTTCCGATGATACCGCCACCCGTTAGTAAAACGGCCACAAAACTTCACGAGCGACCATGATCTTCAACGCCCTCCTCATCGCCCTTCGGGAAATCCGTCGGAACCTGACCCGCTCTTTTCTAACTGTGGTTGGAATCGTCATCGGTGTGGCGGCAGTGGTCACCATGGTGACGCTGGGTCGCGGTGCCACCGAGACGGTGAAATCACAAATTTCCAAAATGGGCAGCAACCTGCTTGTCCTCCGCCCGGGTCGAGGCTGGGGCGGCGGTGGGGCACCCCAGTTCAGCCTTGCGGATGTGGAGGCCATCCGTGACCAGGTCCCAGGCATTGCTTCGGTGGCACCATTCATTTCCAGCAATGCGCCATTGGTCTATCAGGAAAATACTCGTAACTTCGATGTCCAAGGCAGCACGGCGAATTACTTCACGATCGCTAACTGGAGCATCAAGTATGGACGCTTCTTCACGGAAGCCGAAGTCGCACAAGCCGCGCCGGTCTGCGTGATCGGTGAGACGATCCGGAAAGAACTTTTTGGCGAAGGGGTCGATCCCACGGGCTCCAAGATCCGTGTGAAAAAAATGTCGCTCGAAGTCGTGGGTGTTACCGCAGTGAAGGGGCAGGGTGGTTTCGGCGATGATCTGGACGACAATTTGATCACTCCCTACACCACCATCCTGCGCCGTCTTACCGGAAGACAAAACGGGAAAAATTTCAATCAGGTGATGATGTCAGGAAACAAGGGTTACCCGGGAGCTAACATTGTTTCTGATGTTAGCTCACTCATGCGCGAACGCCGGAACATCACCGCGAACAAGGAGGATAATTTTAATGTCTTCGACTCCCTGCAACTCGCGGATGTGATCAGTTCCAGCACCAAGGTGATGACCTCGCTGCTAGGTGCCGTGGCTGGGGTGAGCCTGTTAGTTGGGGGAATCGGAATCATGAATATCATGTTGGTTTCGGTGACCGAGCGAACGCGGGAAATCGGCATTCGCCTCGCCATCGGCGCGCGTGCCAGGGAAGTTCTTCTGCAGTTTCTCGTGGAGGCTGTGACGCTTTCCTGCGTCGGAGGGGTGGCTGGCATCATCTTGGCTTATGGGTTATGTACTTCGTTGGCGAAGGTCGTAGGGGCACCCTTTCTTTTCGATCCGAAGATTAACATCATCGCCTTCGTGTTCTCCGCAGCGATTGGCATCCTCTTCGGCTTCATGCCCGCACGCCGCGCCGCCGCGCTAGACCCGATTGACGCTTTGAGGCATGAGTGAGTTGAGGGTTGAAAGTTGAAGGCTGATAGGCAAACTCAGATCGGCTAATCGTCGTCTTTCCATCCACCATCGAATCCTAACTCTCAACTTCTTCTCGCGTGAGCCCGCTAACTATTGCTGCCGTCAAAGAACAATCCGGTGAAATTCCCATTCATGCCGCGATTCATGCCCAGCTCCAATCCCGCGCGATCCGCACGACCAAGGGCGGCAAACCTTACTTTGAGATGGTTTTTGCCGATGCCACCGGAAATTTTTCGCTAAAAATCTGGTCGGACTCGCCGATGCATGAAGCTGCCGAGAAGCTGGCGGATGGCGCGATCGTCCGCCTCGAAGCCGAGTGGACGCAGAACCAATATGGTGTAAACCCGAACAACCTTACTTGGTTTCACCTGGATGAAACGGCCATTGCGGATTTTCTAGCAGGCGACCCTGAGACGCGGGAAAAGCAAGACCGTGACTTTGCCGAGATCCGGCTACTCTGTGATTCTATCGAAGATCCACGGTTGCATGATCTGTGTGAACATTTCCTCACTCAGTTAGGAGATCGCTTTCGCCGCACCGCCGCTGCTAAGAAAAACCACCACGCGCGCCGGGGCGGGCTGGTCGAGCACGTCTCCCAGATGATGCGCTCCGCCAACGCGCTCTGCCCGGTCTATCCGGAGCTGAACCGCGACCTCCTCCTCGCTGGTGTCCTTTTTCATGACTGCGGCAAACTCTGGGAAAACTCTTACCCCGAGGACGGCTTCGCCCAAATCCACAGTATTCATGGAGAAATGTTAGGCCACATTCCGTTAGGAATCGAACTGGTGAACAAACTTTGGAATGACCTGTTGGAGACACCGGAATCCGAGGAGTGGAAAACGCTCAAGCCCTCTACGGAGATGACTCGTCTTCATCTGCTCCATCTTATCGGCAGTCACCACGGACAGTTTGAATTCGGCTCCCCTGTGCTTCCCCGCACCCCCGAGGCCTTTGCTCTTCACTACATCGACAACCTCGATGCGAAGATGGAAATGGTGCGTCAGGCCTACTCCCAGTCCACTGAAATCGTCCCCGGCATTTACGATCGGGTCTTCCCGCTGCCCACGAATCTCGTCCGTCCACTCGGCACATTCGTCCCTGCTTTGCTCCCACTTGGGGAATCGTAAAAACGACTGCGGGCTTCTATCCAGTTTCTAACTGGATTCCCACATTCTTTTCCCAAAAAAAATGGCCGCCAAGGAGTCCCTTCCCTGGCGGCCTTGATTGTCTTCCTCACCCACACCCGTGGAATTGTCGGACAACTGTGCTGTTACACCCTTACATTGAAAGTTTGATTACTCGCTGCTTTCATAGGGTTAAGACCTTCAACTCTTCCAAACGTTCAAAGAATTTTAAAAACTTCTCAAACTTTCTCATTCCTCACACTTGGCACTTGGAAAACCCCCACCGTTTCAAGACGCTCCGACCATGTCGCACCGCCACATCGATGTCCGTTACGTCGCCAACCTCGCACGCCTCGAACTCTCCGATGCGGAAGTCGCGGAATTTCAGCCCCAGCTCGAAGCAATCCTCGGCTACGTGGAAGCCCTCTCGAGGCTCGACGTCTCCGGCATCGATGCCACCGCTCACTCCACGGATGTTTTCGGTCGGATGCGCGATGACACCCCACACACCAGCCTGACGCCGGAAGCCGTTCTGCAAAACGCCCCCGACCAAGCCCAAGGCCAAATCCGTGTCCCGAAAGTCGTCACCGACGCCTGAAGGATTTCAAATTTCCGATCTTAAATTTCAAATCTCCTTTCCATGACGATCACCCAACTCCGCCAGCAGCTCACCGCCGGAGAAACGACCCCCGCGGCCATCCTTGAAAAGCTTGCGGAAGAAATCTCGGCCCGCGATTCTCTAACGGGTGCCTACCTTTCACACAACCTCGACAGCGCTCTAGCAGAGGCCGCGAACGCCGACCTTTCGCTCCCTCTCGGCGGCATTCCCATCGCCATCAAGGATAACATGAACGTGCTCGGCCAGCCCTGCACGTGCGGCTCAAAATTTCTCGAAAACTACATTGCACCCTACGATGCCACGGTCATCAAGAAACTCCGGGCCGCCGGGGCCATTCCCTTCGGCCGGATGAATCAGGACGAATTTGCGATGGGCTCCTCCACCGAAAATTCTGCCCTTGGAAAAACGCGCAACCCTCACGATCACACCCGCATCGCCGGCGGCTCGTCTGGAGGTTCAGCCGCCGCCGTCGCTGATAGAACAGCCATCGCCGCCCTCGGTTCCGACACCGGTGGCTCCATCCGCCAGCCCGCCTCCCATTGCGGCGTCGTCGGACTGAAGCCTTCTTACGGCCGCGTTTCCCGCTACGGGCTTGTCGCCTTCGCCTCATCGCTCGACCAGATCGGCCCGCTCACCCAGTCCGTGGAAGACGCCGCGCTCATCCTCCAAGTCATCGCTGGCTTCGATCCCGCAGATTCTACCAGCCTCGACGTCCCCGTCCCCGACTACCTCGCCACTCTCAACGATGGTGTTAGAGGACTCAGACTCGGCATCCCGAAAGAATACTTCGGCGAAGGCATCGATCCCGGCGTCCGTGCCTGCGTCGAGAACTCTATCCAATCGCTCGCCGATCAAGGTGCGGAGCTGATAGAAATTTCCCTCCCGCACACTGAGTATGCCGTCGCCACTTACTATGTGATCGCCCCTGCCGAAGCCTCGTCTAACCTCTCCCGCTTCGACGGCATCCGCTACGGCCACCGCGCTGCTAACCCGGCTGATATTCTCGATCTTTACAAAAAATCCCGCGAGCAAGGCTTCGGTCCCGAGGTGAAACGCCGCATCATCCTTGGCACCTACGTGCTTTCATCCGGTTACTACGACGCCTACTACAGTCGCGCCCAAAAAGTCCGCACCCTCATCCGTCGCGATTTCGAGAATGCCTTTGAAAAAGTGGACGCCATCCTCGCCCCCGTCGTCCCCAGCCCCGCCCGCAAAATCGGTGCCGCCGGAGCTGATCCCTTGCAGGAATATCTCTCCGACATTTTCACCATCGCCGCCAACCTCGCCGGCATTCCCGCCATCTCCATCCCCTGCGGCACCGTTCTATCCGATGATGGGAAAAACCTCCCCGTCGGCCTCCAAATTCTCGGCCCCCACCTAGGAGAAGCCAAGCTCCTCCAAATCGCCAAAGCCGCAGAAGCGTGACACAGGCATTCCTGCCTGTTCGTGTTGCGCCAACAGGCAATTGAGTCACCAGAAAAAATTGGCGGCGTTTGAAATAGGCGATATGCTGCGGAGGTGCGTCCGTCTTCAACTCAATTTTCCCATTCGGGAGCGGGTCGCCCCCGAGGCTTGCTCATTGGGACGCTGGCGATCTTGCTGGGCAGCACTCTGAGCCAAGCGGTGACAGCGGTGCCCGATGAATCGGGCTATCCTTCCGAAGCGCGCGTCCGGTCCTATCTGGCTGCGAATTGTGCTTATTGCCATCAATCCGGGGGCACCGCTGCTCCCGCCGCATGGGATGGTCGCAGCGAACTTACACTCGATCAAACGGGCCTCATCAACGGCAGTGCCTCTAACAATGGTGGGATTACTCTGAACAAGCTCGTCGTCTCCGGTGACATCGCACACTCTATCATTTACAACCGTGTGGCCGTTGCTAACGGATTCACCCGCATGCCGGCCTTGGGCAGCAACGAGCTGGACCAAGCGGGCATCGCATTGCTCACCGAGTGGATCCAGCAAGGTCTGCCCGCGCGTAAGACCTATGACACGTGGCGACTGGAAAAACTCGGCTCTTCCACATCTCCCGCAAGCCAGCCTTCAGCCGATCCCGATGGCGATGGCAGGACAAACCAAGAAGAATTTCTCGCGGCAACAGATCCACTCAAGGGCACCAGTTTTCCAGTGGCGTCTCCGTCTGTAAACGGCAGTCAGTTTAGCTTGGGATTTTATGCCCCCGTGAACCGATCCGTGCAGGTGGAAGCATCGTCGAATCTCGCCGATTGGAGTCTATGGAACGTCCCCGGAAACGAGGGACTTCCTCAGCCCGGTGGCAGCGTTTCCCTGTCTGGAGCAATCTCGGGGAACAAGAACTTTTTCAGGCTTCGCTTTCGAGAAAACTAACCTGATAGGTGGGCGTGATCGGCAATTCAGCGAGAGAATTAGGTTAGGATTGATCGATTACGCATTCCGATGCATTGAGGTGCATGCCTATCGTGCTTGCCTCCTCGTCTCCCCGTCGCAGTGAATTGTTAGCGCGAGCTGGGGTTATTTTCGAAATCGTCGTTTCTCCGGCGGAGGAGATCCATGATGCGTCACTCAAGCCGGACGCCTTGTGCGAGTTGAATGCCAGCTTGAAAGCGGAGGCCGTGGCGCGGGTGATGCCGGATGCGACAGTGATCGGCGCGGATACGTTGGTTTTTATTGACGATTTGCCGCTGGGAAAACCCTTGGACCTAGCAGACGCGCGGGCGATGTTGAGGCGTTTGTCGGGCCGCACGCATCGGGTCTGCACTGGCGTTTGTGTGATTTATCCGGGTGGCGAGCGAAACTCCTTTCATGATCTCACAGAAGTGGTTTTCCGGGAGCTGGATGATGCCGCGATCGACGAGTATTTCGCCCGGGTGAATCCATTGGATAAAGCGGGAGCCTATGGCATCCAAGAGCACGGCGAACGGATCATTGCCGAAATCCGCGGGAGTTTTGAAAATGTGATGGGCCTACCCGTGGACATGGTGATTGAGGCTTTGAGGTGAAATCGGGTTGCGAAAAGGGCGGGTATGGGTGAAGAATCTGCCATGGAGAAACCGCATCGGTATCCGCTGATATTTAACCCCAAGGCGCGTAGCCAGAAGGGTGGACGGATGCTGCGTTTTTTAATGGATCATGCGAACCACTTCGCGATGTATGCGACGAACCATGCGGGCGAGGCGCGTGACCTCGCGGCCCGCTTTGCCAGAGAAGGTGAACCCGTCGTGATCGCTGCCGGTGGTGATGGGACACTGAATGAAGTGGTCAGCGGATTGGCGGGTTCGGAAACAATCCTTGGCGTGCTTCCTGCGGGGACGATGAACGTTTTTGCACGGGAGATGGGTATTCCATTCGATTCGTTAGAGCGGGCTTTCATGGTCATCGAACGTGGATTTGTGAGGGATGTGGATTTATTTGAGGCGAATGGCTACCCCTTCGTGCAGATGGCAGGTGTCGGATTTGACGCACGGGTGATCGAGGAGACGACTTGGGAATCCAAAAAAATGTTAGGTCCGCTCGCATATTTGTTAGCGGGAATGAAGGTGCTGGGTGCGAAGCCGCCGAAGATCGAAGTGATTTGCGCGAACGGTCGGCGCGAGGAAGGAGTGGCAGTGCTCGCCGGAAACGGAGCGCTCTATGGCGGGCCATTCAAGTTCTTCCGGAATGCGAACAATCATGATTCCAAACTCGATGTGTTAGTTTACAAGGAAGCGGGTTACAAGCTGGTGCTGGATTCACTGCGCGGCCTCGCCACCGGCGGCATCGACTTGATGGACTCGACGACGTGTTTTCAAGCCGAGGAATTCACCGTCCGTGCCGACTGCGAACTTCCCGTTCAGGTCGATGGAGAATTGATAGGACGTTTTAGCGAAGTGCATTTTGTGGAGTCCGCGAATCGCTTGCGCGTCCTTGCTCCGGAGGATGCCCTCATCGGTGGATTCGCGGACACGATGAAATCCTTGCTAAATTGGCCGCGGCGCACGGTGGAAGTTTCAACAGCAAAGGGCTTATGAAGCAGTCCCTTGCCTCGCGTTTAAAGACTTGGTTCCGGCGATTTGTATGGACCCTTTTTCTGATAGTTGTTCTGTTATGTGCGGTAGTGGCCTACGCGAATGTCACAGCGATCTGGGCATCCCGAGGGCTTTTGTTTAACGATGTCTCAGCAGTTCCGCAGACGAAGGTGGGACTGGTTTTTGGCACGACAGACCGGGTGAATGGCAATGAGAATCCGTATTTCCGCTATCGAATCGACGCGGCAGTTAGAGTTTGGAAAGAGGGGAAACTCAAAACGTTGATCGTCTCAGGGGACAATCGAAGCCGTTTCTACAACGAGCCTGAAAAAATGAAACAGGATCTGGTAGAGCGTGGGATCCCAGCGAACCGGATCGTCTGCGACTACGCTGGGCTGCGGACTTTTGATTCGGTCGTGCGGGCAAAGGAAATTTTCGGCGTGAACTCGATCCTATTCATCAGCCAGCGATTTCAAAACGAACGGGCCATCTATCTCGCGAAGGCAAATGGAATGCAGGCCTGCGGATTTAACGCTCAGGATGTGGAAAGTCACATAGGCATGAAAACGAAAATTCGAGAGATCGGGGCCCGCGTGAAAATGTGGCTCGATGTGAATTTCCTCGCGACCCGACCCATTCACTTGGGGGAGAAAATCGCACTTCCCCGTTAGATGGCGCGGCCTTGTAGGATTTCCCAGCCTTGGCGGATGTACGCAATGCTTGACCAAATCGTAAAGATAGCGGCGACGATGCACGGATAAATTGGTGATAGATCGACCACTTTCAGCATGACCCAGCCGATCGCAAACATTTGCGAAACAGTACACACTTTGCCGGTCCAATGCGGGATGATTTTCACTTGGCGATGATTGCAATAGAGAATCTTGATGCCACCGAGGATGATACAGTCCCGCAGCACCACAATGGCTGCGAACCAAAGCGGAAGACCCCAGCCGTCTTTCCCCCAATCAGTGATAGAAAGTGTGACGACCCCTGTTAGGAGCAGGGCCTTATCTGCAATCGGATCGATGAACGCCCCAAAGTCAGATCGTTGATTAAAGCGGCGGGCGACCCAACCGTCGATTCCATCGCTAGCAGCCGCAGCGACGTAGATGCCTAATGCCCACCATCGCAGGGACTCATCGGGTTGTGCAGTATTAACGGAATTTCCGTATAACAAAGCCAACACCGCATACACCGGAACCAAACAAATCCGGGAGACCGTGATTTTACTCGCAAAAGTCACGCCTTCACTCAAGCAGAGGTGTCGGGTTTGCGATACTCGAATCTTTAACAATCAAATGAGACTGGCCGGAAATTAGTAAACCGGCGCACTGCTGGAATCCTGCGAGCCACCGCCGGTCCCTTGCATTTTACTTTTTGTCCACTGGTAACCCTGCTGGGTGTCCCGACCGATACCGATCAAGGTGTTGCAGGAATTCGCGGTCAGTCTTTTTGGCGCAATGCGCAATCTCAACCCTTAACGATGCAGAAATCAGGGGGTATCAGTCTCTAACGTCTTTCCCCCGACCCAAGTTTTCCAAACGGAGAAGTCCTTGTTGAGCAGAACGATGTCCGCGAAGAAGCCGGGTTCGAGTTTTCCGAAATGGGGAAGGCCGAGGGATTGGGCTTGGTTCCAGGAGGTGGTTTTAACAATCTGATGGAGAGGCTGACCGGTGATTTCAAAAACGTTTTTTACGCCCTCGTTATATCTCAGGGTAGAGCCAGCGAGCGCGCCGCCTTCCTCCAAGCGGGCGATGCCGTTTTTCACGATGACGTGGCGGCCTCCGAGGGTAGTTTCGCCATCGCCGAGCCAGGAAGCGGCAATGGAGTCGGTGATGAGCATGAGCCGATCTATCGGGATGAGTTTGAAGAGCAAGCGCAACATATCCGGGCAGAGGTGGACGCCGTCGCAGATAATTTCGAGTTTGAGGGAGTCGTCTAGCAGGCTTGCTCCGACAACGCCGATCTCGCGGTGGTGCAGCGGCGTCATGGCGTTACAAAAATGCGTTAGGTGAGTGAGTCCGGCTGCTTTAGCGGTGGCGATGTCTGCGGCACTGGCAGAGGTGTGGGCGGCCGAGGTCACAATCTCTAGCAGGGCGGCGGCGCGAATGAGTTCGAGCGCACCAGGAAGCTCGGGCGCGAGGGAGAGGATGCGAATCGGGCAGATAGAATGGAGATGGGCAAATTCTGCGGGATCCGGCGGGCGGATGAAGTTAGGGTTTTGGGCACCGGCGTTTTTCGGGTTGATGAACGGGCCTTCGATGTGGAGCCCGGGGATGCGGCAGAATTCAGGGTCCACCATGGAGGAAGAACAGGCAGGAATGCCTATATCACGGCCGGGGGTGCGGATGTAGGCGGCGCAATTTCTGGCGATTTCCTCAAGCCTCTCCGGCGGCTGGGTAAGTGTAGTGGGCAACCAGGTCGTCACGCCTTCGCCGAGTTTCCGCCGGGCGATTTGGCAGACCGCATCAGGCGAGGCATCGGAGACGTCGTGGCCGTCCGCGCCGTGAGAATGGATGTCGAAAAACCCCGGCATGGCGATGCGCCCTGCCGCGTCGATGATGAGATCCGCGTCTGGCAGCGATTCGCACGGATGGATGACTGAGTGGATACGCCCGTCTTCCAACAGAAGCGACGCGCCATCGCTATCGAAATCCGGGGAAACGATACGGGCATGGCGGATCAAGGTTTTCATGGCTATTTCAGAAAATGTCCGGCTCACTATTTGTCACACAAAGATCGCTGACAAGCGGCTTGATTTCCATTTCCCTCGCTCGACATGAATCCCCCCATTCCTTCCGCAGCTCAATTCGCCCGCCATCAACTGGCCGGCGGGTGCGAGACCATGGAGCGCCTTTTGAACGGCCTGCTAGACTCCAAAGGTCGCATCGCCGAGGAAGTGCATGCAATCCGCAAGCTCGGAAAGTCGCTGCGGGGCGGTTTTGCGTTGTTCCGGCTGAAAGATGCGGGGCGGGAAATCCAGGTGATCGGGCGGCTGCTGTCCGGCCCGCGTGATGCGGTATCACGGCAAAAAACGTGGAATCACCACGCCTGGAATGAGGATGTGAAAGTGGCGGCTGCCATCGCAGGCTTGTTAGATCAGCAGACGCATTCCGCGGCGCGCCGACCGCCACCGGAGACGATTTCATGGTGTCTTGAACGCGTGGCTCAGGCAAAACGCACTCTGGCCGAGTTACCCGAGGAAAATCTCGATGAAACCGTGGCAGGCAACCTGAAAAAACTCAGCAAGCAGGTGCGGAAACGGTGCCTGCATCTGGACCACCGCGCGGAGGAGGATTTCCACGAGGCACGCAAAGCTCTCAAAGCCTACCTCGGCGCGATCGGATTTCTGCCTGAGGGCACGGTGTCCGCCATTCCAAAAATGGCGGAAATTGCAGACCTGTTAGGTGATGAAAATGACATTTCAACACTTTCTGAATGGCTGGAGACCCACGGATTTACCGTGAATTTTGCGCCTTTGCTATGGAAACTGCTCAAGGAAAAGCGCCGGAAGTTACAGAAGCGAGTGATCGCGGATGCAGCAGATTTGTTTACTGGGGAGGCGGGCTGATTAGAAAAATTTGCCTAGCGCTAAAATTGAGTTTCAGGTCGTCAACGCCCCAGATCTTGGCGGCGATAAATTCTCCCTCTTTTTCCAATAAGAAACCCTGCGGGGAACACACGGATCGTTGAGGCTTGAGTCGGGGCCGGGCTTGTGGTGAATGGGCGGGTGATTGCGAAACAGGAATTAAACGTGCTGCCTCGGGCGGCGATGGCCGGAGAAATGGTGCCGGTGGATTATTTCCGAAAGCTGGAGATGGAGGAGATTCGCCGGGATGAACGGGCCTTGGAGGTGGATCTGGGATGCGGGGATGGCTCGTTTCTAATGGAAATGGCGCGGGTGTATCCCGAACGCGATTTCCTAGGAGTAGAGCGCTTGCTGGGGCGGGTGCGGAAGGTGTGCAAAAAAATCCGGCGGCGTGAGCTGGAGAACGCGCGGGTGCTTCGACTGGATAGCCGGTATCTCGTGGAGTGGCTGTTGCCGGAGGCGTCGGTCTCTCGGCTGCACTTGTTATGCCCTGACCCGTGGCCAAAACTGCGGCATCATCGGCGGCGCTTGGTGCAGCTTGAATTTCTAACGGCAGTGCAAAAGGCGCTGGTGCCGGGTGGGGAGTTCCTATTCATGACCGATCATGAGGAGTATTTCCAATGGGCGGTGGAAAGAGTCCGGGAATTCGGTGGCTTCGAGTTGCTAGAATGGGAGGAAGAGACTTTTTTCTATCCGAAAACGGATTTTCAAGTGCAGTGGGAGAGTGAGGGAAAATCCATGTGGAGACTGAGGGGGAGAAAGTCGCCTGCCATAAGTTAGTAGAAGGTGAACGAGTTTCTCCTCGCCGATAATCCCCTTATTCTAACTGATACCTTTCGCTTTGAAAATGAACCGCAGAGGTAAAGACATGTCATAATATCTTTCTCAGCGGCCATCTCTGCTGCCTCTGCTGCCTCTGCTGCCTCTGCGACTCCGCGTTTCGCTTAAAAATCTATCAATCTATCACTTCTCCCAGAGGCGGGCGCGAAGTGCTTCCGCGGCGGCGCGCGCTTCGGCTTCTTTTTTACTTTTTCCCTTCCCGGTCGCGAGGATGATGGTCTGCCAAGAGACTTCGGATTGAAAAACGCGTCGATGGTCGGGGCCGCTTTCTCCGACGACCCGATAGATGGGTGCCTGCGGATGGATGGCTTGGAGGCATTCTTGGAGTTCGCCTTTCGGGTTCCGATCTTCCGGGCTGGTCACCATGTTCCCCATCTCGGATTCGAACAACCGTAGCACTAACTCGCGCGCTGGGACCGGACCGGAGTCGAGATAAACGGCTCCGATGAGTGATTCAAATGCATCTGCCAAGGTGGATAGACGCCGCCTGCCGCCGGTGGCTTCCTCGCCTTTTCCTAGTAAAACGTAATCGCCAAGGTGGATCGCCATGGCAAAACGGGCGAGGGCACGGCGGGAAACCACGCGGGAGCGCAACTTGGTGAGGTGGCCTTCCGGGAGATCCGGGAACATTTTAAAAAGCTCCTCGGTGACGATCAACTGGAGCACGGCATCGCCGAGGAATTCCATCCGCTGGTTATCAAAATGCGGCTTTTGCGACTCATACGCCAAACTGGGATGCGTGAGCGCCTCTGCGAGTAGCAGAGAATTACGAAATTTGTAGTGAATCCGGCTTTCTAACGGCTGCATCGGTAAGTTGGCGAGGTTTCCCCCTCCCCCGTCCAAGCTTCGTTTGAAGCACCGATGGGAAAGATGGGGTGATCGACGGGACTCGAACCCGCAACAACCAGAATCACAATCTGGGGCTCTACCATTGAACTACGACCACCATTACATGCGAGGGCGATGGGTAAGCAATGAATGCGAATTTGGGAAGGGAAAAATCAAGCGGGCGTGACGAAAACAGCGAATGGGTGAGATAATCACCGTTTTTTTTACTCCGGCAGCACCGTGACGATCGTGGGAGTCACGGAGAAAATACGCGCCGCAATTTCCCGAACTTGCGCCGGGGTGAGTGCATTGTAGGCCGTCACCAGCCGGCGATGCTCGTCCGCCGGGTGACCGAAGAGAAGGTCGAGCGCGACGTGGCGGGCAACCGAAGAGGGAGACTGCTGTTGGATGGCAAGGCCGCTCAGCACGGTGCAGCGAACGCGCTCGAACGCTTCATCGGGGATTCCAGCAGCGGCAATTTTCCCGATTTCCGCTAACAACTCACGAAGGGCGAAGTCTGCCTGCTCCGGTGAGGTCGCCAGATAGAACGTGAACAGCCCGGCGTCATAGCCGAGGAACTGGGTGGCTCCCACCTGATAGGCGAGGCCGAGTTCCTCGCGGATGCGGGTGAACAAGGGGCCAGCCATATCCGACGCGTATTCTTGGATCATTGCCAACGCGTGCCGGTCCACGCCGCTAACCGTGGTGCCGGGGAAGCCAACCGTTAGGACCGCCTGCTTTTTCGGGAGGTGGGTGATTCGGGTGACACCAGACTGAAGTTCGCTGGTGGGGGCTTTCCAGCTCTGGCCTTGCGGGAGGGCAGCAAATTTTTCCGTGAGGAGTGCAAGGGTGACAGCGGGATCAAAATCACCGGCGATGGCGAGGGTGATGTTAGAAGCATTGAAATGCAGCGAGTGATGTGCCACTAGGTCAAGGCGATCGAGGCTAGGAAGGCTTTCGAGAGAACCGAGCGAGTCGAGGCCGTAGCCACTGCCATTAAATACCGCGTGGCGTAAGGTGCTGAAACCGGTATGCAGCGGGTCTTGCCGCGCTTCCTCAAGCGCGGCGTGCTGGCTCGCTTTCTCACGAGCAATCGCAGCGCTCGGGAGAGCGGGCGAAATGATCGTTTCCGCAAAAACATCGAGGATGGCGGCGATGTCCGGAGCAAGACCGGCGGCTTGAACGAGGATGGCGTTGTTTCCGGGATTCGCGCTGATAGAGGCACCGAGGGATTCGAGAGCCACGGCGATTTCTTGTGCGCTGCGAGTGACGGTTCCTTTTGATAGAGTGGAGGCGAGGAGCTGGCTGAGCCCACTGTTTTTCGGATTCTCGGAAGGCAGCCCGGCCCGCACGGCAGCTTGCAAATGAACGAGCGGCACGCGGTGATCCGGGATCAGAGCAAGGGTAAGGCCATTGGGCAGAGTGTGAACTTGGATTTCCTCACGTTCTCGGGCCGCCTTTTTGGAACGGGTGGGCGCAGTGGACTCTAGCGGGTCAAGAATTGTTAGACACAGTCGTTCATCCACGAGCGTGGCAGCGACGCGACGAATATCTTTAGCAGTGACGGCTTGGATCGCGGCGAGGTAACGACGGGTAAAATCGAGGTCGCGTGCTTCGTGCCAGTTTGACGCGAGGTCCGCCGCGCGGCCGGACGCGGTAGTGAGGCTGCGGTATTGGCTGGCGGCGATCTGGCGTTTTGCCTTGGCCAGATCATCGTCGAGCTCGGTGGTAGGGAAATTATTCACCTCTAGCAGGATCGCATCTATCAGCGCATCGCGTTTCGCCGGGTCTGCATCAGCGCTGACTGCTAGAACACCTTCGCGGCCGGGGCCGGTCCACGAGAATGCAGAAATTTCGAGCGCGAGTTCCTGTTCCTCGCGCAGGCTGAGATGGAGCCGCGAGGCGCGGCCACGACCGAGCATTCCAGCCAGCACGTCGAAGGCGGGCGCATCCGGGTGATCGAGCGCGGGGGATTTCCAAGCGAGGGAAATGCGGCTAGTAGGGATGGCGAAAGTTTCCCGCATCCGGCGCGGGCCGAGCTGGGGTGGATCGATGGCGACTAGCGGTTCACGCCCGCCACCGGTGAGCTTGTCGGCGGTGAGTTCGGTGGTCATTTTACGGGCTTCCGCAGCATCGAAATCCCCAGAAATCACGACAAAACAGCGGTCCGGCGTGTAGCGGGATTGATGGTAGCCGATGAGATCCGCGTGGTGAATCGCATCAAACAGATGGCGGTGGCCGATGACCGGATGGCGGCGCGGGTCGAGCAAGAATGCGGTAGAAAAAAGCAAGCGACTGGCGGCATTATCGGGATCATCGAGGCCCATGTCGATTTCCCGACGGATGACATCCTTTTCCTTTTCAAATTCGGACTCGGGCAAAGTTGGAAAAAACACCAAGCCAGTTAGAGTCTTCAAAAATACAGGCAACGAGGCCGCCGGCCCGTCGATATAATAAACGGTGCGGTCAAAGCTGGTGTAGGCATTCCAATGACCGCCGGCAGCCTGCACGGTATCGGCCAGTGTGTCCGCATCGTAATCGCGGGTGCCCTTGAAAACCATGTGTTCGAGGAAATGTGAGATGCCCGCGCCGAGGTGCTGATCCTCGTGCATGCTTCCTGTAGCGACCCAGATTTGAGCGGAAACGACCGGGGCAGCGGGATCGGGATCGAGGATGAGGGTGAGTCCGTTAGGTAGTGTTTCGACGGTGGCGGCGGTGACAGGGTATTCCATGAACTTCTAGCTTGGCGGGTGGGGTAAATGACGTATAAGCGCTTGTGATGCAACGATGGATGGTAATTGGAGTGATCGCAATGGCGATGATGTTCGGGGGAGGATTTTACGCCTTCCGGATCTACAAACAAAATCGTCCGTATCCGGTTTGGGTGCCTTTACCCATCAATCCTGAGCTCCCTATCGAAAAACAAGATCAGCTTGCCAAAAATTTAAAGATGAAGCTATGCGATCGGGAAATTTTAATTCAAGTGAGTAGAGATCTCGGGTTAATGTATCAATGGCAAATGACATCCGACGCCGAATGCGCCGATAACCTAGCCAAACGCATTTTCGTAAAAGCCAGCGACACGGGAACCGCCTTAAACCATATCCCAACCATGGATATCGGGGTAGCCGGAAAAGCGAAAGAGCGCGAGCTATCAGAAAAAATCGCGCTGCGCTTGATGGAGGATGTTCGCAGCATTCTTGGGAGAAAAGCGCCGCAGAAGTAGAACAATACCATCAAATGTGTTTGATGATTTGGCTGCGTTCGAAGCGTGCCTTGGGCGCTTGTGCATACTTATCGGACGCCGCACGGTAGCCAAGGGCGCAAGCAACGACCGTGGCATAGCTCCCACCCGCCAGACCTAACACGTGATCGTAACCCGATGCGCTGATGCCTTCCATCGGGCAGGCATCGATTCCAAGAGCTGCTGCGGAAGCCATCAACTGGCCAAGTGCTATATAAACCTGCCTAACATTCCATGCATGCCGCTCTTCTTGGCTCATGGCTTGGGCGAATCCTTCAATCATGCCCTTGAGCGGTGCCAGCGTGTTTATGTCCGTTCCTTGAACTTCCGATAGACGCTCGATCCATGCATCAATGTCTTCGGATGTCAAATCGGCGCGGGCCGTTAGAACCACATAATGCGAGGCATCGATGACCTGTGCTTGCTTCCATGACTCCGCCAACAGTTTCATGCGGACGGAGGGATCTGCGACGACAATAAATTTCCAAGGTTGTAGGCCAAACGACGATGGCGTGAGAACCAGTGATTCTTCAAGCGCGTCCCAAACGTTTGCAGGGATGCTGCGTGAGGCGTCAAATTGTTTGGTGGCATAGCGCCAGCGCAGGGAGTGAAGAAGTTTGTCCGGTGAAATCGTCATGTCGCTGTTAGTTCAGTATTCCGTATTGAATTGAAAAGGCACGGAGGCGGCTGGAAAGTCCTTCAGGCTCAGGGTGAAAATGACGCCATATTCCTGTTTCAAACGATTATCTTGGAGGCTAAACCCAAGGCCCGCCACCCAGTTGCCACAATCTCGATTGATTAAATATTGCTGTGACTCAAGCGTGCCGTCGGCCATTTCAAAAACATGCCGTGTGCCGACTCCCCAATTTTCGTTAATACGGGTGTAGGCTTGGAGATCGATTCGATTAGAATCCACGAGAACCGGATGGTTTGTCAGCATCCGATAGCCAATCGAGAGCTCGATATTTTCGGTCGGCAAGAAGCGCACACGGGTATCAATCTCACTGAAACCAGAGCCACTTTTTACGATCGGAAACTGCGTTCCTAGGTCAACCCCTAACCACGGTAAGGGCTTCCAGCGGATGTCATTGTAGAGATTGGAAGCGTCCCGT
>JAYVNE010000234.1:0-9151 GCA_043758615.1 Akkermansiaceae bacterium
GACGGCCGTTCCTGAGCCTCCTTCGGCTTTGGTCGGGTTGCTGATCGGAGCCGGTATGTTGCGCCGCCGCCGCAACACCAGCAGCGTTCGTAGCTAACATCTTTACCCTGAAAAGGGTAAATCAGGGCGGGGTCCGGTAAATTAGTTTTTCCGGACCCCGCTTTTTTGTTGTTTTTCGGGGAGCACGCGAGGTCGCGTGGGCTTAGGGACTCCGCCAAATTGAAATCGATCAAGGACTTCGTCTCAACCAGACTCAAATTCCTATTTATACAGCCGCGCATCAGGATTTGTGATTTGTCGGGTTCGACTAGACGCGACTGTGGCGGCGGTTTTCAACCGCCACGTATCCACAAAACTTCATGCGCGGCAGTATAGTTTGCGTTTTCTCCGACGCAGGGAGATTGACTCAACGACTGAGGAATCCTGTGAGTGGGCTGGTGGCGTGGGCGTGGTCGCTGGGTTCCGGTAGTCCGAGTTCGTAGGCGGCGCGACCCGCTTCAACCGCCATTTTGAAGGCAGTGGCCATACGGGAAGGGTCGCTGGCGATGGCGATGGCGGTGTTGATGAGCACGGCATCCGCGCCTAACTCCATCGCTTCAGCAGCGTGGCTGGGCGCGCCAAGTCCGGCATCGACAATGACGGGGACGATGGCTTGCTCAATGATGATGCGGATCTGATCCCGGGTGACGACACCCCGGTTCGAGCCAATGGGGGCGCCGAGTGGCATGACCGTGGCGGTGCCGACTTCCTGCAAACGCTTGGCCAAAACGGGATCGGCATTGATGTATGGCAGGACGGTGAAGCCTTCCTTGACGAGAATTTCAGCGGCTTTGAGGGTCTCGATGGGATCAGGCAGGAGATAAGTGGGATCCGGGTGAATCTCGAGTTTCACCCATTTCGGGAGTCCGGCGGCGTGGGCGAGGCGGGCAAGGCGGACGGCTTCCTCGGCGTTCATGGCTCCGCTGGTGTTAGGGAGCAGGAGGTATTTTTCGGGGTCGATGAATTCGAGGATGTTAGCGTAAGGGTCTTTTTTTCCAGTGAGATCGGCCCGGCGGAGGGCGACCGTCACGATCTGCGTGCCACTGGCGGCGAGAGCGGCGCGCATCGATTCGTTAGACGGAAATTTTCCGGTGCCGAGGAAGAGGCGTGAGTTGAATTCACGGCCGGCGATGATGAGGGTGGACATTGAAGAGAGTTGAGAGTTTGAGAGTTTAAAATTTCAGATTTGAGATTTGAGATTTCAGATTTTAGATTTTAGATTTCAGATTTTCCGAGAGCCAAGATTCGAAGGCGGCGTGGTTTTTCAAGTCGTATTGCCAAGAGCGGAAGCCTAGCTCCCGGCCGGTGGCGATGTTCTGAGGTAGATCATCGATGTAACACACCTCTGAGGGGACCAGCGAGTGGGCGATGATCGCGTGCTGATAGATCTCCGGTTGCGGCTTGATAGAGCCGGTCTGGAATGAGAGGACTGCGCCATCGAACAAGGAGAATTCAGGGAACTCGTCGAAAATCCAAGGGCAGTGGATGGCGTTGATATTTGAAAAAAGAATCAGCCGGTGACCGTCCGCCGCAAGCGTGCGAACGCATTGCCACATGGGTTCGTTGGGGGTGAAAATTTGCTGCCACGCGTGATGAAAATCTGCATGGCTGGCCTGAACGCCCATCGTGCGGATCGCCCAATCCGTGTAGTCCGCAACTTCAATCGACCCGGTTTCAAATTCGTCTTTCCGCCCGAGGAGAAGGCTAACGCGTTCTGTTGGGTTTGGGATGTCGGAATTGAAGAGCCGCAGCAGGGAAGTTTCAAAATCGAAATCCAGAAGGACCCGGCCAATATCGAAGAGGAATGTCATGGGGGTGGGTTCATGGTTGATGGTTGAGAGAAAGAGGGGAGTTTAATCCCCCATTTTGGTTCATCTAACTTTGATACTCGTTAGAATAAATTTGGAGGCGGTGATGGCACCCGCGTTGCGGCCGTGGCGGATGAGGGAATGCTTCATGGAGCACCACCCTGCGGCGTGATCGAGCAGGAGATCGTGGATTGCAGCACTGAGCGCCTCGGGAGTCTCTGCGAGTTTTCCGGCACCGATCGATTCCAGTAAACGGAGATTTCCCTCCTCCTGACCCGGGACGAGGTGATGGATCAGCATCGGGCAACATGCGGCGATCGCCTCGTGCACGGTGGCGCCACCGGCTTTGCCGACGATGAGGTGGTGGCTATTGAGAAGCTGGGGAACTTTGCGGGTCCAGCCGATGATGCGGACACGAGTGGGGTAAGCTTTGCGGATTTTACAGGCGTGTTGGTAAAGTGTCCTGACGTTCCGACCGAGGACGAGCGTAAGCGTCACTGCCGGCGAGGCGTCGAGGAGCGCCCGACAGTGGGATTGGAGGAGTTTGATTTTCGCGGTAGGGAAATAGAGAATCCGGAAGGGGTCGCAGGCATCGGAGGGATCGATGGGGCTGAGTTTTGAAAATGATGGATTCACGGGAAAGCCCGTATCGATGATTTTTTCAGCAGCCAAACCCTTGCGAATCATGCCTTCACGGGTGGCAGGATCCGTGACGAGCCAGTAATCGGTAAAAGCCCGCAGCCACGAGGCATTGATCTCGATGGAATCCGTGATGACCGTGAAAACAGGCAGGATTTTTCCCATTTTCGCAAAAATGCCGGGAAGGAAATACGGGTAGAGCGGGAACGTGCTGACGATCGCATCCGGCCGAAATTCCTCAACCAGAGTCGCAAGGGCTTTCTCAGGCCCGCGCATAAGTGGGGAGCGTTTCTTGCTAAAATCGTAGCGGTCCGTGGAGCGATAAATGGCAGCCCACAGGCGCGGGGAACGGGTGGTAACCGAGCGGTAAGCGCTACCTACAAGTGAGGTGAGCCGCGGCGTTCCGAGGATACATGGATCACCGACCTGGGTCGTAGCCCCCATGGAATCTAGGGCCAGCGCCAGATTTCGGGCTGCGCTATTATGACCTTCGCCAAAAGCAGCGGTGACGATGAGGATGCGCGGAGCGGCGGGCATGGGATTGACGGACAAAGATTTAGAGTGAGAGTTGCGTTGCGTCGATGGGCTTTTACGCTTTTCCTCAAGCCGACGATGGCACGCGAGGTGAGACAAGTTGAGCTAAGACCGGTGGATGAGGAGGCTGAACGGCTTGCTCCGGTCTTTCGTTTGACCGCCAAAGAGGCTTTAGACAAGAAAGGGGCCGTCACCATGGCTACTTTCTGGTCGGACACGAACGTCAGCCTGCGACTGGAAGTTCCATCGAGTGAAGAGAGCAAACTCCGCGACGTTGATCCCAGCGCGACCACGCTGGTCCGACTGGATTTGGGAAACCCAGATCTGATGGGGGAGGCTTGGACCGAGGGCATCAAAGATCACCCAATCATTCCTTGGGGTTGGCTTGTCCTTCTTGGTTTGTTGTTAGTGGGCGGTGCGATCTGGTCATTGGGATGGCTGAGAAAATCAGACGATCAAGCAGCAGATGCTGTCGTTGCAATGGGAAATAATGCTGCTAACACCCAGAAGAAAAACCGAGAAGCGGGTCAACTGATCGAACGCATTCAGAGGACGACTCGGGGTTATTTTGAGGCACGCACGCTTGATTCGCTCGTGCATTTTGTGAGACATCCCGGTCGAGTTCGGCCTCTGATGGAAAAATATTATATTTCAAAGACCGTTGCCAGCCAGCATCTATCATCATTTAAATTTCTTCAACCTCTGGCCCTCGACGAGAGCTCGAATTTCTGGATGGCCTCCGTGGAGCTTGAAAACCGTGAAATCCGGGATTTGCTGATTGAAATCACGCCACTCGGTGAGGCGCGCATTGATTGGGAAACAGCGGTGTGCTATCAGCCAATGAAATGGGATGATTTCGCGAGGACAAGACCCAAAGTGGGCTTCTATGACTTCCGGGTTTACGTCGAGCAGGACACCTTCTACAGCCATGAGTTTGCGGATTCCTATCAATGGAACTGCTTCAAACTATCCGCTCTGGATAGTAATGAAACACTGTTTGGTTACGCCAAGGCGAACGGAGAAATCTCCAACAAGATTCTTGATCTATTACACCGCAACGGCGCTCGTGGAACGTCCATGATCTTGCGCGTCAAAATCCCAGAAGGGCTCCAGTCCGAGAGGGGAGTGGTGATAGAAAAACTCATGAATCCCCGCTGGCTGTATATTGATTCGCCCCCCGCTGATCAGTGACTTAGTCCATTTACCGCAATTCATTACCGTGACTCAGATACACAAACCCGCGCCTTCCGCGCGCTTTCTCCCTATTCTAACTGGAGTCTCATTTTTTCTAGCAATCCAATATGCCATTGCTCTCTGGCAGCTCGCGCATTCCTCTGGGCACATGGAGAACAAATTCAGCGTTCTCGCCCGCAACCAATACCTTGGTTTCCTCGTTTTTCAAAATCTGCAAATGCTGCTCGCCTACGCGGTGCTTGCGCTATTGGGATCGGTTCTGTTTCAGCCTTTCGTAAACGCTTGGACACAGTATTCCAAGCATCAGGAAACCCGCGCAGTCATCCTGCGGAGTTTTATCATCACAGCGCTCGTCCACGGCTACTTCACTCTTCGCCTTGTCGATACACGGCCCTATTTCCTGAGTGAGGGCGAATATGGGCAGTGGTATTACAAAGTGCTAGACTTGATTCCGTTAGCATTTAAACCCGCCACGCTGTTCGGGCTTTTTACTCTGTTACCGATTACCTTGGCCGTCATCGCCTTGGTCTGGCAATTACGCAGGTCAACGCGCCGGGGATGGTCGATTGTAACAGCAGTGGGTGCCCTCATCGCCACAAGTTTCTGCATTAACTACTTCCTAACACAGCCGTCTGTGGCGGCCACCTCCGCCGCTGGAAAGCCGCTCAATGTGATCATCATCGGATCGGACTCTTTGCGCGGAGATAGCATCGGTTGTGCCGGATACCGGCCCCAGCGAACCGACGGCATCGCCAAGGGTGGTGTTTCCCCTGTGATTGATAAGTTGGCCAAACAATCGACACGATTTGAAAATTGTTATACCTCCATCGCCTCCACCATGGAGTCGGGTACACAATTGATGTCCTCTCAATATCCGCAGAGTCACGGCATCCGCTACATGTATCCGGACAAAGCGACAGTGGAAGCCACGAAAAAACACATCGTGCCGATTGCCGGACTGCTGCGGCAGAAAGGCTACGACACCACTGCCATTGGTGACTGGTGCGCCGGATACTACGAGGTCATCCCGCTGGATTTTGAAAATCTATCTGTTTCTAGTTTTGATAATTTTAAAATCTATATGAGCCAGGCCGTGGTCATGGCGCATTTTGTGGTGCCACTGTATTTCGATAACACCTTCGGTTATAAACTGTTTCCGCAGCTCGAATCGTTCGCTCAATTCGTCACACCGGAAGTCGTTACCGCACGTGTCGAGAAACGCCTAACTGCGGTTGCAAAAAGCCAAAAGCCATTCTTCTGGCATGTTTTCTATTCCTGCAACCACCTTCCTTACCGCAGCCCTGAACCTTACCGCAGCATGTTCGCCGATCCTGCCTATCAGGGGCGCAATCGCAATGGGGTGGACTTCGACATCGACTCCTTCATCGGCAGCACCGATCTAGAATCCAAGTGGAAAGCCCTTCCCCCGAAGGAAGTCCAACAAATCTGCGCGCTCTACGATGGATGCACCCGCCAATTCGACGATTGCGTGGGAAAAATTCTCGCGTCACTTAAGGCTAACGGACTTTCCGACAACACCATTGTCATAGTCACTGCCGACCACGGTGACGACCACTATGAACCCGGCGTCACGCTCGGCCACGGACTCACGTTCAATGGCGGCATGCAGGCGAACCATGTGCCGATGATTGTCCATGTGCCTGGCAGCGCTCCACAGGTGATTCCAGAGACGGTTAGATTAATCGATGTTATCCCCACCATCGCCGATCTCACAGGCGTCGAAAAGTCTCCCACTTGGCAAGGCAAGAGTTTCGCGGGCTGGATTCATCAAACCGAAACTCCGATCTATCGCCCGGTTTATGGCGAGACGGGATTTCCCTTCATTCAATTTACTGTGCCTGGAATCGAGCGGCCAAAACTCCCGGCTATGGACGAGCTGACCTACATCGAAAAAGATTTTAACTACCAATTCGTTCTCAAGCAAAAATACCGGGAAATCCTCGTCAACGCCAAGCAACGCTGCCTCAAAACGCAGCGCTGGAAGCTCGTTTACACCCCGACGGCTCAGGGCGGGAGGCACTTCGGGCTCTTCAAAATGTCCGTCGATCCCTACGGTGAAGTCGATCTCGCCAACCAGCGCCCCGAAGTGCTCGCCCCCATGAAGACCGCGCTTGAGCACTGGATGGACGATAAAATCGAATCCTCGATCGCGGAAATTTTCCCGTCTGGAGAACCCGAATAATCTCCGGGCGCGGATTGCCGCTTGAGTTCTCCCGGCACGAAAGGCAGCTTTTCCCAAGTCCTCCATGAAATTCCTCGCACCGCTCGTCGCACTCGTTTCCATCACCCATCTCCACGCTGCCGAGACACCGAAAATTTTCGAAGGCCTGCTAGAATTAAATGTACCGGTCCGCGGACAAATCGGCGTGGTTCTGCCACCGCAGGAAATCGATAAATACGTGGCCAAGGTCGAGGCTGCAGCCCGCAAAGACCCCAAGTGGTTTCGCGAATTTTCTGGTCAAGCCACACCCGGTGCCCCTCTTCCCTACAACGAGCGGTTAGGTCTAACCAATGAGGAATACAAAGCGTATCTCGAATTGTGGAAAAAACGCGAATTCAAGTCGATCGAAGAGATTGTGTTACTCCTCCGCCAAAACGCGGATGGGAGCTGGACCGTCAGTGGCACTGGCGGCGGAAGCACTCTAACGACTTTGCGCTACCAGCCGAAAGACGACTTCTTCCGTTCCCCTAATGGCGAACTCAAACGTATCAAGGACATCACGGCAGATGCGTCGAGTATCCTCGGCGAATGGTCCGGACGTGAGTGGAAATTCGAGGAAGAAACTGGGCTTGGAAAAGTGAAGGAGAACCTCGCGCTCGGGCATTTCGCCGACAATCAATTCGGTCTCCTCGTTTACCGTGCCCAAGAACTCTCCACTGAAGGGACCCGCCTGCTAGATAAAAGTCTCGTGATCCGCTTCCCTCTTGGAAAAGCCGGCCATGCCAAGGAAGTGACAGAAGCTCCAGCGAAAACCCCCGCGAAAATTCCAGCCAAAGCACCCGCGAAAGCACCCGCTAAAACCGTTCCGCTAAAGAAGTAACCGATGGAATCCGAAGCCCCAACAGGCGAAAAACGCCGGGGTTTCCGCCGCGGGTCATGGCTGCTCTCGGCGCTGCTCGTCTTACCCGTTCTTGCATTTTTACTCAGTAATCTTTGGCTCTCCACCCCTTGGTCATGCCGCTGGATTGCGGCGAAAATCGAGAGAATGACCGGCCTACAAACCCGCGTCGGCGGCGCGACGTGGTCACCTTGGAACGGTGCCAGCATCCACACCGTGGAGCTGCTGCCACCCGCTGCCCTCCGCCCGGCACTTCCACATCCGTTAGCCACCATCGAATCCATCCAACTCAACCCCATCTGGCGGGCATGGATGCGTGGCAAATACGAAGTGAGTTCGATCTCGCTTGATACCCCAAAACTCATCATTCCCATCGAGCTGCTTTCCCATCTATCAGGCTCGCAACCCCAGCCCGCACCGCCCGTCACAAGTGGGCCGCCTCCGCCTGTTGCCCAAGTCAATCCTCCGACTAACATTCCCCCAACGGGTCCTCCTCCTGTGGCCGTCACACCGCTCAATATTCCTGCACCGCCTGCTCTTCCACCACAGCCGACAGGTTGGCTGCATCTGAAAAATGCATCGTTCTCAATCGTTTCCGTTAGCAAAAAGCAAGCGCTTTTTGAGATCAGTAAGATCACCGGTTCACTTCCCATCGCGGGCGATCCAGCACAATCCGTTCTTAAAATCCAGTCTGTTTCCCTCGGCGAGGACCGGACGTTTAACGATCTATCCGCCACCTTGGATTGGAAGTATCCCGTGCTCTCCCTGAAGCCTCTCGAATTGGAATTTCATGGCTATAAATTTCTCATCGCCAGCAAAATCGCCTCCCTCAGCGGCTTGCCCATTCAGATCGAAGCGCAGATTCCGAAGCAGCCCCTCGCCGCCATTCAGTTACCCTTCAACGGCCATATCGAGGCCCAATCCTTCGCCCTCAATGGAGGCTTCCGTGGTTTGCTCACCGCGCCAACCACCTGGCAAGGTGATCTCATCGCAGAAATGCTCGCCCCCTCCCTCACCCTCGCCGAGCATGATGCGAAGTTCGACAAAGGCAGCGCCGTCATCGTCCTCCGTGGTGGCCTGCTGTCTTGTGTCGATGCCCGCTTGATCGGTGATGAGCTGTCACTGTTAGGAAATGCTACCGTGCTCGCGAATGGCAGTGCCGCCGGAGTGATGCGTCTCGTCGCGCCGCCCGAAAGTTTGAAAGCTGTCGTGATGCGCGGCTTCCCTAACATCCAAGAGCCGTCCCTCACCCCGCTGAGTTCATCGCAGAGGTCGGCCTTTGATCTGGAAGCATTCGGAAACATCAGCCATCTTTTCCTCAGGCTCGGTAAAGACGGACCGATTTTAAATTTGAAACCCACCGCGCCACCGCCATGAGAATCATCGCCGGAAAAGCCGGACGCATCGCGATCAAGGTGCCCTCTGCCGTTGCCAGGCCGACCACGGATTTCGTCCGCCAAGCAGTCTTCTCCATCCTCGGAGAAAAGGTGGAAAATGCCCGCGTTCTCGATCTTTACGCCGGTTCAGGCGCTCTCGGCCTCGAAGCCCTCAGTCGTGGAGCTGCGAGTTGCACTTTCGTCGATGAGCACCGCCAAGCCACCCAGGTGATCACCGAAAATCTAGCAAAAGCCCGGCTCGATGGCGGCCACGCAGTCAAATCCGAAGTAAACCTTTTTCTGAAACGCGATGCCACCGCCTATCATCTCATTTTCGCCGATCCACCATATTGGAAATTCTACGGCGATAAAGATCACATCACGGACCTTCTCAAAAGTGGCCTGATCCCGCCGCGCCTCGCACCTAACGGTTGGCTGATCGTTGAAATTGCCTCCCATCAGAAATCACCCGACGCTGACG
>JAYVNE010000235.1:0-2866 GCA_043758615.1 Akkermansiaceae bacterium
CATCATGCGCTTCTTCCTCGCCCTCGCCCTCTATCGTTTGCTCATGCCGCTGCTTTTCATCGCAGCGTTTCCAAGCTGGATCGTGAAAATGCTCCAGCGCGGCGGTTTCGGAACCCGCCTAGGCGAGCGCGCAGCGATCTACACGGAGTCTAACGACTTCGAACCCTGTGGCGCGGTCCACGTCCATGCGGTGAGTGTGGGGGAATGCATGTTAGCACTCAAACTCATCCGCGAGTGGCTAACAACCGAACCGGACCGCCGCTTCGTGCTCGCCACTGGAACGGCGACCGGTCACGCCGTCGCCACCGCTGCGGGAATTTGGAATCTTCGGGTCACCTACTCGCCCCTTGATTTCCCCTCGATGGTCCGCCGCTATCTATCAAGATTTCAGCCATCGCAAATTGTGCTCATCGAAGGGGAAGTTTGGCCCCACCTGTTACTCGCCTGCAAGCAAGGTGCCATCCCCGTCCAGTTAGTCAACGCCCGGATGTCGCCAAGATCCGCCCTCCGCTATCGAAGATTTGCGAGATGGATTCGCCCACTTTATTCGACCTTGGATTTCGTCGCTATCCAAGAACCTGGGGATTGCCAAATCTGGCAGGACCTCGGCGTCGCTCTGGAGCGCATCCATGACACCGGCAGCCTGAAGTTCGATCCCGGAAGCGGCGCGCGCCCTGCTCTCCGTCCGGAATTCCAACAGATGCTCGATGCGCTTGGAATTGCTCGCCCCGCCATCCTCGCCGCCAGCACCCACGCAGGCGAGGAAGCATGGATCGCCATGGCCATTCATCTAGCAGATTCTAACTTTCTCCCCATCATCGTTCCCCGCCATGCCGAGCGCCGCGCTGAGGTTAGAGCCGCCCTCGAATATGCTGGATTCGAAGTCGTCATGCGCTCGGCCTTCACCCCCGCACGAGACCTAACGAAAGTCTGTCTTCTCATCGACACCACGGGCGAGCTTCGCGATTGGACCGCGCATGCCCATGTCGTCATCATCGGCAAAAGCTTCCTTTCCACCGGTGGCCAAAACCCTTGCGAAGCCATCCTCGCTGGAAAACCTATCATCTGTGGCCCACACATGGAAAATTTCCAGCCCCTCGCCGCGAGGCTCATCCAGACGGGAGGCAGCATCCTCGCCCGCGATCCCGAAGAGCTTTCCCGCGCCATCCTAACCGCCCTTGATCCACAAAAATCCAAAGCAATGATAGAAGCGGCCTCTAAGCACCTAACACATCATGAAGGCGCGACGAAACGAATCATTTCACTTCTGCAAGATCGCGAATCTGACATGGCGAGTCTCTCGTCACCCGCCGGACAGCCGTGATTGACGCCGGATGATCCACCGCACAATCTCCCCCTCATGTCGCGCGCCGGACTTATCCTTAAACTCAGTTGCCCCGATCAACCGGGCATCGTTGCGAAGGTGGCAAACTACGTCGCTGGGCATCGGGGAAACCTTGTCGAGTTCGCGCAATTTTCTGATAAGTTAGGGAGCAAGTTTTTCGCCCGACTTGAAATCGAAACCATGGATCTGGATGTCGATGTCCAGGATTTCATGGATGGCTTCGGCACACTCGGTCGCTCGCTCCAAGCGGATTGGCACTTCCGCCGCCTGCCTTACCGCATGCGCACTGCCGTGTTGGTCACCAAAACCGATCACTGCCTGAACGAAATTCTTTGGCGCGCGGAACTCGACGAACTCCCCATCGAAATCACCTCCATCATCGGCAATCGCAGCAACTGCCGCGCGATCGCCGAACGCGCGAATATCCCGTTTCACGAAATCGAAATGGATGAAGGACACCGCGAGGCCGGTTTTGTAAAAATCCGCCAAATGATCGAGCAGCAAGATGTGGAGTTGATCGTACTCGCCCGTTTCATGCAGATCATCCCCGATGATTTCTGCCGGGATTACGCAGGGCGCATCATCAATATCCATCACAGTTTCCTCCCCGCATTCATTGGCGCAAATCCCTACAAACAAGCCTACGAACGCGGCGTGAAACTCATCGGTGCCACCTGCCACTACGTCACCGGCGATCTCGATGCCGGACCCATCATCGAACAGGAAGTGGACCGGGTGCAGCATTTCCACACGCCTAATGACCTCGTTCGCCTCGGTCGCCACTGCGAACGAATCGCGCTTGCAAAAGGCATTCGCTTCCATGTCCACGACCGCACGATCATCGATGGGCACCGTGCCATTGTGTTCCCCGATTAAGTCAAACTGGAGGCTTTACAAACCCTCTGCGCCCGTCCAATTCTTCCGCCCCTCAAGGAGAGGTGGTCGAGTGGTCTATGGCACCTGATTCGAAATCAGACGTGGGGTAATACTCACCGTGGGTTCAAATCCCACCCTCTCCGCCATTTTGAAATCAACGAGTTACAATAACTCGTAGCAAATCGTGTAGCACAAGCGCCGCTCAAAATGCGGAAAGTGTCCACGAAACGACTGATTTCACCTGCGTTTTCGCGTGCGTGAGAGCTGCTGACCTACCAGCCCCTGATCGTCGTTTACTAGCACGGGTGGCTGATTCGTGGCCGCAATTGAACGGCGGGCTAAAACTGGCGATTCTGGCAATAGCCGATGCTGGTTCAGGAAAGCAGGTGCAGCCGTGAGAACTTACACCTTGGATCGCGAAAAGCGGTTTGTTCCCCTCGATCCACACTTGGCTCCTGCCGCATGGGCGAACGCGGATGCTCGCGATAGCGAGCGCCGCGCCGCCCGGGCGGAGGCCCTCTTGTCCTTGTCCTTGGGGTATAAATCCAGCCTCAGACATCCTGACCTAGAGGGAAACTTGATGACCTTAGCGGGACGTATTTGAGGCGCAAATTGGTGCCGGGGTAGTGGGTTTCGGTGGCGTTG
>JAYVNE010000236.1:0-8938 GCA_043758615.1 Akkermansiaceae bacterium
CGCTGCCGCGGGGAAAGCGCTCGACGACTATTACCAATATGATGGGCTCGCGCAGGTCACCGAGCGCGCCCAGGGCATGCTCAACGGCGGACGCACCGGGATTAACGGCACCCCGGCGCAAAAGGAAGATTGGACCTACGATCCGGTAGGCAACTGGGACCGCTACCAGCGCAGCCTCATCGGCTCACTCGCCATCGACCAGAGCCGCACCCACACCAAGGCCAGCGCCATCCGCACCTCCGACGCGAGCAACATCGCCGTCGCCTACGATCGGGCCGGGAACATGCTCCGCGTCCCGCGGGACGAAGCGGGCACGGCGTTCTACACCCTGACTTGGGACGCTTGGAACCGCCTTGTCCGCCTGCAAAGCACAGAAAGCGGCCTGAATAGCGGCAGTGCCTCGGGTTCCACCTCCGGCTACAGCACCGCCCTAGACATCGCCTACGCCTACGACGGCCTGACCCGGCGCACGACCAAGGCCGTGGCGCTCGGCCCCAACCCCGGCACCGTCCACTACTACTACAACGCGGACTGGAAATGCGTCGAGGAACGGCGCGGCGGCAGCACCAGCGCCGACCGGCAGTACGTTTTCGGGTCGCGTGGGCGCAACGATCTCGTCTTCCGCGACCGCGCCACCAACTCCAGTCCGGAGCGCCTCTACACCCTCTGCGATGCCATGGGCAGCAAGGTCGCGCTCACAAACGCCAGCGGCGCGGTTCAGGAACGCTACGTCTACACGGCGTTCGGAAGGGTCACTGTCCTTGATGACGCATTCAACCCACGACAAGAATCCCTGTTCGACTGGGAAACTAGGTTCCACGGTGAAGTCCGTGATGTAGACTCAGGCTATTACAATTTCGGCTATAGGTACTACTCACCCACATTGGGCAAATGGTTAGCGAAAGATCCGATCGGGGAAAATGGGGGGCTGAATTTATATCTATTCGTCAGAAACTGCCCAATGAGCCTAAATGACTTTTTCGGGCTGTCCAATATTGAGTTTGAAGGGGATTTAGCAGGAGAAGCATTTGAGCTTTATAAAGAAGCGTTGAGTAAGCTCAAAAAGGAATATCAAGACAATTGGCAAAAAATGCTTGATTCAAGGCAGGGTGTTTGCAAGATTAAAATTGTATCTAATGATGAAAAGGTATTTGTAGGAAACTTTGAACGTCGGCAGATTGATTTGGCAGACGTCAAAGCCTTTTCAAAAGATGGTGTTGGAATAACTCAATACTCAGCATTGTTGCACGAAGTTGTGGAGCAGTGGCATGGGCAGTTGGATGGGCGAAACTATCAGCAATCTCATTTTCAGGGATTAAATTCCGAAACACTGCTCGGGGGTAGGCGTGTTCGCGAATACGGGTTGAGGAACAATGCTTCTGGGCAATGGAACGGAACTTGGACTTTAATATACGAAATTAAAGCGGAGATCGAAATTCAACAAGATGGGAAAACGGAAAAAAAAGTAGCCACTAAGCAGTACAAACAAGAGATTCAAGTCAAAAACAACAATGTAACTGGAACCAATCCTCCTGTTCTACTTCCTAATTCAACGAAATGAAGACGATACGATTGTGCCTGACGGCTGCATTATTGCTTTCGGCGTGCGCGGGAAGCAAACCCCTTCACAAAACGTATTGGGAAGATATTTACAACGACGATATCGTGTGGACCGCTGGCGCAGCGGGAGTAGCTCCAATTATTCGCGGAAACTCCACGACAATGAGAACGATCCGAGAAAAGCCGACCCCAAATACATATTTTGAATTAACCAAGTTGCTTAAAGACGAGCGACGCTTTATCGCTGCACACGTAATTTTAACTTCACTTACTGATCATCGCCTTCATATGACAGAAAGACGTAAGGAACAAATAAATGTCTTGACAGGCAAAGCGGAAACCACAGTCATTCCAACCTACAATGGCTTAATTGTCGACATTGATTCTGCTGGCCGAGCTGTAATTTCCTCTAAACAGAGGCTTGAACTTGAGCTAAAATGGCGCAAAGCGACATCAGGCTTGTTAGAGAAGCCCCAAAGTAGTCATTTTTAGATCTATTGCACCTCGGAAATACATCATACCCATTTTTGACATTTCTACTGCTCGCATCGATAGTGATAATGTATTTTATCGGAACTAAGGACTCGGGTAGGCCGTAATGGCGGGAATACGGGTTTCCGGCGTATCAGCAAATAAGGCTCTTGTACTGTTCAGTAAAACCTGTTATACTGGTTCTCAGTTTAGAGGTAGATATGGGAAAACTGACAATCGATTTGCCGGAGAGCGCGCACAAGAGTTTAAGGATGTTGGTAGCGAGCCGCGGAATGACCATGAAGCAATTCGTTATGGACAAGCTGTTGCCTGACGCGATTGCACTCGCGGCAACCATGCCGTGGGAAATGAAACAGAAAATAGAGACAGTCGATCCTGGCGTAAGCGGTCCACGAAGCCCCTCTTGACAGGCTGCGCGGTTTGATTTGGGGAGTCATATTCGTCGTAGGTGTAGGGTTACGACGTTTATGATGCGGCTTGGAGCGGCGGGCGCTGCTGTGCTTTGGCCCAGGCTTCGGGGGTGATGTCCTTGATCTGCCAGTTGGTCATCGAGGGCAGGCGGGTGAGCACGTCGCGCAGGTAGGCGTGGGGATCGATTCCGCGGCGGCGGCAGCTTTCGATGATCGTGCAGAGGATGGCTCCGCGCTGGCCGGCTTCGGCGTCGCCGATGAAGAGCCAGTTTTTCTTGCCGATGGCGGTGGGGCGGATGGCGTTTTCGATTCCGTTGTTGTCGATCTCGATGCGTCCGTCTTCGAGGTAAAGACCAAGCGCGGGCCATTGGCTCAGCGTGTAGTCGATGGCTATTCCCAGCAGACTTTGCGGAAGGTGACGACGGCTCAACTTGAGCGCGATCAGCGAGCGATGAAGGCGGGCGATGACGGGTCGGCTTTGATGGGCGCGGGCGGCGCGGCGCAGTCCTGGCCCGGCGTGCTTTTCACGCAGGTCTTTTTCGACACGGTAGAGGTGCGCGATTTGGCGGATGATCCAGCCCGCGGTGCGCGGAGCCGCTTCGAGGGCTTCATGGAACTTGCGCCGGGCGTGCGCCCAGCAGCCGGCGAGCACGATATTTCCCGCGCGCCGCTCGGCAAAGGCGGGGTAGGCGCTGTAGCCATCGCATTGCAGGGTGCCGGCAAAATCGGCGGCGATGACGTTGTCCAAACAAACGGCGGCACGACTGGTCTGCCAGTCAAAGAGCACGTCGCCACCGGGGCGGCCGTAAGCCCAAAGATAGCCTTGTTTGGTTTTTCCACGACCACGGGCTCTGATTCGAGCCAGCGGCTTCCTGAAAGCCACCCAGCTCTCCCACATGAAGTGGGAGGGCTATTTTTTATTAAAGCGTTAAAATTTGATGGGCGTTGGATTGGAAACTGTCCAAGAAAAAGGTCGCTACGATGTCGCGTCCGCTCGGCCCACAAAGCGGAAATTCCCTAGCAACCAAGCAGCCCCTTCAGGGCAACAATGCGCGTGTCTCGCCAAATAAATATTCCGAAACATTTTTCTTGCGGATCAGGCGGCAAAACAATACAAACCGTACCACCAAGCAAGAATCTAAAAAAACTATGAGACGGCCTCGTTCCTCTCCTCGCCGAAACATCGACTCTTTCGAGTAGTACAAAGTATTGTGGCACAATTTAACTCGTGCTCACGAGTGCTATCGTGCGCTGACTAAGTAAGGCATCGAATACGCCACTTCAGAATTCATTGACTCACACGAGATTTATAACAGGTAGGCAACCGATGAAAAACGACTCTGAAGCGAAAATACGAATGGTGACGCGAACGGAGCTTCTCAACCACTTCATCGCAAGCCGAGGGTTTCAATCATACTTGGAAATCGGAGTCGGCCAGCCGGCCCTGAACTACAACCAAATTCAATGCGCCCAGAAAATCGGCATCGATCCCAGACCGTTGGCTGAGGCACTAGGGATTCAACGAAGGACGAGCGATGATTTTTTTACTCGCAATTCGGCCCGTTTTGATCTCATTTTTGTCGATGGCGATCATCGGATGGAAGCAGCTTGGCGCGATATTGCGTTTGCGCTGGGCGCGCTCAATCCGGGTGGTATCGTGGTAATTCACGATGCTCTTCCACCGGAGGAGACGTTCACCCGACTTCAGGATCAATATTTCAATATGGGAGCTTGGACCGGCGGTGTATGGGAAGCAGTTTTACGCCATTTTTCCCTTTCTCCGCATCATTGTTTTATAGTCGATACCGACTGGGGAGTCGCCGTAATCGACACCAGCGCGCGAAATAACGAGGCAGGTAGATTGACGTTGCCCGATTTCGATTTGATCTACGATCTGCATTTTCCACTCCTGTCTAAGTTCCGCATTCAGCCCGAGGACATAGCTTTATCTCGGGCTGGGGAATCTTACCCCTGCGTTAAAAGATGCTACGAGATCTACTGTTGTTATCACAAGAGAATTTTCCCTTGGGTGTACGGAGCACAATATGGAAATCCGATTTTTGTGAAGGTCGGGGACTCGGCGTCAACAGCTTCTCCGCCGCGCACTCTAGATTTGAGGAAATACGACACATTCGTTGAAATGGGACGCCACTACGCGGAAATAGAACTACTATTGAATTTGTTCTGGGCTGACCGGGCTGGCTTCTACGATCTGCCGGAGTATGTCGGCTTTATCCATTATGATATGTCTGTGTGCCGTGCCGGCGGACAGGATCCGACGACCATTTTTGATTATCTCGACCTGTTCGATTTTAGGCCCAACAGGATCGTGAGTTTTCAACCATACGATGGATCTTTCATTTTGACGCAGCCGGACTGTAAATCCTTGATGAAGGTGGCAATGTCGCTTTATTCGAAAGCCACCCATACTGTGCTAACGGACAGCGAACTGAATAATTCGCGCTTGGCTCTGGCTGACGCTTTCGTTGTTCATCGCGACGTTTTCAAGAGTTTATGTGTTGTGTTAGAGGCTATTTGGGCCAGTGGTGACTTAGACGAATTTGACATCGAGCAGCGAGCGGCTGGGGGAATTCTTGAGCGGGTAGCCGCACTGCATTTTCATGCGAGCCATCTCGAATTATCAGAATTTATTGTGGATCACTCTTATATGACAGGTGTGCAATATAAGCAAAACTAAAATGAGCGGTTATATTCATGCTATCTTAAATATTTCGGACGCTTTTAGACAAGACGCGGTGCAGCTTTACGTATTATGACGCTTATAATGACGGGCGCGGTTCATGCATCATCACCGGTAAGACGAGCCGATCCTGAAAAAAGGCTTTTAGACTACAGGAGTGCTGCATACCTTTGGTTGACGGAGAGTCGATTTACCGAGATTCTGTATTTAGACGGCAGCAACACCTCCATCCTCAATCGGGCGCTTTTCCAAGTTGCCGAAAGGGAGGGTAAATATATTCGCGAATGTCTATTTGACTTCGGGGCTATTGCACAGCGTTTTGGCAAAGGACGGGCAGAGGCAAACCTTCTGACGGAAGGCGTCAAACAGATCGAAAATTGTTTTTATAAAGTGAGTGGACGGCTTTTCGTGCAAAACCACTTTGAGTTACTGCAGGACGAACGCGAGTGTTTATGCCAGGTATGTCCGAGGGGTGGAATGGACACGCAGTTCTTTAAGTGTTCTGCGCGAGCATTTGACGAGCACCTCGCTCCGCAACATTCCGAGATTGATGACAAATTGCCCGAGACCTATATCGAGGAAGTTTACGGGAGGGCGATGGAGTGGTCGAGATTTCAATCAGAGGTCAGGTATTTCGGCGTGTGCGGAACGACGAACACGCCTTATTAATCACTGTGCGGGACACCTACGAACGATGAGATTACCTTGCTTTAGATTTCATCACGGGCCAAGGCGGTATGATATACTCTTCGTGGAAAAGCTGTGCGGCGATTCGCCACGCGGTCGGTGGTTGAATTTCAGCCGAAAAGCGAGGATGCACCGTCTCGATGTTTTGCTTAGCACAAATTTGCAAAAGGTCGCGCTGGGTTTTTCTTCCTTTACAAATGCACTCCCCCTAATCTTTTCTGGAAGTCGTGAAATCTTTGCACCGATGAAGAATCGAATCGCTACGCCCTCGTGTTCTCGACTACGCAGGAGGGGGAAACACGTCTACCCCCTCTTGCTCCCCTGCTGCCTAGCGACTTTCCTGCGTTGAATGACCTCACTCCTCAAGGCGTACTTTGACTCGATCTACGTTATCAGTCTGCCGCAGCGCGCAGAGCGTCGCGAGCGTTTGGAGCAGGAGATGTCGACTTTGGGGTTGGCGTCGAAGGATGAGATTACGTGGGTTCGGGCGATCGCAGGTGATCGCTGCTGGGCACCTTCCTTTTTCGAGGCGGGTCCTGGTGCATGGGGTTGCTTACAATCTCATCTTCGTGTTATTCAAGATGCGATCATGGACGGACACGAACGGATTTTAATTCTTGAGGACGACGCCACTTTTCATCCGCGGAGCTACGAAATGTTACAAAGATTTTTTCGTGAGCTACCCGGCGATTGGGGGCAAATTTACCTCGGCGGGGAGCATTCTGAAGCGCCCACTCCCGTGGATTATAGGCCCTTCGTTCTGCGAGGACGCGGTATTCATCGCACCCATGCTTTTGCCTTGCATGCGAACATTCTTGGCGCTTGCTATCAGCACCTGAGTGAATTCACCACATATCTTTCAAACGGAGCGTGGCACATGGACCACCAACTTGGACTTGCGCATGGTCTAAATAAGTGGCACACCTACGCACCAGCTTGGTGGTTGGTGGGGCAGGCAGGTGGTACGAGCAACATCTCGTCAAGAGTGAACCCAACGTGTTGGTGGTACCCACAATCACATGCAGCTCAACTCCCATATATCGAATTGCCGCCTCACTTAAAGAGTGTAGAGCGCGAAGAAGTCAGACAGCATTTGCATTGCGGGAATCATCTTATAGCGGGCACCCTTAGCGACGAAGGTCTTGAGAAGTGTGTTGGCAATCCCGAGGAGTTGAAGCTGTGGCTGCGGCTAATTGCAAGCGAGGCACTTGACCGATCCCTGCTTCCAGGAATTCAGCATGCTCAGATTGGCCTCGCCGACATCGCGAAGCTTTGGCCGGCTGGGGCATATGAGCTGTCTCAATGCAACCTAGCTGCAATGCGGGACTACCCGTTCAACGGATTATTTCCTCATCCCTTGAATGGAAACCGTCAGGCGGCGCCGGCAGCATTTCGTTCAGAATTAACTGAGCGCCAATAAAACGACGTCATTCGGATTCACTGCTGAAGCGATAAAGCCGCACCTCTGCTGAGCACATGTGGCAGGAGGCCTTTCACTAAAAACCTCGAACTTTCTTATCTTATGGGCTGGCAAAGACATCACCCTTCCAGTAAAATGCCCCTTTACTGGCTCAAAGTACCACGACCAGTCATGGAGCACTTGGCGCGGTTGGGATTTCATAGGGGTTATTGGCGGGAAGACGAAATCGACGTAACGCTTCGCAAAGCTTTCGAGACGGATACTTCACTTGAGAATAAACGGAAGAATCTGACAGACTGGACGAGCTACGTTGACCGCGAAGCTTGTCTCCTCGATCCGGGCCATCCCACCCTTTGGCATCCGGATCTCAGCGAGAGTGACTGCGTGTTGATAAGAGAGCATTTTGGTACTCGGCTCATTGAAATCGAGGCGAAAAGTGTGGACGAAACATTGCATAAATTTCGATTGTGCAGATGGAACCTCGGGGTTTTTTATCATGTAGCATGCATGGGGAATTGGAAGGAAGTTATCGCGGAGCAACTGACGTTATTGCACGAAGCGGGATTGCGTTTTGTCTATGTCAGCATTTTGGGGACCGATGACGACCGCGTTTACTTTGAGCAGCTCGCCGGCGAATTTGAGATCGTGATTTCCGTTCAATATCACCACGACAGCATTCATGTGTTCGAATTGCCGACTATCAAATTGCTAGAGGACTGGGCACACGCCCACCCCGATAATTATCTGATTTATTTCCACACCAAGGGCGTGTCGGACCCGTCTGACCTGATCAAAGTCAAGTGGCGCCACTTAATGCAATCTTGGGTTATCACAAAATGGCGCGAAAATGCCGAACTGCTGCGAGAAGGACGGGAAATCGTCGGCGTGAATTGGAGATCACATCCACCGAGCAGCCACTTTCCGGGGAACTTTTGGATGGCACGCGCCTCCTACATCAATACCCTTGAAGACTTCGGGCATTACTTCCGGCATCCCCGGCATTCTGCCCCCAATCATATTAACCAGTGGCGACTGGGGGCGGAGTTTTGGATTGGTTCGGGTCAAAGAGAGCCGCTTTTTCACAGTCACGTTAGCTACAATGAACGCATCGACCTTGCTCCATACTGGAGCTCGCCAGGGGATTGAACGAGTCTGTTTGTTGCGCGCCGTCCCTTCTGCAAGAATGGCAACGCAGCCATCAACTAATTGTAGCATTGCCATTTTGCTATCACAAACAGTATGGAATATGTGAATAACTTCGGAGATCTGGGGATTAAAAATTAGTAAGACCTTTGCAAGCAGTGGCGTACGTTGCGGCGGAAGCCGCCGACCCTCAGCTCTTTTATGACACCACACGGCTTCCCACTCAACGAGCAGATGGGGATGCACAGAAAACGCGGTGGACTAACGGCCTCACTCAGATTCACGATAATTTCCTGCGTAGTCATGAAAATGAGCGGCTAAGGTCGGCGGCGGCCGGGCCAAATTTGTTGAATCCTTCCACTGCTTCGATCAAGAATGCACGCTGAAAGCGATATGGCAATTGTGGATGTTCAAGAACGACTGGAAAATTGATCCCTGCAGTTACCGCCGTTGCCATGGATTTTCTCCGGTGACGCGCTTTCATGCGCGTCGAGAAAATGCTCTGCACCCGAAATAAAGCTTGCG
>JAYVNE010000237.1:0-2846 GCA_043758615.1 Akkermansiaceae bacterium
CGGGCATCGCACGATTTTTCCGATCCCGCTGGGGTTGTCGTGTTCATGGAATTTAAAACTGATAGAAGAATCGGCCCGTATCGCCGCGGCAGAGGCAAGCGCGGATGGACTGCATTGGGTTTATTCGCCGATGGTGGATATTTCCTGGGACGCACGTTGGGGTCGAGTGGCAGAAGGCGCGGGTGAGGACCCATGGCTCGGATCAAAAATCGCCGTCTCCATGGTGCGTGGCTATCAGGGAAATAATCTAGCAGATCCGGGGACCGTGATGGCCTGTGTGAAACACTTTGCACTTTACGGGGCGCCGCTGGGTGGGCGGGATTATCACACCGTGGATATGAGTCGCCGGGCGATGGAGGAAACGTATTTTCCACCCTACCGGGCCGCCATCGGTGCCGGAGCGCGCACGGTGATGACCGCCTTCAACGAGATCGATGGTGTCCCGGCCAGTGGCAATCGTTGGCTTCTAACGAACTTGCTGCGCGAAGAGTGGGGCTTCACCGGATGGATCGTCACTGACTACGCTGCGGTTTCCGAAATGAAAAATCACGGCACCGCAGGAACTGACGCGGATGCGGCAAAACAAGCCTTCCACGCCGGGGTGGACATGGACATGGTATCCGAGTTGTTTTTGATAGAGCTTCCTGAGCTTGTGAATTCCGGTGCTGTTTCTGAAGATCTAATAGACTGCGCGGTCATGCGTATCCTTGAAAACAAATGGGACCTTGGGCTGTTCGATGATCCTTTCGCCCGCTGCCATGAGGAGCATGCAAAACAAGTTTTCATGAACCCGCGTCATCGGGAAATCGCCCGGCAAGCGTCCCGCGAGTCCATGGTGCTGCTGAAGAATGAAGATAGCCTACTCCCGCTAAAAAAACGTGGAATCATCGCGATGATCGGCCCACTCGCCGACAGTCGCCGCGACATGTTAGGATGCTGGGCCGCCGCAGGTGATGAATCGATGGCCGTTTCACCACTGGACGGACTCCATGAGGCAGTGGGCGACGAGGCGATGGTGATTCATGCCAGAGGTTCTGATGTTCTGATAGGTGATAATAATCTGCTAGATGAAGCAATCGAAGTTGCCGAAAGCGCGGACGTCATCATTCTCGTGCTCGGCGAAAGTTGGCAGATGAGCGGGGAAGCCGCGAGTCGAGCCGATATCCGGCTTCCCAAATGCCAGCGGAAACTCGCGAAAGCGATGCTCAAGTTAGGCAAGCCCTGCGTACTTGTCACTATGAGCGGGCGCCCGCTGGAGCTTTCGTGGGAGGAGCGAAAATTCACTACGATGCTCCACGCGTGGGCATCCGGCACCGAGGGCGGACGGGCGTTAGCGGATGTTATCTTCGGCGCATTTGCTCCCATCGGAAAACTCACAATGGGCTTCCCGCGATGCGTCGGGCAGTTACCGATGAGTTACCGCGAGAAAAACACCGGGCGTCCCTTTGATCAAAACACAGCCTACTCGTCAAAATATCTCGATGTGCCTAACGACGCCCTCTTCGCCTTTGGCCATGGCCTAACATACGCAACATTCGCCTACGGCCCAGTCACCGCGAGCGCCAAAGAAATGAGCGTGGGCGGCAGCATCACCATTTCCGCAGTGATCACCAATCTCTCGAACTATCCCGCGAGCGAAACCTTGCAACTTTACCTCCGCGATCTTGTCGCCTCCGTCACCCGCCCACTCAAGGAGCTACGCGGATTCCAGCGGATCGCTTTGGAAGCGGGTGAATCGCGAGTGGTTTCATTCCGAATCACCACCGCCGATCTAACATTCCCAGGTTCAGATTTCAAGCCCATCAGCGAGCCCGGGGATTTCGAAGCTATGATCGGCCCGAGTTCCGCAAACCTGATCGCGGTGCGCTTTTCCCTGACTTGATTAAACCGCAGGCACCAAAAACCCATCCCCATCTGCTAGATGGTAGCTCCAATGGCCCACTCACACCACCCCATCAACCAAATCTGAAATCCCAGACGCCCCCAAAGGCTTCGGAGGGGCAATGAAGACTTCTTGATGAAATTCGCCATGCAGGGCGCTCAGAACCATGGCGAGTTCTTCACGCTGCACTCGCTGGTGCATGAGCTCGCTTGACACCCATCGGCTCGCCCCTTACCTTACGTAAGGAATGCAAACGACGATCACCAGCAAAGGGCAAGTCACCGTCCCTGCGAATATCAGAGAACAGCTCAATCTCCGGGCCGGCGACAGGCTTGATTTTGAAATCGAAAACGGCACGATCAGAGTCGTTCCCATCGGTAAGGGGACTTTGAAGGAATTTATGGGTATTCTTCCAAAAGCCACCCGCATCGTTTCCGTGGAGGAAATGAACGAAGCCATCGCCGAGGGAGCCTCTGATGGAAGCTCTTGACACGAACATCCTCGTTCGTCTTGCAACCCGCGATGACGTGGCTCAGGTGCGCAAGGCTGAACGGCTGATGCGGGAAAAATTCTCCGCGCAGCATCCGGCATGGATCAGCATCATCGTTGTCACCGAGCTGGTCTGGGTTCTGGCCCGCAGCTATGGGTATGCCCGCCCGCAGATTGCCCCCTCACTCCGAGGCATGCTCAACACCCCCATATTTCGCGTGGAGGATCACGCACTCGTAGGGGATGCCATCGACCTCTTCCTTAGCTCCGCAGCCGATTTTTCCGACTGTCTCATCCTCGCCCGGAACAAATCCCGCTCCATCACGCCCACCCACACCCTCGACCGCAAAGCGGCCAAACTCGATGGCTTTAAACTGCTCTAGCAGTTTGTCGGACTTAGAATTTCACCTAAAATCAACATATGGACTTTCCAGCCCACTTCTACACTGTATTCGGTAGTTGATTTTCACAGGTT
>JAYVNE010000238.1:0-8881 GCA_043758615.1 Akkermansiaceae bacterium
TCATCAAAACCGGCCTAGTCCCCTACGGCGAGATCCGCGAACCACAGGCCGAAGCGCCGACGCTTGTCCATAACAGCATCGGTCGCCACATTTCCTGTTATGCGAACACCCGCATCGTTAGCACGCTGTCACCGTGGCTTGCAAAAAGTATGTTAGGTGACCTCCACAGCGTCCCTGTTTCCCACGGAGAAGGGAAATTTCACGCCAGCGACGAAGTGATCGCCGCGCTCGCCGCCAGGGGCCAAATCGCCACGCAATACGTCGATGCTACCGGCGCGCCGTCCATGGACATCGCTATCAACCCGAACGGCTCGCTCACCGCCATCGAAGGCATCACCTCCCCTTGCGGAAAAGTATTTGGAAAAATGGCGCACACCGAACGCGCGGGAGCTTCCGTTGCAAAAAACATCCCCGGAAACAAACACCAACCGATTTTTGAAGCGGGCGTCGCTTGGTTTGCCTAACATGTTTCTCTTCGCATTTCTAACTCGGTCGATCACGGTGCATGGTGCGCCTGAAGATCCCGCCGTCGATAAGCGATTCCTGCGGCCACCGCAGTGGCCATAGCAATCAATTGATAGCCTGATAATCCATCAAATGGCTTCGGTGTGGCGCGCATGAATTCGTGGAAAAATCGGAACAGCCCGTATGCGATGAGGAAGAGATGGAAATGCTGGCCCCTCTGCCATTGTTTCCGGCGTAATACGAAAAGAGTGATCAGCGCGACAACTTGAAACCCTATCTCCACCTCTACCGACGGCCATCGCCCGAACGAACAGATTTTCCCAGCGCAGCACCCGGCACTCAAACAACCGATGCGCCCGAGGATCAGCGGCACTGGCAGTAACATCGCAAAGCGGTCGCCCGTCGTCTCACGGTAGCCAAGCGATTTTTTCGCTAACTCCACTGCGATCCAGCCGCCGGGTAGCGCGCCCATGATAGATTTCCCGGAGAGCCAAAGCACCCAACGGTTAGAATCGGAAAAATACAACCAGCCTTCTGCAAAGAGGAACGCTAACTTCGCCCCCGCGAATGCCCCCAACAAACCGATGACATAAATGAATGCCACCCGGCTGTCCTTCTTCGATTCGCGGAACCAATATACCGCACCCCAAGCGATGCCGGTTAAGAGCATCAACGCGTAAATCGGCGAGCCGGTGGGTGTGAGGGGGAGGTTCACAAACGAATGTTTCCAGACGCACAGAGCGCGAACAGAACGAGCGCGGAAAGCGGAGGGATTAGGAAAATCTGAATGACAAAAAACAGCACGTCTCGTCCATCAAAGCCATTCGGACCGGCGTCTCGTCTCGAAGATAACATTTTATTATACCATCCCGCTCCGATGATGAATGCAATATTCAGAACTAACCATACTGGCACAATGAGCTGGGCCATTCCGTAAAATCCTCCCCGCACGGAAAGCATGTTAAGTCCAACTGCGCTCATCCATGCGAAACCCGTTGGCAAAATCCAAAGCACAATGCGAAACCATACGCGCGTGCGATTTTTTTGAATCATATCAAAATCGAAGGGTGGCTTGGGATTATTCATGGATTCAAAAGTGACCGGTTCTAGAACAGAACCCCCAAAATATTGCCGTCCAGAACAACGGAATCCAGATCAGTTGGAGAACGACATAGATCACGACACGCCCTCCTAGCGGAAAGGTATTCGCACCAAGCCTGTTGTTAGATTCCCTCACGTAAATCTTGCCCATCCATACGAGAAACCCGATCGCCAGTATCACGCCAACCGGCCACGCTCCGCCACAGATCGCCACTAGCAGAGGGACGGCGAATAATGGCAATATCCAAACCAGCCCGACTTTGAGACATGAGCCCGTATCAGCCAGTTCGTAATTTTCCTGCTTCTTTGGCGAGGCGTATGGATCGTCCGGCACAATCACTTCCCACCTCCCGCTGCATAATATCTGCAAAACGAATCTAACGACCCATCCTGCCGGATGACATGGGTGCAACAGCGGTCGATGCGATCTTGATCCCAGGTCCAGGCGTCCATGAAGGGTTTAATAAAGAGCCGGAAGGCGTGTTTTTCCTTCATCTCGAAGCGATATAAAATTTCACCCAGCTCGGTGTTCTCGCAGCCGCATTTGATGAGATCCGCGAGTTCGTAGTTCACCTTGTCGCGGAGGAATCCTTGGACGCTGGCAAAGTCGATAAACTCAGAAATACTGCGAATGCCGATAGGGGTGCGCAGCAGGAAACCGATCGTCGCGCAGTTAGGATCGCCGCAGGGCAGTGGGGTGAAATCTTCATAGCGGAGCTTCCCGGCGGATTGCTCGACTGCGCCGAGGATGATGTCCGCCGTGTTGAGTCGCTCGCCGCCGGGGTCGTGCATGCGTCCGGTGCGGAACATCGGTTGGAAGGAAACGCCGCGACAGACTTCAAAATCAAGGCCAGTTAGAATCGTATCCCAGAGGTGGGGCAGGTTTTCTGGAGTGACCGTCATGGCGAGTGTGAAGGGAATTCCTTCGCGCTCGCAGCGCTCCATCGCAAGCCGTTTCATCTCGCGGAAATCACTGCCGCGCAGCTCGCGCTGGCCAGCTTCTTGGGGCCCGTCGAATTGTAGATAGAGTTGGAAATGCCCGCGCCGTCCGCGTGTGCCGAGTTCTGCCAGAAACGTATTTTCTCTAGCAACTCGCACAGCGTTCGTGTTCACAAGGCAGTAGTCGATCTGCGGGTGTGCGTGAATCCAATCGACTAACTCGAAAAACTGCGGATGTAAGGTTGGCTCGCCGCCGGAGAGTTGGAGAATCTCGATTTTCCCCTTGCGGTCGATCACACCTTGGATGCGCGCCTGAAGAGATTCAAGGGAGTGGGTTTTCAAACGATCACCCGCCGCGCCGGTCGGAGAATCCGCGAAACAGGTGGGACAAGCGAGGTTACAGGAATCGACAATTTCTATCAGTGCTAGGCAGGTCGAGAGGATTTCCACCTCCGGCACCGTCGCATTCGCATTGCGGCCGAGGGTGCCCGTCACGCCATTAGGATCAGCCGAGCAAGCGCATCCGGCATCACAGGAGTTCGACGGATCGCCCTTGGCCAGCCAGTAAAAACGGGCGTCGCTAGCGATGCATGCAGTCGCCTCTCCGTGCTCGCTGCATGTTCTCGTTAGATAAACTTTGGCGGGCGCACCCGTCGTTTTCCATACCTCTGCGGGAACTGCCGTCTGGCAAGTGGGGCAGCGTGAGGTGGTTTGTTTCAGGGTTTCTCTAAGTGTCGGAAATAGCATGGGAGCGCGAAATAACGGACTCCCTTAGGGTTTAACAATTTGTGGAGATAAGCAATGCTTCGGTTAATTCCTAGGCGATTAGACACATTTAGATTGGAACTCCCCCACGGTTCCCGCTAGCTCTCGCTTACATGAAAACACCGGGCCTGCAAGCGATGCACGAATCCGCCCACGACGAAACCCGCTTCATGGCCTTGAAAGGTAAAAGCAAGGACGACGCCGACATCTACGTCACCCTCTTCGCTTTCGTGTGAAGGATGTTTCCGTTGGCTTGGACGAATTTAAAACCGCTCACCACCTCGACAAAGGCCAAACGATCCTCCGCGTGGACCCCCTAACAACGAAAGCCATGGTCGCCCGTATGACCGTGGTCAAAGCCGAGCAAATCACCCAGACCATTGACCAGACGGGACGCATCGCCATCTACGGCGTGCTCTTCGACACCGACAAGGCCGACCTCACACCAGAATCCGCCGACTCTCTAGCAGAAATAGCCAAAGCCATCACGGGCAGCAGCAGTGGTAAAAAATTTCTCATCGTCGGCCACACGGACAACGTCGGCGATTACGCCCACAACCAGGCGCTCTCCCAGAAACGTGCCGCCGCCGTCACCACCGCCCTCTCGGGTAAATATGGTGTCCCCGCAGATCGACTGATCCCCGTCGGTGTAGGCATGGCCGCTCCCGTCGCTTCTAACACCGACGACGCTGGCCGCTCCAAAAACCGCCGTGTGGAAATCGTCGCGATGTGAGGGTTCCTCTCTCTTTTTTATCGAGGCCTGAAGTGCCCTGCATTTTCCCATGGAGCATCGCCTTCAAAGTTTCGATTTCGGAACTTGCGATTCTTGATTCCGGCGCTCGTCTTCCAGAACGAGACTGCCTCCAAAAGGAACGGTGGACAGGCCGAATTTCGCTGCTATTTTCTGGGTCGTTCCTTGCGTATGAAAACCATTTCCCGGGTAAGCATTTTCCCTCTCGTCGCCGCAAGCATGTGCCTTGTGTCCTGCGCCACGCTCAGTCGAGCAGGAAAAAGCTCGATGGCAATGATCCAGAAAACTTCTGCCGCCACCACAGCGAAAGTCGCGGAGCTCTCCGAACTTTCCCTCGCAAAAATCAGCCCAGCCGGAGTGAAAGTGGTCGAAGTTCGTGAGAAGGATCTGAAAAAACTTCCCACTGGCCAGGAACGAGCAATCGCCTTCGAAAACAGTCGCAAACGCGGGTTTTGGTTCTTCAATGGCCCTGTTGATTTCAAGGAACCCAACCTGCCGCAGCCAGGCGCCGAGATGGATGGTAGCCTCTTACCCCCCAGAAATCCTTGATCCAGTCGCGGAAAATCGCACAATCGCGGCTTGATGCTTGCCCTCCGATGCGATTGATTCCCGCCATGTCTCGCTTGATCTGCGCCCGCCTCACCGCCCTTGCCTTCGCCGCAGCCCTGATCACTTCCTGTGGAGGAAATCCACCGCCTCCGCTGGCACCCAGGGCCAGCCAAGTAGAGGATCAAGATGGCAGTCCTGTCCGAGTTGCCGCGATTCCGCCCACCGCGCCGCCGCAGATTTCTGGGGAAAGCGCCATTGTCATCGACGTCGTTAGCGGCCGGGTGCTTTACGCAAAAAATGCCGACGTCCCACGCGCCGTTGCCAGCACTCAGAAAATCGTGACGGCCCTTTGCGTGCTCGACGCAGGCAACATCGACAAGCCCGTGACGATCCAAGCCTCCGACGAAAATTGCGAACCCACCAAGCTCGGCGTGAAACCGGGTGAGGTTTATCCCCGCCGCGAACTCCTCAAGGTGATGATGGTGAAAAGTACGAACGACATCGCCCGCGCCCTTGCCCGCGATGTCGGCGGTAGTCTTGAATCCTTCGCCGGTCTCATGAACCAGAAAGCCGCCTCGCTCGGCATGAAAAATTCTAATTTCATCAACCCTAACGGACTCCCGATGGCGGGCCAGTATTCGACCGCCCGCGATATGGCCATCGCCGCCCGCGCCGCCTATCGCAGCCCACTCATCCGCTCGTTCACCGCAACCAAATCTTTTGTTTTCACTTTCAACAGCGGCCAGACTTGTGAAATTGAAAATACGAATAAACTGCTTAAAACCATTCCTTACTGCGATGGTTTTAAAACCGGTTACACGAATAGCTCTGGCAAATGCCTCGTTTCGAGCGGCTCACTCAACGGCCGCTCAGCCATTGTCGTGATTCTTAAATCACACACGCCCGTCATTTGGACGGACTCCGCAAAGCTGCTCGCTTGGGCGCTCGAACGCCCGAATCCCGGAGCCTGATCGAGCCTACCGCAAAATGCCCAGTCCTGCCGAGTCCCTGCACGCTCTCCAAGCTGCCGGATTGCTACGCCAACAACGTCCACTGGACTCGCCGACGGGCACCCAAGTCACTCGCGACGGCCATACACTCTGGAACTTCGCTTCTAACGATTACCTTGGCCTCGCCCGCCACCCACGGATCGAGGCAGCACTCATCGAGGGCGTCCAACGCTACGGCGCAGGCTCCGCCGCATCACGATTGGTTTGCGGGACGCTGCCACCGCACCGCTTGTTAGAAGATGCGCTCGCCGCTGCGAAACAATCGGAGGCAGCACTGACTTTCTCCTCCGGCTTTGCCACTGCGCTCGGGGCAATTCCGGCGATTGTAGGAAAATCCGATTTCATCTTCCTCGATAAACTCTCACACGCCTGCCTCGTCGATGCCGCCCGTCTATCAGGAGCTACACTGCGGGTTTTCCCGCACAATGATTTGGAAAAACTCACCAAGTTACTCGCTTCTACCCGCGCGAAATCAGCGGATGCCCGCATCCTTGTGGTGACCGAATCGGTCTTCAGCATGGATGGCGATGTTTGCCCGCTGCGCGAAATCGTCGAGCTAGCAGAAAATCATGAAGCGCTCTTGTTAGTGGATGACGCGCACGGTTTCGGCGTGCTCGGTGAACACGGGATGGGGCTGGCCGAGCAAGAAGGATTGCAGCAGCGCATCACCTTTCAAATGGGCACGCTCAGCAAATCGGCTGGTCTATCAGGCGGTTATCTCGCAGCTTCACGCGAGTGGGTTGACCTTCTCACCAACCGCGCCCGCTCATTCATCTATTCCACTGCTCCCCCGCCCGCCCTTGCGCATGCAGCGCTTGCTTCGCTGGACTTGATCCGCTCGGGCGAAGGGAAAACGCTCCGCCAGCAGCTCAGGCAGAACATTTCACTCATCACAAAATCCCCCACCCCGATCATCCCCATCGTGCTCGGCTCGAACGAAGCCGCGCTCGCCGCAGCCGCCGCGCTGGAGAACGCCGGATTTCTTGTGCCCGCGATTCGGTTCCCCACCGTGCCCCGTGGCACCGCACGGCTGCGCCTGAGCTTGTCCGCCGCCCACCCGCGCGAAGCCATTCTAGCACTCGGAAATTTCCTCAGCTTGAATGCGATTTTCTAACGGATAGCAACGTAACAAGCTTCAAACTCAACACAGACGTGGCCGGCCTCCTCAATGGTCACCCGCAGAACGATCCGGGCTTTGCTTCTTCCTCGAAAGGCAACCTTAAATTCAGCGATCACGGCATCCGTCGGGCGATGACAGATCGCGCGGAGCTGGCTGTGTACGGGACGCCGGTAGCTGATAGAACTGTTCCGCACGACGATGTGGCAGTCTCGATCCTCCAGCTCCAGCCATAACAAACCATACCCGGCCAAAGTGGCAAGCGCACTGAGACTACCGCCGAATGCAGTGCCGAGGTGGTTATGATTCTCCTCAAGCGGAGCGGTTAGAATAAGGTGTGTATGATCGAACGCCTCCACTTGGACTCCCATGGCGCGGGTCAGCGGAATTTTCTCATGAAAGAACCGTTCGGTTTCTAGCAGCAGGGATGAGCGATTCATCGGGTGAAGAATTCAGCGCGTCCACCAATGGGAGAGGCGGGGTTCGGGGATATCCGGCTTTGATAGAGTGCATTCCGAATAGTGCGAGGTATCGTTAAACAGAATCAGACGGGCGCGGACCGTGCTTCTGAAATCCACGACATTCAGCGCGGCCGGATCCTGATCCAGATTGTCCCGGTAACGCCGCGGATCGAATCCTAACAACGAACTGAGCAGCAGCCGGATGGTGGCTTTGTGAGAAACGATGATCACCGATTCTCCCTCATGTTTGCGAACGATCTCCAACAAAACCGGCAACGCACGCGCCGTAACAGCGAGCCCGCTCTCTCCACCTTCAGGAGCAAACGTAAATGGATCCTCCTCCCAAGCGGCCGCCTCTGCAGGGAACTTTTCATCCACCTCCTTGCGCGTAAGCTGTTCCCAATGGCCATGAGAAATTTCCTTCAACCCCTCGCGAGGGAGAACTTCCAACCCATGATGCCGCGCAAGGATTCCGGCCGTCTCCATCGTGCGGCTCAGCGGCGAGGCGTAAACCGCAGACGCAGCCAACCCGGAGAGCCGCTCGCCTAACAGCGTCGCCTGACTTCGCCCCTCGTCGGACAAAGGGACATCCGTGGCCCCTGCAAAACGGTCTTCCGCGCTAAGTGTGGTGGCCCCATGGCGGATTAAGAAAATGCGGGTGAGAGACGCGGACATGGCAAATAAGTAACTTCTATTTCCGTCGCTGCCAATGAAGATCAGAAGATAGAGAGCCACCTCGCATGTCACTTTGGGCAAACTGAAAAGTCTCCTTGCACACAGACTCATCCGGGGTTCACATATCACTAAAAAATGATGTATTACCGGTTTCCCCTCGCCCTGCGACCTGCGCTCACTGCCCTTGCACTGGCGGTCAGTAGTTCATGCGACGGCCAAGCCAAGCCGGGTTCGATGGTATCCCGCCCTTCATCTACACGACCTACCTCGAATGCAGGAGCGTCCCACCTCCACTTGTCGCCAGGCGGTCGCCCAAACCCACTCTATCGACGCCCCGCAGATTTTTCCGAACTTCGGGCCGTCGCGGGCGAAGTCGCTAAGGCCACCGGACGGAAAATCGGCTGGCACCTCAAACCCGGAAAAAATCCAGGTCCTTTAGTGAGCATCGGTGGCGTGGTGGGAAACTGCACCATCTATGCACACCCCGTCGCTGCCGGCCAAATCCCACCCAATACTTGGGCATTTCTCTTCGGCCATGAATACGCCCACCTCGTAGATGACCTAGGAGCCCCCTCGGACACCACCCCAGCTAAAGAACTGCGAGCCGACATCGCCGGTGCACGCTACGCCATGGCCGCCGGATACCGGTTAGATGCCTTCCTCGGCTGGATTCTCAGCGAGCCGGACCAATCCTCAGCCTCCCACGGCTCCCTTCGCGGACGCGTGAAATCCATCGCCACCCATTTCGGCATCCCATTTCCCGCGATCGAAGCGCAAGCCCGCCGTTACAGGACTAGTCGGTAGGCTGGTAAGACTTCCTGATTCCCTTCGGACTCTCGGGATACCGCGTCGCCAAGATCTATGCCACCTCATGAGATCAATGTTGGACACCGTTGTAACTAACTCTACTTTGTTATCTCGCTGGCCTGATGCAGGCCAAGCGCGGCGCGAAAAATATCGAGCGCATGGAAGAACATGTGCCGGATTTCAACTACCAATCCGTTCAGCAAACCATCAGCGATTCACCCTGGGAACACCGCCCACTCAT
>JAYVNE010000239.1:0-2837 GCA_043758615.1 Akkermansiaceae bacterium
CCCTTGATCCCCAATCCACGATCTCCTATCACTTTCCCGCACCCCGCCACCATAGCTTAGTTTAGCCTTTCCGTGGCCGAACTTTCGGGTCCGCCTCAGGCAACGTCCTTCTCTGCAAGTATTCGAGGCCCCCGAGATCAATGTCGAATACGGCGAGTTCACTTGTCCTGTCTGTTGGTTCCGCTTTGATCGGGGCGATGTTATGAACATTGCCGTGCATGCTAGTTTGCGAGGAGACACCGTTTTGGGTGAGGAGCACATGCAACGTTTTCTCGCCAGCCGCTTCAACGACCGGGGCCAGGCGCTTGATGCCATGGGGCTATCAGCTCCGGAAATCTCCTGCCCCCATTGCCGCCGGAAATTACCGCCGAATTTCCTCGATCAGCCGCATCATATTTTTTCGATCGTGGGCGCACCATCGTCAGGCAAGTCCTATTACCTAAGTGTGCTGGTGAAAATGATGCAGGATATATCATTCAAGCATTTCGGGGTCACCTTCCGTGATGCCGCTCCGTCCGAGAACGCTGTCCTTAACGACATGCGGAACCATTTGTTTTCGGCTGGCACCCCTGAGGAAGCCTATTTGGCAAAAACCGACCTCGAAGGAGCTCTCTACGAAACCCTGCCCCGCCAAGGTCGCCAAGTTCGCTTGCCGAAGCCATTCGTCTTCCGAATGAGCGAGCGTGACCGAGGTGAGGACGGTTTTTCAATCGTTTTCTATGACAATGCCGGCGAACATTTCGAGCCTGGGCGCAACAGTGCGGACTCGCCCGGTGCGCAGCACATCGCCGTGGCATCCGGCATCTTCTTCCTATTCGATCCGCTCTACAATCCGGAGTTTAAGCGCAAACTGGCGGGGCATTCCGATCCGCAATTGGCCCAGCGCCGCAGCGATCAACAAGACATCCTGCTCGCTGAGTCTGAAACCCGCATCAAGGAAATCCTCGGACTTTCCTCCAGCGAGCGAATTTCCACGCCGCTTTCTGTGATTGTCGGTAAGTCAGATGCTTGGCTGCACTTGCTCGGAAATGCGACATTACTGCCTGCATACGAAAACGGAGCAGATGGCTCTCGTGTCCGCCTCGATCATATTCAGGTGAATTCCACGCGCGTGCGGGAGCTGCTACTTGGCATCTGCCCCTCCATCGTGGCCAACGCCGAGGCGATCTCGTCAGACGTTATGTATTTCGCAGCAAGTCCGCTGGGACACCCTCCCGTGGAGTTTGAGGACAGTGAAGGACACCTGAGAATCGGTCCTGATCCTGTTAAACTGGATCCACAGCGGGTTGAGGATGCCACTTTGTGGGTTCTTTCAAAAATCGCACCATCCATGTTCCCATCCCATTCTTGATCTATCATGGCCTATCAACTCGTTTACACCAGTGCAGCAAAACTGTTGGACGCCGGGCGCTCAGGGTTCGGCACCGTCGCGCGCGCCAAGGCGATTTCGCCGCTATTGGTCAGCGCCATCGAGCGGGTCTCCCAATTCGCAAATCTTCGCGGCAATGACCGCTCCCGCGTAATCTTCGTCCATCGAAGGATTATCGCCGCCAACAATCGCGTCCATGTGCTCAGCCGGATCTGTGATTCGGGCGCGGACTACACCGGTCGCACCAATCACATCGCCCACCATTTAGTCATCTCGCAGGAAGAAGTGGCGCGCGCCGCTACTCGCGGGCTCACTCCGGCGGATGTGTTGGGCCAGTTCCCCTGGCTCGGCTCATGGGAAGGCTCCGCGAGATTTTTCAGTGCCTCCGAGGACGTGCCTTTGGAGCAGTTCCAGCCGCTCGGCCGCCAATCGGCGCGGGCGCAGTGGGCCCGCATTACGGGGAACCCGGCGCACGCCCGCATTCTTGCCTGGGAAGGTGCACCGCGTACCGGCGTCTTGATGATTCCACGCGGGGTGAATGCGCTGGGTTTGTTAGCAGAAGCGCTTTACGAATTCGGTGCCCAATCATGGTCACGCAGTTTCACGACTTCGCTCGAAACTACGGATGAGCTGTCGGATCTCGACTGGATTGTAGCGAGTCCAGAAAATTTTTCTGAAATCCAAGGCCGCTGCGGCTCCCGAGGCATGCTCGACGTTAGTCAGCCCCACAGCCTGCCACTGCCGCCGGAGCCAGTCCAAAAAACACCGGAACCAGAATTGCAGGCGATGGTTTCCCCGGTGATCTCATCCGCGCACAATCAAAACCCGGTAGCCTCGCGCACTGCCATTACTCCAGTTGTTAATTCTCATATCCGGGATGGCTCATCCGGCGCAGGTCCCAAGCGAGGGTCAGCGCCCTTCTCCGGGAAGCCACGAATGAATTTGGTTCTCTGGGTTGGGGTGTTAGTCATCGTGCTTGCTCTTGCTGGAGTAGCTACTTGGAAGGCGGTTGATCCGAAGGAAGCAGAAAAAATAGCAGCTTCCGGTGTAAAGCTCACTAACCCTCAGGAGCAGGCGGTAAGGGACATGAAAGCGGCTGGCATCTCCAAGGACGATGCAAGGAAAGTCGCGGAAAAGGCCCTCGATCAGGCCCCTGCGTGGGCAATGTTCTCAACGGGATTTCTAAAGAATGTCCAGGGCATAAAGAGCTTTGAGGATCTCCAAAATTTGCCCAAACCTCCTGGGGATGGAGAATTCGCGGGAGCACCTGAATGGTTGGGATTCCTAGTCGCTGCCAGAAATGCAATTCCCACTGTGATCGGTGAAGAAAAGGAGTTGAAACAACGCTTGGAAGGTTTGAGTGTATTCATCGTTTCTTTAGAAAGTGCAGGTAGGGATCTCAACTCAAATGGTTTAACGACGGAAATTTGTAGTGACTTAGATAAGTCTCTAACTACAGAGTCACTTG
>JAYVNE010000240.1:0-2832 GCA_043758615.1 Akkermansiaceae bacterium
TTTGGCCCAACAGTCCGTTCTCGTCCCGCCAGTTCCGTTCAACACCATAACAAACCACAAGCCCTAGCGGTAGGTGGAGTCATGTCAATACCCCGATTCTTGGATGAGAGGTCTCCGTGGGCCAACCCGTCCAGATGGAGGCGTCGAACTGCCCGTGCGAGCATCGAGCAGCATTTTACGAAGCCGGCAAGGTTTCCCCTTTCTTTCTCGGGCATCCGGCTACGTGTTTTCGCACCAGTAAACCAGTCTATGGACTTGAGCCGGATAGTTCCATCTCGGCCGCGGAAAAAGGCGTTTCCCTGGGGAACGGGCACAACGATACCAAGCGCAGGACTTGCAAGGCCGTGCCGTTGCAGAAACCCATCTGGCAAACCCGCAGCGCCGTCGATTATCCCTTCAGGCCAGCAGAAGTGTGCTTTCCAAAATGCGCCGTTCTTTCCGGTGGTCGGGTTGTAACGTTCGATGATACGGTGGAGACGATCAACGCGCTCTTTGCGATCGGAGAGGGACTTTTTGAAGAAGAGCACCACCCGGCTCGCGTCGGGTGAATAGAAGGCGGTCTTTTCCGTGCCCGCGCCGGCAATCCAATGCGGGCTAAATTCGACTTCAGTCCGATCGGTCAGTGGTAATTTGCAAACGACCATGGGATTTATTCGGCAGCGATGGTAGGCGGATGGGGCTCAGGCGGCTGGCGGTGGAGCACGAGCACAGTACGGTCGTCGTTCTCGCCACGTTTCTCGAAATCGAGCCAAGCCTGCAAGGCCGCTGTATCGGTTGCGGAGCCGAGGATGGGGCCGTGGGTCTTCTGATCCTCGAAGCCAGGCAGCTTTTGCTGAGTTCCGAAATAGTACTGACGGAATACCGAGCCAGCCAGCTTCTCAATCGGAAAAAACGCGTCGTCAATTCCGTCGGTACAAATGAGAAGTGCTTGCAGTTCATCGGGTGGAATTTGGAAGATCATTCCCGCCTTAGTCACCGCGTTGTCATCCGGGATGAAGCAGCTAACCTGGCCAGCGAATTCACCGGAATCCGCAGTGCCATACCGGCGAGTGCTACCGTCGCGCATCAATGCTTCAATCAGGCCATCTCCGATTTGGCTCCCGAGTATTTTTGTGCCGGCGGACGACTTGTAGTGAACCACGAGCAGGAGGGTGCAGCGGAAATCTTTGGGCTCGCACTGGGCTTTGGTAGCGAGATCACGCAGGGACATGCATGCCTGCCAGACGCTCTTGCCCATCGCGCCAGCAACGATCTTTGTGAGTTCCTCCAGATCGGCTGTCGCAAACTGCGGCTTCGCCGCGTTCAGCGCTTCACGAAGAAGGCGCGTTACTTCGCGGCATACGGTCTCGGAACCAATGCGGCTGTAGCGGCACGAACCAGCGCCATCGCTGACGCAGGCAATTGTGAAGTTTTCCCCGGTTTCCCAGCGGAAGGCGTCTTCGCGATGCGTTGCATGTTGCGCGTGAAGCCTGCCACGCCGGGTGGCACCGGCAAGCGCCCAACCCGCAATGCCTGCTTCGGCCGCTTGGGCGTAATTATCCTGATAGACAAAGCCGTTTTTCAGCCACGGGAGATGCGGTTCGATGGCCTCCGGGCACCATGCACCGGTTGCAACCTTCGGATCCCATACGGCCGGCTTAGGCGGCGCATGGCGTTCGCCGCTGTCATCAAGAGACATCAGCGAGTAGATCGTGGCCCCCTGATCGTTGCACCAGTCGGTGACTTGCACGCGGGCAGTGGCGGACGAGCCGTCCCTGCGACGATATGATTTCCGCAAAGGAGTCCGGTTGTCTGCTGGCTTTGCAGTCGCAACGCCATTACTATGAGTGATGAGTCTTTCCTCGCTCATTCGCAGCAATTCCTCCCGGCTATAGCCGAAAAACGTACACAGCGCTTCGCTTACGGCAAGAAAGCGTCCGTCAGGGGAGAGCACGGCGATACCGCAGCGCGCGCTATCTGGGACTGAGGAACGAAAGTGCTCGATCAGGGGGAGCAGCTTTTCGTCCGCCTTCAGTTGCGAAGTCTTGTCGCGGAAACAAAGCAAACGGCCCAAATCGCGAGCGCCTGCAGAAATAGGGGTCGCTTCCACTTGAATGGTGATGCCGCTGCCAGTCTGCATGGTGAGCGATGCAGGCTGCTGAGCACTCAGAAGGGGGGTGTTGAGGAGTGAGGAAGCCACGTTCTCCCCGAGCTTTTGCAGAGGCAGTCCTCGAAGTTTTTCGGGCGCTGAGGATAAACTGAACATCCGGCAAAACGCTTCATTCGCCACGATCACTTCCTGGCGTTCATTGACAACCAGAACTCCATCGGTCCAATGCGCGCTAACGGCCTCAATCCGCATTTGTGCGTCACTCAGTTCCTCTCGCCAGGAAACATCCTCCAGAATAGCCACAATTCCCTTCTTGCGCTTATGAATCTGGATGCTCAGCACCCCTTCCACCTGCACCGTCCGAGCACTCTTTGTGCGCAAGAGCCAGTTGACACGCTTGGGCGGGACGGCTTCCGCACTGCCCGCCACATTCTCTAACACGGCCTTCAAATCGGCATGGCTTGCCGGATCGACTAAATCCTCCAACTTCATCCCTGCCAACTTTTCCACCGAATATCCGAGGGCTTCTTGCAGTGATTTCGGTGCATGGATGCTCAAACCCTCGCTGTTTGGACCAACTTTAAGACGCAGCAAGCCTCGTTCACGGGAGAAGCCGATAAACATTTGTTTTTCTCCTCTTAGAAAATTAGGGGTATTGACATGACTCCACTGACCCCCAGTGGTAGTGTTTTCTGAAATGACAGAGAATTATCCCCGCACACTGCTGGAACTCGAACGGCGCT
>JAYVNE010000241.1:0-8810 GCA_043758615.1 Akkermansiaceae bacterium
CGATGCCGCGATTGAGAATCCCAACACCCGTGCATTGAAAAAGGACACGAATAGGAGTGCGATTGATAGCAGTGTTTGGCATATAATTAAATCCTCCCCTCGCTGGCCGGTTTAGCGAGGCGGTGACCCAGTGCCATGAAAGGGCGTTCGATTAGATAGTAGCTCGATACTGCACACACAAAGACAGCGACCAAATTCCATGGCCAGTCTTCCAAGATTCCTAGGTGGTTAGTTTTGGCATGATCGGGGACAATAAAGAGCTGTTGCCATAGATAGATGCTGTAGGAAATGCGCCCGATCCAGCGCAGCGGTTGCCATTCCAGAATCGATGTAATCCATGATCGAGGAGCCAAAATTGACGTTAAAAGTGTGAGAGGGATCAGGAACACGAACGCGAGTCTGACGGGATGGCGCAAAATCAGAATGTGTTCCCAAGCATATAGACAAAAGATCAATAAAGCAGTTAGAAAAAGTGTTGTAAAAGGATTGGCGAACCGAACCACTATTCTGCGGATATTCTGATTTTCTAATGCACAGGCAAACATCGCGCCGACGAGAAGGCCATCTACAGTCGTATCGGTGCGCCAGCCACTTATTCCAAAATGGTCAGGCACGATGGAATAACGTATGTCCACGATGCGCCAAATGGTGATTACAGTCACTAACAGGAGGCAAACTTTGGGCGCACGATTTGCGCCAACAAAGACCAATAAAGCCGGCCAGAAAAGATAGAAATGTTCCTCAATCGAGAGTGACCAAAAGTGAGCCAAATGCCAGCTAGGTTCCGGCCCATAATTCGAACCAAACAGCAATGCTCGCCACCAATCAAATCCAGAAATAGGAATGATTTTTGCCCAATTACAAATAGCGAAGACGACTAATAAAAAAACTACCGGTGGAAGAATTCGACAGAAGCGACGGATATAGAAACCTTTGAGGCGGATGGTTCCTCTTACCTCCTTTTCTTCCAGCAGGCGGCTGGTAATTAAAATACCGCTGATTCCGAAAAATATATTTACCCCAATCCAGCCACTATTAATAAACGGCATCCCTGCCATAATTGAGGATCCATAAGCTCTAACCAAAGACTCCTTGGCATGGTAAAACACCACAAGCAACACAGCGATGGCCCGCCAGCCGTCGAGTGTTGGCAGGTAGCCCCTCAATTTACTGATATTGTGATCGGGAATGGTCAAAACCATATCAATGGATTGAAATAAATCCTCTCAAGCAGGCAGTGATGCATTTTTTGAGCGGGAGCTTAACAATTGTTTAACTCGCCCGACGCATTCATGCCAAACTTGGTGCTGCAAGCAACAACAGAGTGGCAGCCAGAACAAGCCTGACATCGCTGAAATTGCCGCCACATGGACCCACAGCCAAAGCCGCCCGGGAGGGGTCGGCAAAAAATAATTCACCCATACCGCAGCTCCGCATGCGACCGAGCCAATCAAAAATGGCCAAGCATGCCCTTGGAAAATTTCTCTCCAACCTCCGCCACCCGGACGTATCGCGATGTAAGTGATGGCAGGGCCAAACAGGAAAGTGAAAATGGTAGTGGCCCAGCTCACGGCCAATGCACCTCCCATCATGGCACCGATGGCGACCAAAGTAATAAAGCCTGCCGCGCGAAAAACATTAAACCAAAGCATTTCCTTGAAACGACCTTGGGCGGTGATGAGATTGATGCTGAGGGCAAACGAAATGCTAAAGGTCATGCCTGCACTGAGAACTTGCATGGACGGAATGGCATCTACCCATTTTTCTCCATATAGAGCGCGTATAAGGGGATCAGCCACGGCAGCTAACAAGAGGCAGATAAACATTCCTACCAGATTCACCAAATGGGTCACTCGCAGGAAGACTTCGGTCTGGCGTTTGATGTCGTCTTGCAAATTGCTCAAGGTCGGGAGCAGGACGGAGTAAAGGTTGTTCGTAAGCAGGCTGGTGACTTGGTTGCACAAGTTATAGGCAAAGAAAAAGAGACCGACGACCGCCGCACCGTGGAACAAGCCGAGAACGATATTGGCCCCCTGCATGTTAAACGCATACAGCAGGGCGGCGCCTAGCAGGAGAATGGAAGAACCGATCATTTCCCGCCAGATGGGCCAATAAAAGCCTTTGTGCGGACGAAATCCACTGAGCCGCAATTGGATGAGCAGCGAAGTCGTCTGCACCAAGGGAATCGGCAGGACGATGCTGTAGGCCTTCCATCCGGTCATCGCGAAAGCCACTGTTAGCAAGCCTGTCGCGACCCCCTCGAACAGGTTCACTAACGACAGCTCGCGAAACTTCATGCTCGTCTGCAATTTGGCGCCGGGCACACTTTGCAGCGCGAGCAGCATTTGCCCAATCGCTAGAATGGACAGGATGCCGATGAGCTGGGGTTGTTGATAGATATGAGCCGCTAACGGAGCCGCTGCGAGAGTGAGCAGGGTGACGATCAGGCCAATCACCAGCGAGAGCCAGAACGCGGAATTGGCATACTCGTCAAAGCGCGGCGCGCGTTGGACTAGGATTTCCCGCAATCCATTGCGCTGGATGACCGCCGTAAAAGCCGTAACAGAATACGCCAGAGCGACGAGACCAAAGTCCGAGGGAGACAATTTCCAAGCTAGAATCAACTGGCAACCCAAGGTAACGACTTTGATGCCAAAGGTGCTGAAAATCATCCAGACAAACCCGTGAAAAGTGCGGCGGCCTAGGTTTTCTTGAGCTGTTAGTGAAACGTCTGACAAAAATTTGATACTACGAGGGTTAGGTAGTTTGATTGAGGAGATTGGGGGGGGAGCAAGATTCAAGATTCAAGATTCAAGATTCAAGAAGCGAGAGGTTAGAAGTTATGAGTTAGACGTTATTGGGGGGGAGAAAAAACGGAGTTTGGAGGGAAGAGTAGCCTCCGGCGGAAGATGGTGAAGTGGGGCGGCCGGCGGGACGCCACAGCCACGTGGTGAAGGATCACCGAAGGTCAGAGCGGCAAGGCGCGATATCGGATTTTGCCTCCGAGGAAGGTCATGACGCAGCCGCTTTGAAGCTCAGTTTCGAACTGACCCGCAATCCGCAGAATTAATGCCGCCAATTGAGGGCCTTTCAGCCCTTCTTCCCTGATCCGAATGACCGTGGGCAATGAAAAACCAGACAAGGCCAGCAAGGCATGGAAGTCCGCATCTAAAGTGACGATAATTCGATCCTCACTCAAGGCATGGCGAAGAATGGCAGAGTCCGGAGATCCAGTCATTCCCACATCTCCGACATGAATCGCATCTTGATTAGCATCGTTAAGAATGGCCGCCGCGCTACGCGGTACTCCCTGATCAAGCAACCAACGCATCGGTATTTAGAGGGATGATTCCATCTGGCAACTGGAGTGCGGCATAGTGCAGAGCTTGGGCAACATCTTCGTCCTCCAGTTCGGAAAACTCCGCCTGGCGTTCTACACGGTCGGGATACAGTGCGGCGATTTCAATGACCCGCCGCACGGTCAAACGAAGATCCCGGATACAAGGCTGGCCATTCATCCGGGCGGGATCCTGGGTAATTCTGTCGAGTAGTATCATAGCAGGAGGGTAATCGACCGGCTCTGCGGATTCAAGGCACAAATCCAGAGTGGTCAGAAGCTAGGGGCGGAGGGCAAAGTTTGTAGTTAGATGTTATAAGTTAGACGTTATTGGGGGGAAGAAGGGACATCGGAGTTTGGAGGGAAGAGTAGCCTCCGGCGGAAGATGGTGAAGTGGAACCGCCCGGCGGATCGGTCCTTACCCTACATGTGATATCGCGCCCTAAAGATTATTGGGTTGTTGGGGTAAGGGCGGCTTCGATGAGCAGCACCATTTCTCCGAGGGCTTGGCGCAAGGCGGGATAGTCCTGGCCGACTTCATCGAGATCCCCGCCTGGGTAGTGTTGCTCCCAGAACTGTTCTGTCAGAATTCGCGAGGTTTCGGCATAATTTACGAATTGCGTGTCGAAGTGACTCGCTTGGGCAATGAGCAAGCCAAGATCGTGGGTTTTCACAAGTTGCCAGCCGTTGTTAACCAAGTAGCCTTTCAGGTAACGTTCAACGGCCTCATGGAGTAACTCCACCCCAGACCATGAGGTGCCGAAGCGGGCAAATAATGCGTCCGCCTTTTCGAGGCGATCATGGGCCAGCAGCAACCAATGAGAAGGATTGTTGGGATCGGTAATCATGCTAGGCGGATCCCGTTGCGGAGGATATCAGCATGGTAACCTGATCGCTTTGTTTGAGCGTCTGTGAACTCCGCGGGAGTTTTGAGAAGCAGATCGAAAGACAAGGGAAACCTTCCAACAAGCAACGGCCACCAAGCACGCCTGATGGAGACTTTATCCTTTACCCTGCCTTCCACGATCGGCTTGACGACCAACAAATCCACATCGCTGTCCGGGGTGGGGACGCCGTAGGCAAAGGAACCGAAGAGAATGATTTGCTCGGGGTGGAATTGATCGACGAGAACCTGGAGGTAGGGAAGCAACTGATCGGCGATCCTGTGGACCGGGTAGCGAGGATCACGGAGCACATCCTCCCGGATTTGCGGGGAAACAGTGAGGGAGGAATTCATACGAGTAAGATATCGGATTCGTGCGGGATGTCGAGAGGGGAGAAGGGCATCGAGAGGAAGATTTAGCCTCCGGCGGGAGATGGTTGTTTGGGCGCGCCTAGTGGATCGATCCCTACTGGGGAGGGAGCATTGGACATCGGACATTGAACATTGAACATTGAACATTGAACATCGAACAGGAGAGGAAAAGTAGCCCGGAAGATCGTGAAGTGGGACCGCCCGGCGGATCGATCCCTACCCGGGTAGGGCGCGACTGCGGAAGCGGCCTCGAGGATATCCTCCAAGCGTAGTGCGGGATCACGCGACATGGAGGAGGTCGGGTTGGATGCGTTGGAGGAAGCGGGTCGGACAAGTGCCCTTGCTGTGAAGATCCACAACCCTACCAAGGCGCTCTTCGAGAAAAAATTTAAAGTTCATGAACCCGGTGAGGGTGGGCGGCGAGTTGAAATCGACAAGAAAATCGAGATCATGCACCAGGGCTTCGCCACGTGCAGCAGAACCAAACAACCAAAGTTCTTTGACATCGAATGAGCGAAGCTCGATCGCAAGGTTTTGGAGGGAAAGAATCAGCGACTCTTGTGGATTCATCATAGGGGTCGGGACGGGGGAAGAGATGCTAGATTGAAGAAGGGGAGGTTAGAAGTTATGAGTTAGACGTTGCTATGGGGGGAAGAAGGGACATCGGATTTTGGAGGGAAGAGTAGCCTCCGGTGGAAGATCGTGAAGTGGAACCGCCCGGCGGATCGGTCCCTACCCTGGATAGGCGTGAGCGCTGGGCGCGCGGACTTTTCGCCAGCGGCGTGATGAGTGGCTGGAGTGTGGAAGAGGAGACTGAAGTCAGAGGTCAGAGTGCCGGGCGAATTCGGATCCGGTCCGGGTCTACGGTGACGATCGCACCAGCACAAAGTTCACGCTCAAAGGTGATGGCAACGTGGTGGATGGCTTTTGCCATCTGCTCGGCGCGGAAACCAGCCAAACGCACAATCCCGGAATGAGAAAGGCCTTTCACAATGGCGAGTTCGCCAAAATCTTTGTCCAGAGTCACCAGAATCCGTTGTGCTGAGTGAGCGGCAGCCAAAATGGCAACGTCGCCGGGATCCCGTTCCCAAGAGCCTGACCAGATGACATCGTGCCCGAGAATGGCGAGGCTTGGCAATGCCCCACCCCAAACACAGGAATCGAGCAGAATCGAGGCCATCAGGATGCTAGCGCCTTCGGAAACAATTCGATACGTTCGTGACGGGCAAGCAACGAGGCATAAACAAGGCAGGCTTGGATGTCTTCGGGTTCCAGCCAAGGATAACCTCTGAGAATGGTAGCGGCATCGTCACCTGCGGCCAGCATGTCGAGCACATGCTCGACCGCAAGCCGGCGTCCCCGGATGATGGGTTTGCCACCGAAGATTTCGGGATTGCAGGTGATGCGCTCAATGAGTTCGTCGTGTTTCATGCGAGAAGGCTATGCGAAATCGTTCGCGGTTGCAAGGAGCAGTGATGGGGCCTCGCTTTTCACCAGAAATGGCGCGAGGGCGAGGAGGAGAAGCGGAATCACTCATGCAGCGGATGAGCGGTTGCGCGCGCGGGCTTTGGGGCGGCCTACGGACAGTGCGATTGCAGCGAGGTGTTCCGGGAGCATGACACGCATGCAGTGGTTTTCCCATTCGACGAGCATCGCAGACTGGACAGCTTCAGTTTCCAACCCGGAGGCGGCACTAAGAAACTGGACTGGGAAGCCATGCACAAGAAGTCCTTCTTCGTCGAAATCCTCGAAGCCAAGTTGTTTCAGACGTTAGAAGATCGGATCGAGAGTAACGAGAAGCGCACCCGGAGGAGGATCCAGAAAAACAAAAACGTCCACATCGCGTGTGGCCAGGGGCTCTCCATGAAAGCCTGCGGCGGTAGCTCCGCCGATCGCGTATTGTTTTAGAATTCCTTCTTGGACGAGTTGTTCGAGGGTACCACAGACTTTCTGCATGACTTCTTGATTTGATCGAGGCTCCGCGTTTCCTGGATGAACTTTCCGATAAGTTCGAGTTTGGGGCCGGGTGGAAGGTCCCTATTTTTTTGACGCCATCGCGGCATCCCTCGGGTGGCGGGTGTTGATGGAAGGTTTTGCATGGTTCCCGTAGAATAGAATTTGAGATTCAAGATTCAATAAGCGAGAAGTTAGAAGTTAGAAGTTATGAGTTATGAGTTATGAGTTAGACGTTATTGGGGGGAAGAAGGGACATAGAAAGGTTATCTATTATTCATTCGCATTGCGGCGGGAATCCGCAGCCACTTGACTGATGAAATCACTTTTCCATCCTCAGATCTTTGAGCATGGCGTCTTCGAACGCTTGCCAGGCGAGATCGGCATTGAGGATACCGCGCACGGCTCCTTGAATGACTCGGGCGTGAGCGGGACGAAAACGATTGAAGGCGCTTTTCAAACGAATCGTGCGCAAGGGATCGTGATCCGTTCCATGCAAACCCTCAATGCCACGAGGATTCCTAAGACCGGCGACCCAGACCGCCCTGAAAGCATGGATGAGGGGGCTTCCCAAGGGCGCTCCTCCGCCCTGCGATGGCTCGCGAAAAATGGTGTGCTCAAAGAGAAGGGTCTCATCACCGACTCTGTATTCAATCGGCTTTTCATTGGACACGAGGATCATACCGATCGAGCCCATACAAGACTCGGGAATATGGCGGAAGGCTTCGAGGACACTGCCGGTGTCGGTTCCGTTCCATTCGAAAAAAGCCAGGTAGATGCCTGATGTCTCGGAGAACTTTGCATAGTTGACCATTCCGCTAGAACAGCGCAGCATGGGGGCGGATTTTGCATAAATCTCCGGAAGAGGAATGGTGGTAAAAGAGGGTGAGAGTTGAGAGTTGGGGGGTGAAAGGGAAGATGACAAGGGGGAGATTGATGACTGATGGTTGTCGATTGTTGATTGTTGATCGGAAGAAGGGCCTAGCGGGGTGGCTGTGGTTCCTTCCTGATCACTGCCCGCTGCCCTCTGTCTTCTGTTTTCAGGCCGATAGACTAGAACCGGTTCGTCGAGGCCAGTGGGGGCGGGATGCATCCACCAATAAGCGAAGCCTTCGATCCCGCCGAGGCAGAATACGAGAAGGAGCATGGCGGGAGCGAGTCGCATGGGTGCGGAGGGGAAGAAGTTGAGGGTTGAGGGTTGATAGTTGATAGAAAAGAGGAAGAGGAAGATTTTTCCTCTGGCGGGAGAGGGGGAGGTCGGCCGGGTGCCTACACTAGGGAACGATATTTTCAAAACTTGCTGATCGAGCGGTTTCACCACCAAAGATTAAGACGACTGGGCACCACGAATCATACGAATCGAGCGAATCTTAAAAAGCAAAGGCCCGGGACTTTGAGTTTTCATGATGATCTTCGATGGATTCGTCAGATTCACCAGATTCGCGGTGCCTATATCTTCATCATAAACAGGGCAGAATCCCTAATGTAATTGCCCTGGGGAGGTCGGCTCGGAAGAGTGGACGTGCTCTTCCTTTTTTATCTGAGAAATCGCGCTGAACGCAAATGAACACGAATAAAACTCTGAAAATCAACATTTTAGACCATTGCGATCTTTCACCCTGCGGATGAATGAAATTGATCCAATAACTCATTTAAAATTAGTGTTTATTCGCGGTCATTCGCGGTTGGGATTTTTCTTTAAGGTTTATGGGTCGGCGCGCTACCGCCCTTGGTCAATTCTCCGCATGTGGCGGAAAAAACCGGAATGGTTAGGGCTTGGAATTTCGGATTCCCAACGAGAGCTGTTGGAATGGGTTACGAAGATTTTCCACCCCCTGTCCTTTTGTTCAAGAAAATTTGAACCTATTAGGAGTACGGGTTTTACAACCATTGACGTGATCAGGGGCTTACACCATGGATCAAGCGCACCCGCTTTCCGGTGAGACGAAGACTTCATGCCTTCTGCATGCCCTCGTGACACATCATGCAGACACCGCCAGCTCCTTTCTTATTTCTCTGATTCGCTGCCGTATGAGGATCCGTAGGAGCCATAGCCGTAGCGATAGGCCTTGCCATAGCGGCTGGTCTGATAGTTCCCGTAAGAATAATTCTGGCCCATGAGACGGCGCTTTTCAGTGAATCCGTTGAAGACGATCCCGCTAGGTAGATTGTTATCATTTTCCATCATGGAAATGACCCGGCGCACGGCACCTTTCGGAACATAATCGGCGCGCACGACAAGGCAGAAATTGTTCACCATCGGGA
>JAYVNE010000242.1:0-24637 GCA_043758615.1 Akkermansiaceae bacterium
CTATCTGCTAGCACGCTGTCTTGCTACCACAAGATGCTGTTACAACGGCGATCACTTAATCTATATATTGTGCTTTATAAGTCCGACAGGCTGCTAGGGCGTTCTTCCGGGCGATGAAGGTCGGGAAACTCGCCTCATCCAGATTGCTGATTTGGTCCCTGCTATAGGTGCCTTTCACTTCCGGCACGGCTGATGTCACTTTTTCGCTGGTGCCAAGCTTACCTGCCGCAGTTTTGAGTTTTTCTAACTTATCACAACTGACCAAGGCGGAACCAAGCATCGCCAGCGCAAAGGTCATGAGATGAGGTCTGAAAGTATTGAACATGCCTTCACTTTACAAATGCGCTGCGTCTTGGCAATTCGCGAGTCCATTAGGACCCGTCTGAGGGGCAAGGCTCCCACTCAATCATTTCTGAACCCAAACGTTAAAACGGGATTTTCGCAAGTTGCTTGTGCCTCGTCACGGGAGCATTAAAGTCTTGGCCATGGATTTTGAAACACTGAGCAGTTGGGCCGACGAGGAGCTGAAGTCGTTGGTGAAAATTTTACCCGCGGACGTCCAAGCGGCGGCGAAAAAGGTGGTCATTTCGTTTGAAGAGCAGCCGGGACAAGGCTCCGATGACGAGGACTTGGAAGGGGACGAGCTTGGCTTGTTTGAAGGCCCGACGGCGCAGGACGAGGATGGCTCTGGGGAAACTCCGCGCATCCGACTTTTTCTGATGAATCTGTGGGAGGACACCGGCGAGGAAGAGCATGATTACCGCGACGAGGTCGGTACTACATTTCTTCACGAGCTCGGCCACTATCTCGGCTGGGACGAGGACGAGGTCGCCGAGCGCGGATTGGAATGAGTCAGTGAATTTCTTCTTCCATCTCCCTCTGCAAGTTGGGTAAGTTACAACATTTCTAAAACATAACATCATGGACATTCTCGGATTTATCAAAGGCGAACTGCTAGAAATCATCGAATTCAACGACGACTCGCGCGACACGCTCGCGTGGCGTTTTCCAGATGAAGACAAAGCGATCAAAAACGGCGCGCAATTGATCGTGCGAGAGGGCCAAGCCGCGCAGTTCGTCTATCTAGGGCAATACGGCGATTGTTTCAGCCCGGGCAAGCACTCGCTGGTCACGGATAACATTCCCGTTCTAACGAAACTCAAGGGCTGGAAATATGGTTTCCAATCCCCATTTAAAGCGGACGTCTATTTCGTCACGACGCGCCTTTTCACCGGCAACAAGTGGGGCACTGCGAATCCCGTGATGATGCGGGATAAGGATTTTGGCATCGTCCGTCTGCGTGCTTTCGGATCGTTTGATTTCAGAATCACCGATGTGCCGGTTTTTCTCAAAGAAGTTGCCGGCACCGACCAGCATTTCCGCCTGGATGAATTCGCCGATACGATGCGCTCGCGGATTGTTAGTATTTTTAGCGATGCGCTTGCTTCTTGCGGTGTGCCTGCGCTCGACGTGGCATCGCGCTACTCGGAACTGGGCGATGCGTTGCTGCCGCTGATCAATCCCGCAGTGTCTAGCAAGTATGGCATCGAGATCACGAGTTTTATTGTTGAGAATGTCTCCGTGCCGCCAGAAGTGGAAGCTGCGATCGACAAGCGCTCTAGCATGGGCGCGATTGGAAATCTAAACGATTACGTGAAATTCCAAATGGCAGAATCCATGACCAAAGGCGGCGACGGCGGCGGAGGATCTCCCGCAGCCGCAGCCGGACAAATGGCGATGGGCTTCGGGATGGCGCAGGAAATGATGAAATCCATGCAAGCGCAGCCGCCGCCACTCCCGGGCGCGGCCGCTCCGGTTTCCACGGGCATTCCCGAGCTGCTCAGCCCAGAGCAAGCAGCGCAAATCCTCGGCGTTTCCGAAGCGGATGTGATCGCGTCTATCGATGCCGGTGACTTGAAAGGCAAAAAAATCGGCAGTGCTTATCGGATTTCCCGCGCGGCCCTCGATGCCTTTCTTGCCGAGTAAACCGCTGCCATGGCCGAAGTCAGCGCACTGAAAAAACATCCCTGCCCCGAATGCGGCGGAGATGCCGAATGGGACCCAGCCAAAAAAGCGCTCGCCTGTCCCTACTGCGGCACCATCGTGCCTTGGACGAATGGGGTTGACCCGTTAGGAGCTTCCATCGTCGAGCATGATCTGGAAAAAGCGCTCTCCTCCGTCCCGTCCGAGGATCGCGGCCTCGGAGCGGAAAAAAAATCTGTGAAATGCGAAAGTTGCCAAGCCATCAGCATTTTCGATCCCGACCGCGCCGCACAGCGCTGCGATTTTTGTGGCTCTCCATCCATCGTGCCGATGGACGATCTCAAGGATGCGATCACGCCGGAAAGCCTGCTGCCCGCGGTCATCGCCTCCACACAAGTTAGAGACTTACTTCGTCAATGGTATGGGAGCCGATGGTGGGCACCTGACAAGCTCAAACGCGCCGCACTTACGGACACGCTGCATGGTATTTACCTACCCTACTGGACCTTCGATGCCCACGTCGATGCCTCCTGGACCGCCGAGGCCGGATATCATTATTACGAAACAGAAACCTACGAGGACTCGAACGGCCGTATCCAAACCCGCCAGATCCAACACACGCGCTGGGAAGATTGCGCAGGAAAGTTAGAACACTTTTTCGATGACGATGCCGTGCCCGGAACCGTCGGTGTGCACGCGGATCTGTTAAGAAAAGTCGAGCCCTTTCCCACCCTCACGGACTTGAAACCCTACGAGCCCGCCTACGTCCGAGGCTGGACCGTCGAGCGCTATCAGGTCGATCTCCGGCAGGCTTCAGAAATGAGCAAGCAGCAGATGGACGCGACCATGGAGGAACTTTGTTCACGCGAAGTTCCGGGCGATACCCAGCGCAATCTTGAAGTCCAGTCCGACTATCAGGGTCGCACTTTTAAGCACATCCTTGTCCCCGTCTGGCTCACGACTTATACTTACGGAGCGAAGTCTTATCAGGTCGTCGTCAATGGCTACACTGGAAAAATGGCCGGCGAGCATCCGCTGAGCTGGGTGAAAATCACCCTCGCGATTCTTGCCGCGATCATCGTGATTTTCATTCTCTTCATGCTTAACCAGCGCTAACTGGAGGGCGGAATGAATTCCGCGCTCCGACTATCCGAATCGCTTCGGGATAAAGCCGATGCTCGACCACTTGAATCCGCTCGTGCAGTGATTCTGCCGTGTCATCGGATAGAATCGGCATGCTTTCTTGGAGGATGATCGGGCCGGTATCCATGCCATCATCTACGAAATGCACCGTGCAGCCCGCCTCGGAAGCGCCGGCGTCCAGTGCTTGTTTCCACGATTCTAACCCAGGAAACGAGGGGAGCAGGGAAGGGTGGATGTTGAGAATTTTGTTAGGAAAAACATCGAGTAGCGGGCGCTTCACCAGACGCAGAAATCCTGCCAGACAAACGAGCTCCACTCCAGCAGCACGCAGCCGCTTGGCGGTTTCCGCTTGGGCCTCTTCAGGGAATTTTGTCTTATATCCCCGGCAGTCAATCACTCCCGTTTCGATCCCGCGTTTGGCCGCGCGCTCGAGGATGAAAGCGTCTGGGTTATCAGAAAGCACAAGCCCGATCCGCGCGTCGAGCGCGCCCGCATCGATCGAATCAAGGATCGCCTGCATGTTTGAACCAGAACCAGAACCAAGAACACCGAGAACCATGCGTTCAGAGTCAAGACGCCAGAAGCAAGAGTCAAGAGTTCTGGATTCTTGAGTCCAGAGTCCAGAGTTGAATTCGCGGTTCTATTCACAACTTGAGTTCACTGAAGTGGAAATCCGCGTGGCAAAAGGCCCGGAAGAAAAATGACAACATTGTCATCCCGGCGGAGGGTCACTTGTAAAGCGAGTGGGTTATAAATCATGTATGAATTTGACTGCTACGCCGTCTGCACGTACCTCCGCTCGCAAATCCGCTTCACTCGAGAATTACCACCTTGAGGAAGAATCTAGTGAGTCACGGCAGAGTGGAAAATTTCCCAATTTAAGCGCCGTCACGGCAGAGGATATGATTTTTCTAACGGGAGTCACCGGGTTTCTTGGCGGAGCAATGGCGGCAGAACTGATGCAGTGCGATTCGCCGGCAAAAATGCTATTTCTCATCCGCGCGGATTCGCCCGAGCGGGGTCTTGAGAGGTTGCGCACATCTTTGGAGAAGTTCGATCTGGACAGGGAAATGCTTGCCCGGCTCACGGAGCGCAATGTGATTTGTGGCGACCTCATGGACGTCGCGGCATTTGCAGCGGATCCGCGCTTGGACAATGTCACCTACGCCGTGAACTGCGCGGGCGTCACATCGTTTGGCAGAAATCCGAACATCCGCGTGATCAATGTGCAGGGGACGCTGGAACTGGCGAAGCGCGTCGCTGCTATCACCAAGCTACGGCGCTTCATTCATGTCAGCACCGCGATGATCTGCGGCTCGCAACCTCCGAGAATCGTCAGCGAGGATGGGCTTCCCCACGAGCGCTCCCAACACTTCGTTCCCTATACCGAAAGCAAGGCGGAAGCCGAAACACTTCTCATTGAAATCATGCGCGACCGCCCGTTCGTCATTGTCCGTCCCACCATCATCGTCGGACACACGCGGCTGGGCTGCCAACCGTCTCACAGCATCTTCTGGGCCTTCCGTATGGGCCACGTTTTGCGGGCCACCACCGCAGGACCCGAGGGTCTCATCGATGTTGTGCCAGTGGACTATGCCGCGCAAGCGATCTTGCACCTGATGGCAAAGCCCGTGCTCGGGCACGCCCTCTATCACATCGGCTCCGGCCGAGACCGCAGTTCTACATTCGCGCAGATCGACGAAGCATTTTGCCGGGCGCTCGGCCGCCCGGCCGGGGACTTACGCCTGACCGCGATCAATGAAATCATGGCTCGCAAGGACGATTACCCCGCGCTCTTCGGCCCCTGCAACAAGCGCTTCATGCAAGGCGCGGTGAAACTTTACGGTAGTTTTGCCTCACTCAACACGGTGTTCGACATCTCCCGCCTCCACAGCGAAGGTGCCTTGTTGCCACCCCGCTTTGCGGACTACCTTGGGGTGTGCGCGAACAGCTCAAGGCATATGACGATCGCGGACCAAGCCTTGACTGACTTCTAGTAAAACCCGTCTCGTGGACACCGCTTACCTCATCCAGAAATACGGCTACCTGATCCTATATGTCGGTGGCGTATTCGAAGGCGAACCCGTCGCCTTGTTAGGCGGTTATGCAGCTCGCTCGCAGCACCTCGCACTGCCGTTAGTGATGTTGTGCTCGCAGCTCGGAGTCTTTACTAGCGACCAGTTCTGCTTTTATTTCGGGCGCTTATTCGGGCGACGCCTGTTGTTGCGGTGGCCGTATTTCGCCAGGAAAATCAGCCCGTTCACACGGCTGATCGAGATGCACCGAGTGAAGCTCACGTTCTCCTTCCAGTGGATTCCGGGGGCCAGCGCCGTGGTCCCAACAGCTCTAGGAATGACAACCATGTCAGCCATTTCCTACCTATGGATGGATTTACTGGGCAGCGCATTGTGGGCCATCGTCATCCCTGCATTGGGGTATTTCTATGGTGGTGCTGCCGAGGCGGCGCTGGGCCACATGCACGGATTAACTACGATGGCGCTGGGACTTGCAGGCCTCGCCGCATTCATTTTGGGAAAACGCAAACTCGCCCGGTTGGTCCTGCATCTCAGTCCAGAGCAAGATCCCGTTTCCCCTCCCGAAGCCGAATCTCCCGCCACACCGAATTCTAACCCCTCGATCACCATCCCCAGCTCAAGCCCACATCCACAAACGGTGTATCATTCACATGGACCGTTAGGGTTTCACGATAGTAATCGAAATTCTGATCTAGCAGCCATCCAGACTCCACCTTGACGCTGAGTTGTGAGGTGAGTTTCCTTTCATAGGCCATGCCAATCCGGGTTCCATAAAACTCCACGAGCTGCCGCGAGGGAAGTCGGTAACTGTTTCCTTGGAGTTCCGCGAATAGTGAATACGTCGAGACTGTATCCGGCATATAGCTGATCTTCGATTCTGGAAACACCAACTCGATATCCCATTTTTCGGAGGGTGCACCGACCACTCCAATCACAGGCAGCAAGGAGGTGCCGGAAAACCTCTCATACCGCGCCCCCAGTGCGAGCGCCCATTTGTCTCCCAGCGGCACATTGCCCTCTAGGGTCACGGGCACATCGAACAACGAATTTGCAGCCGCACTTCCTCCGTAAAAACCGGGCCGCAAATCGAGCGAAAATATAGCATCGTCCCCGGCACGGTATTCCAATCCAATGTCGATTGCTAGGGATTGCAGTGTCTTCGGCTCGCGAGCCTCACCTCCGCCGAAGTCATGGCGCTCGGCAATCAATCCGGCGAGGAGATGCCAACCCGAACCCAAAGAATGGTCCTGTATGACGCTCAGTGACGAGAATATTTCATGCCTTGCCACGCTAAAACCCGAATCCACCATTGTCTCGACCACTGCCGCCTGCATGCGCTCTGCTCCGAGCCAGATACATGCCAACATCGCGATGACGGACACCTTTCCCAAATCATCCCGCATGGCAGCCGGAATCCCGCGCCAAACGGTTTTCTCCGGCAGGCTTTCGCCCTTCATCACCAGTGAGAGCGGCGAAAGCACGCTGTCCTTGCCAAGATCCGTGTCATACAACACCACTGCTCGCTGGCCGACGACACTGCCTTCTCCCACGCGGACATGTGAAAGCTTCATGATCCGGTCCTCGAACAGATGGGTCTGCAAGTTGATGTTTTCAGCCAAGGCCGCATGATCGCCGATATGGACGAGGTCAAACTCCGTCACATAAGTCGTATCACAATAGACCCTTTTGCCGATATGGCAGCCGAACAGCCGCAGCAGGATGTTGAAGACTGGCGAGCCGGTAAACCAGTTCAGCAACAGCGGAAGCGAGATGTTTTCGTAAATCGTGGTGGCCATTTCACTGCGCCATACGAACATCGACCACAGCGGTGCCATGCGTGGCTGGTAGCTACCTACCAGAAGCCATTTCATCATCGCGGCGAAAAGAGTCATGGCCATGCCAACTCCGAGGAAACACAGCGGCGAGAGCACCAGCGCCAGTGCGACCGGTAATGAGTCTGATAGATCCTGTTGCAGCATTATCGTGGCCACGAAAGCTGCCGACAATACCATCTGCGGAATCGTGATACGGAAAAACTCGATGGCATATCTCAGACACACGATCCGGAAAGGCGGAGTATAAAGCACCGCATCATCATAACCCTTCATCACTTCGCGTCTCTGCAGGTGTAGCGCTGGCGAGCCGAGCCATGAGCTGTCTGCGGATAGCGGCTCGCCGTGCTTGTGGGACAACACCCCCAAAAGCGACCCCGCCTCGAGGTGGCAACCAAGCGATTGATGGGCGCAGTTGCCGACGAAGGCGCGGGACTCCACACGGGTTTCGCGCACTGCGAACCAGCCTTGGTGAAATACCGCCGCACCCAGCGTCGCCTGATCCGCGATGAAACTGTATGGAGCCAGAGACAGCATATTGGGATCGAAGTAATTTAGCGTGCTGATTTCGCTGCCCTTGCCAGCTTTCACACCGAGAGCGCGCAGCCAATATTTCGTGTAAATCGTCGCATAAACGCTATAAATTACATCGAGGCTAGTGCTCACCAGTTTGTCACTAAACCACTTTCGCCAAGCGATCACGGAGTGCACCGGATAGACGCCTTCCTTCATGCGTGGCAGCACCAGCCACTTCGCTCCCGCGATGAGTAAACAGGAGAACAGGATATTAGCCACCGCACCGGGGATCAGCCACGCCAGAGCGGCAAGCCAGTCATGATGCCTCATTGGACCCTCTAACAGTGCGACACATGGCGCTTGGGACGCAAACATCAGCAGATAGAGCACCACCGCGCTCAGCAAGTAAGCGCTCGTTGGGCCCGCAGTGAGTGGCACTCCCTGCCGCCGGCCGAGTGCGTGAAGTTGCTTAAGGGTATCTGGCATCGGCATCTGCTGTGCGGGCGAGCCCTGCCAGTATTCACCCGCTAGAATTGTTCCGCCGCGCGGGACCAGCGATTGTTCGCCAAGAAGCGCGCCATCCTCCACGGTAGAGCCGAGGAAAACAATGGAATTAGCTCCGATGTAGGAGTCCGCCCCGATGTGGATGGGTTCCAGTATCAACCATCCATCGCGGATCTCATGCGCCAAGATATCCACGTTGTAGCCGATGTGCGCGCCTTCGCCCACAGAGACAAGGTCCGGCAGCAGGAGGTTCTTTGATCCGATATAACAACCGCTTCCGATTTTCGCCCCCATCATCCTCAGATAGAGCCTCATCACCGGAGTGCCCGCGAGATAATCCATCGGCACGAACCTCAACGCAGTTCGCACGGTCCACCATCTGAGGAAGTAGGAACCCCAGAGAGGGTAACGCCCCGGCTTGAACCGCCCGATCACAATCCATTTGATTGCGATCGGCATGATCAACCAGACGAAGGCGCTCAGCAGAATGTATGCGCCAGCCATCAGCATCCAGTTGGTGATCCGGTCCACATGCAACACGTCGGTTAGGGATTCGGAAAAGAAGATTAGCAAGACATACACTGCAGCGATCTGGACGCACCCGGCGAGCGATACCTGCCACCAGGATGCGCGCCGGATTTCGCGCTCCGTGGCGGTTTCCACGAACGGCTCCCGTGCATCCAAATGCGAGGCGAGCTGGCGAATTGTCGGCTGCTTGTAAATTTCACTTACTGACAGGCCCGTGAAATGCGGCTGCTGACGCAAGCGCGAAACTGTCGTGGCAACAAGCAGTGAATCGCCTCCCAAATCGAAGAAAAAGTGCGCGGTGGCGGAAACTCCTGCCAATTTGAAAGCGGCGCACCATACCTCAGCGAGCGCAAGTTCCGTCTCGCCCTCCGGCGGAACGAATTCTCCGACATGGGAAAGAAGTCTTGGCGACTCGGGCGGTGGCAGCTTGGAGCGGTCGGCCTTTCCGCTAGCAAGCGTTGGAATGGAACCCATCACCTCAAGGTGGGCGGGAATCATGTAGGCCGGCAGCGCAGTCTGAAGCTGCTCAAGGATTTCCTGCCGCATCGAGGCGTCCAATGTGGCACTTGGCGAGAGCAACAGGTAGCCCACCAGCATGGTGACACCATCCGCGCCGGTGAAAGGAGCTACGATGGCGTTACTCACTTGTGGGCGATCCGTGAGGATGCTTTCGATCTCTCCGAGCTCGATCCGATAACCACGGATTTTCACCTGCGTGTCGATGCGCCCGAGAAACTCGATCTCGCCATGCTCGCCTAAGCGACCGAGATCCCCGGTTCGGTAGAAACGCTGGCCGTCCAGAATGACGAACTTCTCGGCGGTGAGTTCCGGGCGGTTAATGTAGCCGGGCGCGACCCCTGGACCCGCGATACAAATCTCGCCGCCCGTGCCGTCGATCACCGGATTCAAATCATCGTCGAGAAGCCGGATGCTGTAGGTGGGCAGGGGCTTGCCGATGGTCACCGCCCGATCTGCGGAAAGCTCGGCCCAAGATGCGGTGATGGTGGTTTCCGTAGGGCCGTAGGTGTTGAGGATTCGGCGGCCCGGCCTACTCCATCGCGTGACCAGCTCCCGCGGGCAAGCCTCGCCACCCACGTTGATGGTATGCAGATCCGGCAGCTCATCTGAAATGGTGGCCAGCAGCGTAGGCACGACATACATCATGGTCACGCATCTCCGGTTGAGGAACTCGTGAAGCTCATCGCCAATAAGGCGTTCGCCATTCGGTGGTGGTACTAGCGCGGCTCCCGCGATCCATGTCGGCCACACCTCCTCCAGCGAAAAATCGAACGAAGGAGTCATCCCTTGATAGACGCGGTCCGAGGATCCGACGCCGTAAATCGATGGTACCACGCGCAGGAAGTTCGAGATGTTCGAGTGGGTAATGCCCACGCCCTTCGGTTTACCCGAGGTGCCCGAGGTGTAAATGATGTAGGCGAGGTCCTCCTCGTCGTGGTCCTGCTGCACTGGTAACGCAATGTCTTCCGCGCGATCGTTGCGCAAATTGGCGAACCTCACCTCGTCCATGAACAAGAAGACTCCGGCATCTGCCCGGATAAATTCCACGCGCTCGTCTGGAAACGAGGGATCAAGAGGCACGAAGGTGGCCCCACATTTCAAGATTGCCAGTGTTGCTAGATAAGCATCGAGCCCGGGTTTCAACATGATCGCCACGCGGTGGCGCGGCATGACTCCCTCCCGCGCGGCCAAGCGGCGTGCGAGCCGGTTGGCCTCGGCATCCACTTCGACGTAGGTCCAGGTCCGCTCTCCGGTAATCACACATGCCGAGTGCGGAACACGCGCCGCCGATGATTCGAAGAAATGGTTCAGACGGAAAGGTGAAGGCAATGACATGCGAATACCTCATTATTTGCGTAACGTTTTGTGACAGGCAAATCACATTCGATAAAATGACAACAATGTCATCCGCATGTAATACTCACCATCGACTCTCAACTTCCCAAGACTTGGCACTTGGAAAAATTCGCTTTCCCCGCTATCAGACAGCTCATGCACGACACCCGCATCGACGCTCTCGCCCGCCAACTCGTCCGGTATTCCACCTCGCTCAAAAAAGGCGAAAAAGTCCTGCTTGATTTGCACGACGTCCCGGATTCCATCGGCCTTGCCCTCATCCGCGAGACCCGCGCAAAAGGCGCTTTTCCCTTCCTTCGCGTCCACCAAGGTCGCCTCACTCGCGAAATGCTCCGTGGTGCGGAAAATGAGCAATACGAAATTCTCACCAAACACCTACTCGCCGAGATGAAGGACATGGATGCCTACATCGCCATCCGCGGCGGCCATAACATCGCGGAGACCTCGGATGTCCCAGCGGAACGCATGCAGCTCGCCATGAAACACATGCGCCCGGTGCTCGATCACCGCGTGAAAAAAACCAAGTGGTGTGTTCTGCGTTGGCCTAGCGCCTCCATGGCCCAGCAGGCCGGCATGAGCACCGAGGCATTCGAGGACTTCTATTTCAAGGTCTGCTTGCTCGATTACAAGGCGCTTGTCCCCTCGATGAACGCGCTTAAGAAACTGATGGAAAAGACTGACCGCGTGGAACTCATCGGCCCCGGCACCCATTTGAAATTTTCTATCAAAAACATCGGTGCCATCGTCTGCGGCGGAAACTATAACATCCCCGATGGAGAGGTCTTTTCCGCTCCCGTCAAGGACTCGGTGGAAGGCCACATTACTTACAACGCGCCCACCATCTATCAAGGCATCCCTTTCGACTCTATCCACTTGGAGTTTTCTGAGGGGAAAATCATCAAAGCGGAAGCCGGAGCGAAAACCAAAGCCCTTAATCGCATCCTTGATACCGATGCCGGCTCACGCTACATCGGTGAGTTTGCCCTCGGTTTCCACCCCGTGATCCGCGAGCCGATGCGGGACATTCTTTTCGACGAAAAAATTGCCGGCTCCTTCCACTTCACCCCCGGCCAAGCCTATGAGGAGGCCGACAACGGCAACCGTTCGCAAGTCCATTGGGACATGGTGAATATCCAACGCAAGGACTATGGCGGCGGCGAAGTTTGGTTCGATGGGAAATTGATTAGAAAAGACGGAATTTTCCTACCGAAAGCACTGGCGAAGCTGAACGGCTAGAAAATGCGGCCTATTTTTTTGTTTTTCACGGCCACACTCATGCTACGACTCCCGCATGAGCAGCACCGCTACCCAACTTCCTGAAGACATCAAAACCGCCATGAGGGCGAAGGACAGCATCGCGCTGAACGCCCTGCGCGCGCTAAAAAGTGCGCTGATGAATGCCGCCATCGAAAAGGGAAATTTGAGTATCGTGCTGGAGGAGGCTGAAGTCATGGCTGTTGTTAGGAAGCAAATCAAACAGCGGGTGGACTCGATCGAGCAATTTGAAAAAGCAGGTCGCCCAGAACTCGCCGCCAACGAAAAGGCGGAAATCGAAATTCTCTCACGTTATCTGCCTGCCGCGCTCACTGAGGCTGAACTATTAGCTATGATCGAACAAGCGGTGGCGGATACCGGTGCCACCAGCAAAGCGGACATGGGGAAAGTCATGAAACGCGCCCAAGAGCTCGCGGAAGGCCGGGCAGATGGGAAATTGCTATCTGCGGCGGTGATGAAGCATCTCGCATAAATAGGTCCCATAGGTCCCATAGGTCCCATAGGTCTTATAGGTCTTATAGGTCTTATAGGACCTATGAGTAGAATCACTCGTGTAGATAAGCCTTCGGCCGATAAAACCAAGCAAAAGGAATGAAGACGATAGTGGCAGCGAGCACCAGCCACGTGAAAAAACGGAAGTAAGCCGCACCTTCGAGTTTCGTCTGGCCTCCGATGAATTCCGTGCGCGAGAAACCGCTGTTAGAAATTTTTTCCACGATCCCAAGTGCCGCTTTCCGGCGGGTCAGCCAGGTGTCCGGGACCGCGCTGGTCGCGGCGTCATTCTTCTCCAAGATGATGCCTTGATCCCACTGGGTTTTCAGAATGCGGTCTGGCCCGGCGCTGTAAATCCGGGCGTGACTGGAATCGATGAGATCATAAACTAACAAATTTCCCCAATGGTCCTTGGCCCCGCCTAACAAAGTTTGTCCGGCTTCCCGGCTGAGGAAGTTTTCAGCGGCATTCGCTTCTAGTTTCGTAGCAGCAGTTAGGTAAACTTCGCGCCCGGGGATTTCGATGCTGTCGAGCCTGCCGTTTCCACAACGGGCCAAGATATCATCATCCGGAGAAGGGGAATATCCGGGGAGAACGATCGACCGCGGCGAGCTCTGCCAATCAGGAGGAAGTTTGCGGGTGGCCTGCTCGAACTGCTGCTCCGCCGGGGACGCAATGGCAATGGAATGGTTCACCTGCGCGGTGAATTGATTGCCGCCCCAGACGGAGAGCCAGAACAAGGACATGACCCAAGATTTCATTGCTTTGGGGGCCTGGGTGTAGGCGAATTCTAAGCCCACGATGGAAACCATCACCTCCGATGCGGTGATCAGCACGAAGGCGAGGATCTGCCAGCCAATCGACGGGCGCTGGCCGGCATCGATCCAGGTTTGAATAAGCGTTGTTAGGCCGAAAGAAACCGCCATGAGCGCCATGCCGATTCCGATTTTGCGCATGGGCGTAAGTGGAAAGGAGCGGTCGATCGCCGGATAAATGATGAAGGTGAACAGCGGGATGAAAACGAGGATGAGAATAGGATTAACCGCTTGGATCTGGGATTCCAGCCAGGTGATGCCCATGAATTTCAAATCCATTTGTTCGGCCTGCAACACCCACGAGGATCCCGTCTGATCATAGAGTGACCAGAACACTGCGATAAACACAAACAACGGCGCGAGTTTTCCTAACGCCATCATCCCCTCACGGGAAAACACCTCACGGAAAAACCCGAGCCCCGATGGCGGAATGTGGACGAAGCGGTTCCTCCCTAACCAAAACATGAGAGTTGCGATGGCCATCAGCACACCGGGCACGCCAAAGGCCCAGTGGGGACCATAATGTTCCAATAACCACGGCGTGAGAAGCGTGGAGAAGAACGAACCAAAATTGATCGAAAAATAGAACCAATTGTATATCCGTGGAATCAGTTGATAGTTTCGTTTCCCGAACTGGTCACCGACGTGGGCCGAGACGCATGGCTTGATCCCGCCGGAACCGATGCAAATGAGAAGTAGCCCAGCTAACAACCACCCCTGTGAATTCCCGAATGAACCCATGCACGCAAGCGCCCCGTGACCGAAGCAATAAACGATGGAAAGCCAAAGGATGGTCCGGTATTTTCCGAGGAAAATATCTGCGATCAAGGCTCCTGCTAGCGGAGTGAAGTAAACCCAACTGGCGAACTGATGGTAATATTCCACCGCTTGCGTATCACTCATAGACCGCTCGCCGTGGCCATCCATGAACGCCAAGTACTGCGCCATGAAAACGACGAGGATCGTCCGCATCCCGTAGAAGGAAAATCGCTCGGCAGCCTCGTTGCCAATGATGTAAGGGATGCCCGGCGGCATGCCTGCGAGATCAACCGGGGAAGTGCGGTGGGACATTCTGAGGATTACCTTGAACGCTCGTTTTGCTGTAGAAAAGCCTATATCATAATAAATCAGGCCACTACGGACTCTTTTAGATAGTGTCGGAAGGAAGCATGATTCTTGAGGATTTTGTCACTCGTTATTTTCACAGCAGAGCCGCATTTTTTTTGCGGATCTGGTGTTTTTTTGGTTTGACAGAAATTCAGGGTAAAGTTAGGGATTGAAGGTAGATCGAATTGGATTTCTCTCGCCCTTCGATTTAGAATTCAACCAAGTTAAAATCATGAAAACAACATCCCAATTATCGATGGCTCTTGCAGGATTCGCACTTGCGGCCTCCGCAGTGCAAGCCAACGCAAATCACATTCCAACGCTCGAACACATGGCCACTCTCGCCCTAACCCTCGCCGGCCAAGGCACTGAAACGTCCACAACAAAGGGAACGGCTCCAGGCACGGTCACCGAAAGTTACCAAGCTTCAATCGAAACTCGTAAGCTTTCCAATAAAGAGCTTTTAATGCTTCTCGACGCAAAACATGTTCTCCCTCCTGGTGGCATTTCCGGCTGGTCGATCAGCATTCTTAGCCAAGACGGCGATCTTCAAGGTGCCTTCCTCACCAAGAAGGGTCAGGAATCCATTGAAATTGATCAATATCTTGATGTCTCTGCCGAAGACTCTCTCGATTCATACACGGGCAAAACTATTACCAAGTCCACCCCATCAGCTTCTGAGACGACTACTGAATCTTATTCCTTCAAGGGCCTCGCTTCCATCGACTCAGACGCGTTCAACGGCTATAACTTCGAGACTCAGGGGCTCTACATCGGTAACGGCACCTATAATAGCGTTGATGGCTACGCCACGTTAGGCGCATTTAGTTTCTCGAGCATTCTCGGCGTGTTACGTGGAACGCAACAAGAGGAGAATGTGACTCAGATTGGGTCCGGATTCAATGACTCCGAACTTAAGCAAGGTGGTGATTCCATCATCGAAGGCTGGATCAAGGCAACTAGCGGCAAGGCGATTATTTTTGAATCCTGAGTTCGATTTTTGCGAATCAAACCTCAAACCATCAACACTTCGTGTGTTGATGGTTTTTTGTTGTCTTGTTTTTGTACAATGTTGCACTATCCCGATATGCAGAAAATCTCTAAAAATATTCTGATAGCTTGCCTTTTATTGATCGTTGCCATTTGGGTAGGCTGGCATTCATTTTCTAGCAATTTATCTAATATCCATCAAAAAACTGAATCTCTCTCCGAAAAGCATCGGCCTACCGTTTTGGTAGAGAAAACAGCACCTTCATCCACTGCAAAAGCGGCGCCCCAACCCGTGAGTCCCGAAGCCGCTGCCGCTATCGGACAAGCCAGAGACGCCGTGATCGAGAAGATGCACGATGCCGCAACTACTTATGATAAGGCGCAACTTCCAGTGATTCAGCCATATCTAGTGAATCCTGATCCTGAACTTCGGGCTGCAGCCGCCGACTGTATGATCATTCTGGGAGACGCCTCCGCCGGCCCCATGCTGCGAGAGGCCGCCAAGAGGGTGGATTCGGATCTAGAAGCAAAGGACCTCGAAAAGAAGGCGGACTATGTGGAATTACCTCCTATTGATATTAAAAAGGCGGCGAAACTATTTGAAAACGGGGGCATTAAAGGACTGGCCCCGCAGAAATAATCAATGGGGTGCTGCTGCTTCCGTAGCGGCACATAAACACGCCAACAGGGCTGCTTTGTTTTTTGATTCGTGTTGGTCTGAATGCTGATGCTAACTTATCGTTTTTGACTCTAAAAACTGAGGCGGAGGGGTTGAAGGAAGGAAGTGCTGTTTCGATTTTTTGTGTATTTTTTGGTTGTAATCTATCATGCGTTTGGTCAATTTTCTGACGTTATGAAAAAACTATTTACCATATCTCTCCTCGCCTCACTTCCTGCATTTGCTGGCACTCCTACCCCTGTCGCCAGCGAGCCAGCTCCCGAATCTTGCATGTTAAAGTGGTTTGCAGGTGGTTCCGTGGGTTACCTCACCGACTTGGAGGCACCGATGTACAGTGCCCACGTTGGAGTCGATACCTGCTGGAAGCTTGCCGGTTTCGATGTCTCGTTCTTCGGTGAAGTGGGCTACGCCCACAAGGACGAGAGCTGGGATAGCACCGCGACGACGACTACGATCACCAGCAATGTCAGTCCGTTCCCAGGTGGGTCTAACTCGATTGGGGATGCAAAAGATTATCTATCAAGTCGGACTACCCGGCTTCAAGGCCGCACGTCCTACGATCTCGATATCGTGCCGATCACCGGGAATATTAAGTTTGAGCGCGCGATCACTGGTAACTTAAATGCTTACTTCGGCGCGGGCTTGGGTGTCGCTTACGTTGATTTCTCGGCAAACGCGCCAATCGGAAACTTTTCCGAAACGGATTGGGTTTTGACCGGGCAAGTTTTCGCTGGCCTCATCTACAACGTAAATGAGCACTTCGAAGTCTTCAGCGGTGCCCGCTGGATCTATCTTGATGACGTCGATGTCAGTGGAAAGGGTGTCGGCGGTAAGCATTTCACCGGTTCAGTGGACCTTGGAGATGACTTGTTATTCGAGCTTGGCGCACGGTACAATTTCTAACTCCCAACCTCAGGGATTTTTCAATGATCAGGCCGCTTGGAGGACTCTAAGTGGCCTGATTTTTTGTGAGCCCAATGATGGCCCAAGATGAGTGGCCCCAGGTGAATATCACCACCGGATTGCCGCTGCCGCCCACGTGAGGCCGGCACCAAAAACTACCATTACGATATGTTCGCCACGCTTGAAGGCACCGCTGCGGTGCGCTTCATCGAGCGCGATGGCCACCGCTGCCGCAGAAGTGTTTCCATATTTATCAAGGTTCACGAAAACCCGTTCGTTAGGAACTGCTAGACGATCGGCAATGGCATCGATGATCCGCAAGTTCGCCTGATGGGGGATCACGCAGGCGATGTCTTCAGGTTGTAATCCTGCGCGCGAGATGACTTTTTCCGCCGCCTCCTTCATGCGGTTCACGGCATGCTTGAAGACCTCTTTGCCCATCATGGTGAGCGTGTGAAGGTGATCATTCGCATTTTCCTGAGTGATCGGGCATGCAGAGCCGCCACCAGGGATATTCAGAAGGTGAGTCAGGCTGCCATCCGTGCCCATTTCGGTGGCAAGGATCGAGCCTTCACCCGGCTCGGCGCGCCGTAGAACAGCAGCTCCGGCTCCATCACCAAAAAGCACGCAGGTCGTGCGATCCTCCCAATTGGTCACTGAGGAAAGCTTCTCCGCGCCGATAATGAGCGCGTTTTTGAAGGCACCATCGGAAATGAGACGCTTGGAGATCTTCATTGCATAAAGAAATCCCGAACACGCCGCAGAAATGTCAAAGGCCACCGCATTTTTCGCCCCGAGCGCCTGTTGCACATAGCAGGCCGTGGCGGGTGTGGGTGTGTCTGGGGTGATGGTGGCGATGATGATCAGTTCGACGTCTTCCGCAGCCATCCCTGCCTGCTCCAGCGCCCGCCGGGCGGCGTGAGTGGCCATGTGCGAGGTGAATTCGCCCTCGGCCGCAATGCGGCGTTCCTTGATGCCTGTGCGGCTGGTGATCCATTCGTCGCTCGTATCTACCAGAATAGCGAGTTCAGCGTTGGTAAGAATTCTTTCAGGCAGGTAACTGCCGGTCCCTGCGATGCAAACTTCTATGGCGGACGTGACTTCACTCATGCGGCGCGAGATTGGAACCCACCGGCGGTCCCCACAAGCGCGAAGTTGGAAGACTGCGGGGTAGGGGTTAGCGCCCGGCAACCGCCCCGGCAGCAATCGCGGCCAGGGCCTCTTCGATCCGCGGATTCACGCGGGTTTCCACGGTCTCAAGCCCGACCCGGATGGCATTGCGCACCGCGAGCGAGGATGATGAACCATGGGCGATGATCACCACTCCATTCACCCCTAACAACGGGCTGCCACCGTAAGTTTCATAGCTGCTTTTTTCCTTGAGCGCCTTAAAGGCACCATTGGCAAGCATGGCTCCTGCGATGCGCAGTGGATTGCCTTTGATTTCAGTTTTCAGCCATTTGGAAACCGCCTTGGCCGTGGCCTCGATGGTTTTCAGCATGATATTTCCTACGAATCCATCGCACAGCACCACATCCAGTTCGGTTTCGAAAAGATCGCGGCCTTCGACGTTTCCGACGAAGTTGATGCCCGGCGTTTGCTTGAGCAGCTTGAAAGTTTCCTTGGTGAAGGCAGTGCCTTTTTCGTCTTCTTCGCCATTCGACATGAGGCCCACTTTAGGCTCTTTCACGCCGAGGACGCCGCGAGAGAAAGCGGTGCCCATCACGGCGTATGCCACGAGATGCTCGGGTTTCGCCTCAGGATTCGCCCCGGCGTCCAGAATGTGGCAGATCCCATATTCGTTAGGCAATGCGGAGGCGATGCCCGCTCGATCCACCCCCGGCAGCGTGCGGAGCTTCAAGGTCGCCGAAGCCACCGCTCCTCCGGTGTTTCCGGCGGATACAAATGCATCGGCAATGCCATCCTTCACCATGTCCATGGCGACGTTGATCGATGAAAACTTTTTTTTACGGACCGTCTTCGCACCCGGCTCGGACATCCCGATGGTTTCCGGCGCGTGGACGATGCTGATCCGCGAATCCGTTAGATCGAGTCCTTGTTTCGCGCATTCCAACTCCAGAACCGCTTGATCACCTACCAGATAGAGATGTTGAAGCTTCGGGTAGTAACGCAAAGCGTCAATAGCTCCTCCGATGTTCACAGCGGGGGCGTAGTCCCCACCCATGGCGTCCAGGGCGACTTTCATGCAGAGATTTGAAGATGCGGATTAAGCGAATTTTGAAAACGAAAACCGATACGAAAAATAACCGCCCAAGGAGTTCCCTGAGCGGCATTTTAAGGTAGAATCACGCAGAAGCCTCAGAGAGCTTCAACGTCGAGCACTTGGCGATCGCGATAATAGCCGCAGGATGGGCAAGCGATATGCGAAGGCACTTTACTGCCGCACTCAGGGCAGCTTTTAAAGATCGGTGCACGCCAACGGGTTGCGCCACGGCGCATTTTCTGACGGCTTTTGGATTGGCGGCGCTTTGGTACGGCCATGGTCTTAAGTTAGTTAGGTTTGGTCCTTGAGGTCTTTGAGGTTGTCGAGAGCAGACCAACGGTCATCACTCTCGGCGCGGGACGGATTGGGTAGCTCATCTTCTGCCGACTTGTCCACTGATAAATATCGGGAATCGATTTCACATTTCTGCGGCACGTCTCCTTCCTCGCATCGGGGATCCACCGGAAAGTTGATCAATACCTCTTCGCGCAAGGCATCCGAGGCATCGATTTCCCCCTCTCGCTCGATCTCGATGGAGACCGCCGCATCCACCCGAATCGTTTGAATAAAAGGGTGTAGCGTGCGCACACAGGTGAATTCAAAAGGTGCGGAGAGCGTGCCCGTGAGTAACAATTCCGAGCTGAAGCGCTGCGCCCATACATCATATTCCAAGGGCCCCATTGCCTGTGCATCGTCGTCCGCCAGGCCGAAAATTTCTTTTGGCAGTTCTCCAGAAAATGCCTTCCCTTCTTCGGGCAACCCGCCCAAGTCGATCATCAATCGTCGTTTCATGCCCGCAATGTAACGCTCCACCCGCCGTCGCCAAGCCGCAATTCCGCATCACATTTCGCGCTCGTCAGCCGGGCCACGCTCGCTAGTTTTCCCAGCGTCATGCCCATTGATGTCCCCTTGCTCGCCCGCATCTGTGAAGCCCCCGGCGCTCCTGGTTCCGAAAAGGAAATCCGCAAACTCGTGCTCGCCGAGCTGAAAGGCCTCGCGGACGACATCTCCATCGACAACATGGGCAACGTTATCGCTTTTAAAAAGGGCAAATCCTCCGCGAAAAAAACCATGGCCGCAGCCCACATGGACGAGATCGGTTTCATCGTCACCCACATCGATGACAAGGGTTTCGTCCGCTTCAATCCTGTCGGCGGATTTGACCCAAAAACCCTAACATCCCAACGCGTCATCATCCACGGACGAAAAGATGTCATGGGCGTGATGGGCTCCAAGCCGATCCACATCATGGCCCCGGAGGAAAAAAACAAACCTGCGAAAATCACCGATTACTTCATTGATACCGGCCTGCCGAAAAGTGAAGTCATCAAGCACGTCGCCGTGGGTGATTTTGTCACGCGTCATTCGCCGCTTATCGAGCTTGGCGACTGTGTGAACGTGAAATCCCTCGATAACCGCGCCTCCGTTTTTGTTCTCATTGAAACCCTCCGCGAGCTGAAAAAAGCGAAGCGGAAGCCCGCCTATGACTTCTACGCCGTGTTCACCGTCCAAGAAGAAGTCGGCCTCCGCGGTGCCCAGGCCGCCGCCCTTAAAATCCAGCCTGATTTCGGCTTTGGCCTCGATACCACCATCGCCTACGACGTCCCCGGCTCCACCCCCCAAGAACGTTGCACCGCCCTCGGTGAAGGCGCAGCCATCAAGCTGATGGACTCCTCCGTCATCTGTGATTATCGCATGATCGAGTTCATGAAAGCCGCCGCCAAACGCCACAAAATCAAGTGGCAGCCGGAAATTCTCGCGGCCGGCGGCACCGATACGGGCAGCCTCCAGCGCATGGTCGCCGGCGGCTCGATCGTCGGCGCGGTTTCCATTCCCACCCGCCATATTCACCAAACCATCGAGTCCTGCCACAAGGACGACATCGCCGAGTGCATCCGCTTGCTCGCCGCGTGCGTCTGCGAGCTGGATCAGCACGATTGGAAATTCTGAATCCCCGAACGGACCGCGGAACTCATCCCGCCCGAGTGCGAAAATCCCACCCATTCAAACACATGGGAGGCCCCATTTTCACAAGATTTTTACCGCCTAACCGGCTTGATAAAAATTTTATGCGGCCATCTCCAAAGCCTTACGAGATGTCAAACTCAAATTAGCCTGATTATTCGGGTCGCTTAACGAAATTTTTCAAATTTCACCCAAATCCGTCCCGCCTATCAGATAGGCGAAAATTTATCACCCCCTAGACCTGCCGACCCCTTCATTTAATGATCGCCGGAAGCCCTAGATCCTAAGCACTGTTTACATTGTAATCTCGATCAGCAAACCACTACATCTTGTATTGTGAATAATTTGTGGATACTACATGAGCAAAATCGAATTGACCCGGCCCATCAATTGCTATCAGTCTCCACAACGCTGCGTTTGCCTTCCGCCACACAGTTTCACCCGGTTTCAACTCGATTTAATTGCCATGTCCACCTTTGCACCTGCCGCCACCACCACCGTCTCCCTCGGAAATAAAACCTTCGTCCTCGATCGCGAAAAAGCCGAGCTCGCCTATGCCGGCAAGCGCGTCATCAACGGCAAAGAAACCATGTTCTTCAACATCCTCCCGCTGAAATACCAGTGGGCGTATGACCTCTACAAGACGATGAAGAACAACCACTGGGAGCCGGAGGACATCACGATGCAGAAAGATGTCGAGCAGTGGCGCTCCGATGAAATTTCCGATGTCGAGCGCTGGATCATCAAAATGGGTATCGGCTACTTTTCTGCGGCGGAAGGCATCGTCGGGGATAACGTCCTCCACGTGGTTCGCGAGGTGGTCACCGCCCCTGAGCTCAAGCTGGTGTTAGGCCGCCACGCCCACGAGGAAAACATCCACGCGGACAGCCTCGTTTACATGATTTCCTCGCTCGGCATCAACCCTCACGAGTGCGAGGCGATGTTTGAGGACGTGCCCTCTATCACCGCAAAAAATAATTTCGTCGTCTCGAATAGCAAGGCCCTCCGCCGCGACATCGATCTAACGATCACGTCTAACAAGCAGGCGCTCGCCAAGAACATTTTCATGTTTGGTCAGGTGATGGAAGGCACCCAGTTCTACGGTCTTTTCGGCATGATCCTCAGTCTCTATCGGCAAAACAAGTTCCCCGGCATCGGCCAAATGTTTCGCTACACGCTGCGCGATGAATCGAACCACATCGAAGTTTTCCGGAACCTCCTCATGGACCTCATCGATGAAAATCCCGACATCTGGACGGAGGATTTCCGCGAGGATCTCCGCGCCACCATGAAGGAAGGCATCGACCTCGAAAAAGCCTTCATCCGGGACTGCCTCCCCGTTTCTGCCATCGGCCTGAATTCCGTCGATTTCGAGACCTATATCGACTACATCGCCGACCGCCGCCTCACCTCCTGCGGCCTCGCCCCGCTCAATGAATCAGTTAGCAACCCATTCCCTTGGCTCGCCGAGATGATGGACATTAAAAAGGAAACTAATTTCTTCGAAGGCCGCGTCACAGAATACCAAAAAGCCTCGGCGCTCGCGTCGGTGGATGATGATGAGCTGTGACTAACGCAGGAGGAGTAAAACAATGCAGTATAGAACCACAAAATGCCCACACTGTGGAAAGTATCTCGAATTCCTTAAAAAGACTGGTTGGAACGACTTGGAAGCTTCGATTGGCTGCCCAACAGGATTTTGTATACATTGCAAAAATACCCACAGAACAGGGAGGAACTATTGGCACAAAATGGACTCGACCGAAAAATTTAATGTTTGGTTGAGAGTTCTATTTGGTTCAATCATCGGAGGATTCGTTGTCGGGATGTTTTTGTTCTTTATGTTTTCAGGCTTAAATTCATTGTTCAATCTAAAGCCGACCAATTCTACCTACTCAAAAGCGGTGCTCTTTTGCATGCCTCTAGGAGTGTTAATTTCTACATTCCTTCATTTTCATCAACTTCAGCGCCTAATTAAAACTAATCTCGATAAGAATTGAATGGAGCAATAAACCCCAACTTCAAAAATCATGATAAATTTCGAAAATACATCTACCCTTGGTCGTGGGGATTTCATCAGCGTAAAAAGGCTTTTCAAGATCCCGAGGAGTCATTCACGATATAGAAAAGGTTCGGACAATCGAATCTGGCTTACCAAAGGACGAATAGAAAAATCACCCCTAGGTTACTATCATTATTTTGAGCCAGACACGAATGAGTTAAATCCTTCATTACGCGATGACGACTTAGAGCGATTAAAGCAGAAAGTTGAGACTCATTTGGGTCACTGAAAGAAGTTGATCGTTCGCTCACCTCACGCCCAATTCACAAAAATTCCCTTTTACAAATTTAGCCTCTTAAAACCATGTACCGCTCCGTCAACACCAACGAAGATCAGCTCCTCAAACAAGTCGTTATCGACCGCTTCGCTCTCTCCGACCGCGGCTTCGCTTGGCGTGATGTTTTACCATCCGCACAACGCACACCCATCGCCGACATCATCGTCACTCGCGGCAATGTGGACAGCCACTTCTCGTTGGAAGACGTTGCCGACGCCATCGGTGATTCCCTCGCCGATCTCCTCATCTCTCGCAGCCACGACGAAATTTCAATCTTCTCGGACGCCAATCGTCAGTTCGTATCCGATGTCGCCCACTCTGTAGCCAATTCACTCACCAAGTCCCTCGACGAAGGCGGCCGCCTCCGTCTCTCCGAAAGCGATCTCTATCTGCTCATCGAAAAAGCTCTGCTAGAAAACGAAGCTTACGACGTCGCGAAGTCCCTCGCCTTCCGCCGCTCCATGGAAAAACACGGCAGCGTCGATGTCCACGCTGGCCCTAACTCCCTGCCGGTCCGCCTCATCCGCCGCAATGGTAATGTCGTGCCATGGTCTGAGACGAAAATCGAAATCGCCGTTAGAAAAGCCTTTCTCACCATCAAGGAAAACCCCGAGCCCGCTATCGAAATCGCCAAGGGTGTCACCGACCGCATCCGCCGTGGCGACCAGTGTTTCGTCCACATCGAGGACGTCCAAGACATGGTTCAAGAGGAATTGATGGGCCAACGTTATTTTAAGGCTGCCGAGCACTACATTCTCTATCGCGCTCAACGCAATCGCCTCCGCGTCGAGGAAGAAGAACGTGCCGAAGACCCGAACCAAGAGTTGATGGTCACCGTCATTTCCGACGAAGGCATCTCCTCATTCTGGGACGGCAGCGATCTCCGCAAGCGCATCGCTTACGCCTCTATCGGCCTTGATCTCAATCTAACTGAATCTGATATCGACCGCGAACTCCGCCGCTCCGTCGGCAATGAGATTTCCGAAAAGGACCTCAAAAACACCATCATCCTCAACGCCAAGGCCCTCATCGAAAAGGACGCCGACTTCGCGAAATTCGCCGGCCGCATCCTCCTCTCCTACATCTACGAAGAAGTCCTCGACTGGAGCATCTCCAAAGACGGCGTGGACAAACTCAAGTCCGCCCACAAAGCCGCCTTCAAGAAATACCTCAAACACGGCATCGCTATCAAACGCCTCAACCCCGAGCTGCTCGAAGTTTACAACCTCGACAAACTCGCCGACGCCTTCGACCCCACCGCCGACCTCGATTTCGACTACCTCGGCATCCAAACCCTCTACGATCGCTACCTCATCGTCGATAAAACCGGCAGCAAAAACCGCCGCATCGAGACCCCGCAATTCTTCTGGATGCGCGTCGCCATGGGCCTCTTCAAGAAAGAAGAAAAAGACGCCGAAGGCTGGGCCATCC
>JAYVNE010000243.1:0-2775 GCA_043758615.1 Akkermansiaceae bacterium
CCAGTCGAAATAAAGTTGAAGTGGCTACCGCGCCAGGATTCGAACCTAGACAAAGAGAACCAAAAACTCTTGTGCTACCATTACACCACGCGGCACTTGACGGACTGCTAAAGTAGTTCTCGAAACGCCGCCCGCAAGAAGGATTTCGCGCCATTTGAGCCTACTTTCTGTGGCGCGCTCGCAAAACCATGGGGACAAGTCAGTCGATTAGCTCATTTCGGGAAGATCGCAATGGCGTAGCCTGAGAACATCTTCTTAAATTTTGCTGTAGAAACGGTTCTCCAACCGAATTGCGGATCGGCCAGACGAACGTTGCGATCCTTTATGCCGTAGAAGACCATGTAATGTCCCATGCCCGACGTTTCGGTCAGAATGAGCACCGGATCGCGGCAGTCCAGCAGCATTTCCGCAGTGCAAACAATGGCCGATACCTTGAGGCCGGGGGCCAGCGCTTGTGCCGTCCGCACTAATTGCTGAAGAGAAATGCCAGTGCGCAAATCCGCACCCGGGAACTGCTTCTTTACAGCGTCCAGCACCGGCGTCTCGGACGCAATATGCGGATCATATATCCTCAGGATCTGGGCCAGGGACGCTGCGCCGCAGGTGCTGGTGAATTTCTGGCGGATCAATCCACCGTAACGGATGCCGGAGAAGGTCTGATGCTCCCCTCTCAAACTGGAAAGCCCATGCAAATCCTCGCACTTGACGTTGTCCACACACGCCAAGGCGAGACCGACAAGGAGGAGAAGCTTAGAATCCATAGGAAATGCCGAGTGTAATGCCCAGGTCAGGTGCCGCCTGCGTGAGGCCGATACGAGCATCCAGCGTGCCTGAATAATGCCTTGAAATTGAATAGACGACACCAAGGCGAATGCTGGCATTGTCGGAACGACCGCCCGTGCCAAGGGGGGTAATCGAGCCTGCATTGTTCTGCATTCCCCACTCCAAGGCGGCGACCGCCGTAAGTTCCGGCGTCAAAAGAAACATCAATCCCGCTTTGGCGGACGGTTCCCAATTTTCGCCAGCCCCGCCGAACCTGCCCGACACTCCGGCGGAAACGAATGCGATGGTGGGGGAGAAGTCCCAGAAGGCGGACACTTCCATGGCACCCGTAGTATTGGCACCATCATCGACTGAGGCAGGCGGCGTGGCAACGCCAGGAAATCCAACCGTCAAATCAAGGCCGAGGCCAAATGAATCCCCCGTCTTCGGAAACCAGGAAATTCCAGCCCGTGGGTCGTTCCAGAATCCGGTGCTCCCCGTCCGCGGGGCAGTCAACACGGAATATGATGCGGCGGCGTGAGCTGAAAGCGTATCCGTCAAAGGCACCGTCAGGGAAATGTCCTGCGAGAAAAGACGAGTGGAATCGCTGGGGGATGAGTTCACCAGAACATACGAGGTGCTCAGATCCAGTCGCAAAGAATTCGGCGCTATGAGTCCGCTCAAGGTCAAAGGCCGGAGAGCATCATTACTCGCGGCCGGCGTCACGGAGGGCGTCAATGCGGTGTCCACCGAATCGGCAGCGCCGACGGGACGGCTGAATTGAAAGAGAACTGCGGCGCACACCGCAAAGCTGATAAATAGAGAATTCATAATGTGAAAATGATTATATAGAATCGAGAAGGAGGAGCATTTGGCATCAAGGTGGCGCGCCGCGGTCATGGACCACGGCGCGCTCCTACGGGCTTCTTTAGTGGAAGTAGCTCTTGAACGCGGTGTAGGTTTTGTTCACGAACGGCGTGCAGTTATTGATGGCCGCCGCCCCATAGGTCCCGGTCTTTTTCGCGGAGGAAACCGCCCCCACGAAGGATTTAGCCGCTGCAAAGGAGGACATGCCTCCCGTGGCCGGAATCGTCATGACCGAGCCGTATGTGGCCATCCCACCCGCCACGGTTTTGGCCCCCGAATAAGCGACCTTGCCGACCGACACAGCGCAGACCTTCGCGCTGTTGAAGTAGGTCCCGCTGCCCGCCTGCCGCATTTCTGCGTCGGTGGCTTTGCGGGATATCTTTGCGAGTTCACCGATGCTGACCCGACTTTCGCCGGAGGGCGGGGTTTGCGCGGAGGCGTTGATGATGGTGCCGCCCATGAAGAGCAGCGCGAGGATGAGTTTGGATTTCGTTTTCATGTGTTTTTGGATTCGGGGAGAGTTTGCTATTCTTTGTTTTAGTTGAACCAGACTCCCCGCCCTCTCCCCATCGGTTTTGGCGCTTCATCCGGTAGAAGGGCGTATGCCCGTCATTATAGACACCGGATGAAGCACGAAATTTGTGACACAATTTCGCTCGTGGCCTGATTTTTTTTCAGCCGCGCACTGCTTTTTCGTGGGAGAGCATTCGGTAAATGCCGACCAGAAAATCACGCACCCAAGTCATTTACCAGGCAAAAGCCCCACTACGTCAGTCAAACCCCATTCGCGCAGGCACGGCCTGCGGAAGAAGGGCAAAGAACCAGTTTTTTGTAACCAAAAATCAGATACAATCGTCACCTGCGGGTTTTCTACTTCTCTGTAAAGTAGGTCACTATACACCTTTGAGTTGCCACTCACCGTGTTACCTCCGTATAAATAATTGTCGGAAGGGTAGTAATCCACCGCCGTATATGAACTGGGAGAATAAGTATCACTAGGCGCATAATAATAAAAGTCACTTGCAGTATAAGCGTCTGCGCCACCGTAAGAATAAAAATCACTTGGCGAATAGGAATAATCTGGGGTGTATGAGGTGTATGCGTATGTATCGTAAACGAATGAGTTATCTCTCTTGATTTGTTTTT